>JAGPVT010000038.1 GCA_018066865.1 Marinobacter sp. | reverse complement strand
TAATGAACTCGTCTGTTTTTCGCCTCACACTCCCGATTCTGTTCGGTTACCTGCCACTTGGCATGGCTTTCGGGGTGCTATTCACAACCCAGCTGGACTATGCATGGTGGGCGGCTCCGCTCATGGGCGTAGTGATCTATGCCGGTGCCGGTCAGATTCTGGCGGTCAGCCTGCTGGCAGCGAAAGCTGGCTTGCTGGAAGTGTTTATTGCCATGTTCGTGCTGAACGCCCGCCATCTTTTCTACGGCCTGTCGTTGCTCGGCCAGTTCCGTGGCGCGGGTTGGCGCAAGCTTTATCTGATTTTTGGCCTGACTGATGAGACCTACTCATTGCTGACCAGTCGGTCGCGCTCTCAGGACACCCTTCATGAGCTCGACGTTGATTTCCGGATTACGGCATTCAACCAGGTTTACTGGGTGATTGGGTGCACCCTGGGAGCACTGCTGGGCCGGAATGTGGCCTTCGATAGCACAGGAATCGAATTTGCGCTTGTGGCGCTGTTTATCGTACTGACAATCGAACAGTTCAAAGCCCTTGGAGATGCTTTCCCGGTATGGGCCGGCGCAGCCGCTGCGGGTGTCGCCATGATATTGCTACCACCGGCACATCAGTTAATCGGTGCCATCGCCATCGTTACTGCGGTGCTTTTGCTGCAATACCGGAATCTGCGAGCCAGATCCGGCGCGGAGGGCAGCAACCATGTCTGAAACTGGCTACCTCGTTGCGTTCATCACCGTCGCAGCAATCGCGACTTTTGCAACCAGAATCATACCTTTTTTGTTTTTTGAGCGTCATACCGAGCACCCGCTCATCAAACACCTGGGGCGTTATTTGCCGGCAGCCGTTATGGCTTTACTGGCAACAGTATTTTTGCAGCGTTCGGGAGATTGGTCAGCAGCAGTGCCCGGGCTGGATGCCATTCTGGCGGGCGCGTTAGTAGTGGTTATTCATCTTTGGCGCCGCAATGCCCTGCTCTCTATCGCGGCAGGCACGGCGGCGTATATGTTGATACGCCAGACCGGCATATTGGAGTCAGGCCTCACGGGCTGAGGCTTTGCCTCAGTGCTGACCTTCCAGATTAGCGACCAGCCTTGAATCGCTCAAAGCAGCAGTGCGATGCTTGGCCACCCCCTTGTACTCAGAGCTTTCAATCATTGTCATAAACGCGTCGATTGATGGATAGCGTACAAGCAACACCTGGTCCCAGGACTCGTCTGGCGGCGCGATAAGGGAGCCAAGGCTACGGCCAGACCATATAACTTCGGCCCCCACGGCACTGACACACGCAGCTGCCTCATGCATATAAAGCTGGTAGGCTTCACGTCCGCTTCGATCACCGGAATCATCGGCGTAGTTTGCTTTGTCACGAAACCGTAACAGGTTCAGCATTACCACAGGCTGATCTTTAGGCGTATCAGCCAGAACCTTTCTCAGCTGCTCCGGCGCGGGATTTACGGCGTTCATGCTGGCCCTCATGTTCAGATATGTTGCGCGATACTATAGCCCACCCTTTATGTCTTCCGGCAAGTGATTTCATTACCTTTCCGTCAGATCTATGATGTGGGCATCAATTCTCAGACCCCTGGCCAATCCGAATGGAACTGATCAGCATTTTCCAACAGACACTGGAAACCACCCTCCCGGTTTTTGCCATGGTGTTTATCGGGCTGGGCCTGCGAAGAGTTGGCTGGATTGATGATGCATTCGTGCACACGGCTTCGGCACTGGTTTTCAAAGCTACACTGCCAACCCTGGTGTTTCTCAGTATCATAAAAGCCGATCTCAGCACCTCTTTGAACCCCAGACTTTTGATTTTCTATCTTTTTGCAACTTTGGCCAGTTTCGGTCTGGCCTGGTTGTGGGCACGCTGGCGCGTTAAACATGCTAATCGCGGCGTTTACGTGCAGGGAGCCTTTCGGGGAAACTGCGGCATCGTCGGGCTTGCGCTGGCGGCAAACCTGTACGGGGATTTCGGGCTTTCGGCGGGCAGTATTCTACTGGGGCTGGTTATTCTGTCTTACAACGCGCTTTCGGTGATTGTGCTGGCAGCTTATCAGCCAGGACAATCACCCCATTTGCAGCGCATCCTGCAGGATATTCTGCGTAACCCTCTGATACTTTCGGTATTCGCCGCCATCCCAGTGGCCTGGTTAAATTTGCAACTGCCTGACTGGGTAATGACCAGCGGTGACTATTTTGCTTCCCTCACGTTACCGCTGGCGCTGCTGTGCATCGGCGCAACGGTGTCACTTAGTGCCCTGCGCAGCGACAGTTCAACCGCACTCAGCTCGGCGCTCATGAAAATGGTGGCATTGCCAACATTATGCACTGGCGCAGCTTGGGCGATGGATTTCTCTGGACCTGAACTCGGCCTGCTGTTCCTGTTCTTCGCAAGCCCGACCGCCGCCGCCAGTTTTGTGATGGCCAAAGCGCTCGGCGGCAACGACCGGCTGGCGGCGAGCATAGTCGCAATCACCACGCTGATGGCGAGTGTCACCATCACCTTGGGGGTATTTGTCCTGAAAAGTGCAGGACTGATATAAACAGAGCTTGAATCCCGAACATTCACCGACAAAACAGGGGCGCGTGTGGTGGAAAGAAAACCCTTTTCTCAGGCCTGCGAAAACAACAAGCAGGTTATTCTCGAAAAACTCGGCGCCATATTCACTGGGCCCGGAACCGTCCTGGAGATCGGCACGGGCACCGGACAACACGCAGTTCATTTTGCCCTCAACCTTCCACACCTAAGGTGGCAGCCAAGTGACCACCCGAGCAACTATCAGCTGTGCGAGCCGTGGCTGCAAGAGGCACGACTGCCAAATATCAACAAGCCTCTGGCTCTGGATGTCAGTGCCAGTGACTGGCAGTTGCCACCGATTAACGGAGCGTATTCCGCCAACACGGCACACATCATGTCCTGGCAAGAGGTTGAAGCGATGTTTCAGGGCGTTTCTGCGAACCTCCAACGGGGCGAAGCCTTCTGCCTGTATGGGCCATTTAATTACAACGGGCGGTTCACCAGTGCCAGCAATCAGCAGTTTGACGCCTCGCTGAGGCGGCAGAAGCCGACAATGGGCATTCGGGATATGGACGACCTGAATCAGGTCGGTGACTTGAACGATTTGGTGCTGGAAACCGATGTTGAAATGCCGGCAAACAATCGCCTATTGGCGTGGAAGCGCCGCTAGACCGTAGCGACCCCATTCGCTTCTCCCTACGAAGATCGGCGCTATTAAAGCGCCGATCCAGCAAGCACGAGTGCGTTATTTGTCATTCAACCATTCATGGAAACAGCAGGCTGTCGCCATTGGATAATTTTCACTAAGGCCAGAGCAGGCAGGATCAGAGCCGCACTTGCGAGCGACAACTGTAGATTTGTCAGAGGCACTGGTCCACCCCCGGGGATTGCCAATAACATTCCACCGAGGATCAGGGCGAACCTCACCGGCCACTGGATAACACCGCCGCGGGCAAGGTTACCGATACCGAGCAACCAGCCCTGTATAGAGCCTGCAATCAGAATCACGCCGGCCAAAGCTTGCATTATGACCACGACAATTTCATCCCAGCTACCCTGAAAAATAAGTGCAGGGTTCAACACAAACAGGAAAGGGATAAAATAGATAACGCTGCCCAGCCGCATCGCCTGAAAACCTGTCTCCATTGGTTTGGCTCCCGCCACTGTCGCAGCAGCAAAAGCACCCAGGGCTACTGGAGGAGTGATGAAACTAAGCATTCCCCAATAAAGTATAAAAAGATGCACCGCCAGCGGGTCCATGCCCCCACCGTTAATGAGAGCAGGCGCCAGCGCCACCGCCAAAAAGATATAAGCAGCTGTCACCGTCATGCCAATTCCCAGAATGAAACTGGTCAGAGCCCCCATCAACAGCAGCACCAATATGTCACCACCGGCCAGATAGATTAAATCGTTGGCGATGGTACCCGACAAACCCGTAACCGACAGCGCACCAACCAATAACCCGACACCAGCCAGAATGGCAATAAGTTCAGCAAACAGCTTTCCTGACTCAGAAAAGAAATCCTTCACGTCCTGCCAGCCCCACCGCTCATATGGCAGCACCTGATTGATTATCAGCAGCAGTGCCGTGGCGTAGAAAGGCGCTGTAGCTTCTTGCCGCAAAAAAAACAGCATCCAGATCAGCAACCCGAATACGAAAATAAAATACCAACCTTCCTTAAGTGTCTCTTTTAGTGAAGGCAGCTCATCTGCCGGCAGTCCTTTCAAGTCATGACGGGCAGCGTAAGCATCAATTTGGATAAACAGGCCGAGAAAATAAAGCACTGAGGGAACGACCGCCGCCAACGCAATAGTTCCGTAAGGAATGTTCAGAAATGCAGCCATTATGAAGGCCGTTGCTCCCATTACCGGTGGCATCAATACGCCTCCGGTCGATGCACAGGCCTCTACACCAGCAGCGTAAGATTTGCTGAAACCGACCCGGCGCATAGCTGGAATAGACATGACTCCGGTAGTCATAACGTTTGTGATTACACTGCCACTCATCGAACCCATTAAACCACTGGAAAAAACCGCAACCTTAGCTGGCCCTCCCCGAACGTGCCCTAACAAAGCGAACGCCAGGTTAATAAAAAACTTGCCGCCACCGGTCTTTTGCAGCGCAACACCAAATAGCAAGAACCCGATGACCAGGTTAGCAAAAGCCTGAAGGGGAATACCCATAATTCCCTCACGACTCATAGCCATGTATATCGCCGTCTGCGCGGGTGACGACGGAAAACCCTGTATAGGCCCCGGCACCATATCGGCAAACATGGGGTACAGACTTGCCACCCCCACAATTGTAGCTATAGGTAGACCACCTGCCCTCCGTATCGCCTCCAGCACCGTAATCCACAACAAAAAGCTCATCACCACAGCATAATGGGGTGCGTCATACTCCCACCCCCGATCAAGTATTTGCTCTGCATTGAACACAAAGAAGCTACAGATCACAGCTGAGGCCACAAAGAGCAAAACATCGTACCAAGGCACTTTGTTTCGGGCCGCGAAGCGATTCATCGGCCATAAAAGAAAAACCAACGGCAACATGAGTGCCACAACTGTATAAAAGAACTGGCTTTCGACCTGAGTGATCAAGTTGATCAGCTGAAGGTTAAAAAGGTAGTCGATTGTCAGTAGCGTCAAGATCAATGTAAACAGGCGGGGAATCCACAACCACCCCCCCACCAATTGCCGGATACCGGACACACTTTCGCTGTCCAGATCGATTGCGGGCGTTTGCGTCATTGTGCAGAAACTCCAGTCGGCGATACAGGCGAGAGGCGCATATGCCTCCCGCCAGCGATGGTTTGGATATCAGATAAAAATCGGGCTCATACCTTCCGCTTCGAGAGCCGCAGCTCTTGCCTTCATCCACGCATGGCGGAATTCGTCTTCCGAATCGGGGGTATTACCGGAAGTAAACTGTTCCCAAGCGTCCAACAGAGTTTTCTGCCTGCGTACCAGCATGTCCTGATGCTCCTGCATAACATCAGTCCAATGACCAATCTCTTTGTAATAGTCCACAACGGCGTCATGGAAGGGGACCACCCACTGCATATTCTGGTTTTCCAGAGCATAGCCTGAGTTGCCAGGCGCAGCGTCTTTGTACTTGTCGTAGTCTTCTGTAAAGACTTTTACCAGGCTCTTGACCAGCGTTTTATCTGTATCAGCGTTCGCTACAACTATGGGGTATGGGTAGCTTGAGCCAATCCAGGGGTCATCCTTATCTATACCTGCGCCCACCGTAACCTTGTGCGGCTGAAAGTAGGGCGCGACTTTCTTCAGGCGAGCCCACCCTTCCTTGTCTTCGGGGTCCAGGGTCAACCAGGTTATGCCGCGGGGGCCGGCAGCAACCTGTTGAGGCCCCCCGGCCACGGTTGACGTGAACGCGGTATCAACCTGGTCTGCGATGATTCCTTCAAATGAACGACCGTAACCTGGAAACTCAACTCGCTCGACGTCATCCCATGTCAAGTTGCCAAAAGCCAACATCGCTTCGGTGCCCAGGTTGTTCGCATCATCACCGCGCAAATAAGCCACACGCTTACCTTTCAAATCATAGGGCGTTTTTGCTCCGATATCGCCGGCTACCGCAACACCGAGGCCGAAGCCGGCAATAGACGTGGTAATCACACGGATGGGCTGAGGCCCCCAGCTCTTATTTGCAAATAAGAGCACCCCCTCTGCACCATAAAAAGCTGCAATGCCGCAGGCGCAAACAGGAACACGGCCCATTTTAAGGGGTGTCATGCGTGACACATCGTTCTCACCTGGCAGAATCCGCAGAGAGACGCCGTACTCGTTCTTAAGCAAGTTGCCCATGGACGCCATCTGGCTATACCCAGTCGAACCGGTGCCATACGCGGTGATACCCAGCGTCTGAGGTAATTCAACACCATCTGCGCTGAAGGCAAAGGTAGGAGCCAAGGCCACAGCCACGGCAAGCAATCCTCTTTTGAGGTTAAGCATTCTTTCATCCTCTTGTTAATTATTGTATTTTTTCTTCTTCCGCTGTGCGAAATGTTATTTTATTTTACACTCTGACTTTAGTTTATTATCGAAGATAATGTCAATTTCAGATAGCGGATTAGTTTTAGCAATACACGATGATCAAAATGTTGAATTTTCTTTAAAATTTCAGAGTTGAGCTCAGTCTGGAGAAACCATGTTCGGGGTTGTTCGTGCATCTCGGGCTCGCCAAAGTAGACTGTTGTTATGACGCCCGCAAAAAACGCGAAAATTCTAAAAAAGGAAGGCCATTGGCCACAACAGTGTCTATCCAGTGAGTTACTCCCTAAGAAAAGCACGGCCCGACGATATCGAGTGGCTATACGAGTTGAACAGGAAATCCTTCCTTAAGGTTGTGATTCGTCAGTTCGGTAAGTGGGATGAAGCTTTCCAACGACAGATTTTTTTCTCGAAGTGGGAAAAGCCGCGCCCGGCTCAGATTATCGAAAAAGGAAGTGATCGGGTCGGCGTTGTGATTCTGGAACAACTTGAAGATTGCAACTGGCTACACGAGATCCAGATTTGCCCGAACTACCAGAGCCATGGCCTGGGAACGGCACTTCTGCGTGACCTGCTGGCAGACGCTCGGTCACGGGGTGTTCCGCTTTGTCTTCAGGTTTTGCATGCGAATCAGGATGCGAAGCGACTGTACGCGCGAATGGGATTTCAGGAAATCGAGAGACTGGCAAACCACTTTCTGATGGAAATCAGTTAACAGCGCCCAAAAAACAGAGTTGGATGCAAAGGTAAACAGTGGCCCCGGCAGAAACTGACACAGGGCTAGCCGATCGGCATAGACCTGCTCAGATAACCAAGACTACGCTGCCTGCGCATCATCTCGTTTCTCAATTTTGTGTTGATCTTCGGTACTGTTAATTTTCCAGTAACTCGATATGTACAGATGGCTTTTTGGCATTTGGCGCTGCTGCTTAAAATATGTCCGTAGTGCCCGCATGCTGTGAAACTCGCAAGCCGTCCAGACCGCCGGCTGGCCCGGTAGCCAGGCAAGCTGCTCAATGCGTTTCAACAGAGCGCTTGTATCAACATTCGGGACGGCGTTGACAACCCAGTGAATCTCAATATTTTCCGGATGCTGCAGCGGCTGGATATCCTCGTCGGTCACAACTTCAAGAACCGCGTAACCCCGTGCATCTTCCGGCAACTGAGCAAGATTGACTGCGATTGCGGGCAAAGCAGTCATATCGCCCACCAACAAATACCAGTCCGCGTCGTTATTGACCAGTTTTTTAAGTCCCGGCCCGCCCACGAGAATCTGATCACCGGGTCTCGCACCGCGGGCCCATGTTGATGCTGGCCCGTCAGCCGTGTGAAGCACAAAATCCACATCAATCTCATCGCTGCGCTGTCCGCTGATGGTGTAGGTTCGCATCAACGGTCGCGATCCCCCGGGCTGCGGAAAAATCAGCTTTATATAAGCGCTTTCCTGACCCTTCGGAAAGTCGGCCAATCCCGAACCACCAAGCGTTACACGCAGCATATGTGGAGTAATGTAGGCGGAGCGAATCACGTCCAGAGTTCTTGGCGCAGGTTTAGACATCAGGACTCCCCTTCTTCAGGGTTGGCAATCTGTTCCGCGCTGTCTGCCATGGTCTGACTGACACGGAGGAACAGCGTGAGCTCATCGCTCCCCAGTTTTGTAGTCATTTGTTCTACAGCCCACTCTTCCACCGCATCAATTCGAGCCATCACTTTCCTGCCTTTGGGTGTCGGTTTCAGGAACTGGCTCCGGCGGTCAAGGGGATTATCTGCCTTAACAATCAAGCTGGCTTCAATCAAGTCGTTCAAAGCGCGGGTGATCTGCGCTTTGTCGCGCTGCATTCGTTTGGCGATCGACTGCGCGGTCGCCTTACGGTTACGACAGACTCCTTTCAGCACCCTGATATGCGTGACCGGTAATTCGATCTGCTGTTTGCGGATGCCTTCGCGTAGAAGGTGTGTGTATGCATGCATCAACCGGTGCACGGCTTCGCTAAGTGACTTGTCAGGCATAAGCAACCTCTATCTAGTAGACAGTATCAACCATATAAAATAATGGTTGTAACTGTCAACCAAAACCAAGCTACCCTGAGGAAAATATTACCAAATGGTATCAGGGGCTGAATCTGGCGTGCGATGGTTTAGCGAAAAGTGTAGCATTTGAGCGATCACTCAAGAGTCCATCAAATACCGTTTATTTTCTCTTTCGGAGACTCAAGCGTGGCAAGCGCGTACTGCTCAGTATCGCGCTGCACGCGCCGTGGGGTTCGGCTGCCCAGCAATAGTGGCATGACAGCCGGAGGCTTATTCCAAGGTTCCGGCCAGTGCCTTAGCCAATATGACTCATTTCGTACAAGGTGAAGCCCTCAACGGCTCCCTCAACGGCTTTGAGGTAGTCCTGCAGGGGCTGTGCAGTCATATGGGCCTGCCATGTCTCGCGGGACTCCCAGCTCTCGCAGAACATAAAATGCTCAGCGTTCTCGTTGTCCTGATGGAGATCGTACTGCAGGCAGCCGGGCTCATTACGCGTGGGTACGAGTAGCTTTTCCAGCTCACGCTTTAATAATTCGCCTTTTCCGGCATGGGCCGTGATATGAGCAATGATGGTAAGCTTAGTCATCCGTTTGTTCTCTCTTTTCAAAAGGGTTAAATGCGGGTTGTGAAGGTTCAAAAACCTTCCAGAACAACCTTGCCTACGGCACGACCGGATTCCAGTTCCGCGTGTGCTGCCCTGAGGTTTTCGGCATTGATAGTGCCCAGATGCTTACCTGCGGTTGTGCGGATATACCCCTGATCCACAAGATTTGCGACTTGCTCCAACAGCTCATGCTGCGCATGCATATCCGCAGCCTGGTGCATGGAACGGGCGAACATGAATTCCACATGCAGTGACAGACTCTTTGGTTTGATTTTCATCACATCCAGTGACACAGGATCGTCGATCAGCGCAATTCTGCCAAATGGAACGAGCATATCTACGTAGCTGTCGAAGTACTGTTCAGTCGCATTAAGACTGGCCACATGCGTTACCGCCCCAATCTGCCCCTCTGCCATCAGCGCATCAATCTGGGGCTTAAGCGGTTCCCGGTGGTCCACCACAAAGTCGGCACCTAGCGCCTGCACCCAGTTTCTGGAAGCTTCACGGGATGCGGTAGCGATGACCGTTGCCCCGGTCAGGGTTTTGGCCAGCTGGATCAGAATAGAACCAACTCCGCCAGCAGCGCCGACAACCAGCACGACTTCATTCGACTTACCCCGATCCCCCGGTGATTGCCGCTTGAGCTGCAGGTGCTCAAACAACAATTCCCAAGCCGTAATAGTGGTCAGTGGAAGTGCCGCGGCTTCTGAGTCGGAAAGGCTCTGGGGTTTATGTCCTACGATCCGCTCATCCACCAACTGGAACTCGGCGTTAGTTCCGGAGCGCGTAAGATCTCCTGCATAGAAAACCTGATCACCAGGCTTGAAGCCGGTGACAGCTTCTCCAACAGCAACCACTTCCCCTGCTGCGTCCCAGCCAATTACCTTGTACTCACCTTCTTCAGCAGCCACATTCTGCCGAATCTTGTAGTCCACCGGATTAACGGCAACGGCTTTTACCTGGACCAACAAATCACGACCACTGGCGATCGGTTGTGGTAACTCGATATCGAAAAGCGCGTTTTCATGGGTAATGGGAAGTGCCTCGCTATAACCTATGGCTTTCATCTGCTGATCTCCTGCGTTTGCTTTATGCCATGATGGCGTTTAACTGGTGATCAGTGTGAACCTTTACTAAGCTGCCAAAAACAGCCTAATCCCTGAAACACTATCAAATAATTTTTGACAATATGACGATTGACGACCTTAAAGTGATCCTCAAGGTGGCCGAGTTTCGCGGCATTACCGCCGCCGCGACGAGTCTTGACATGCGCACCGCGACCGCCAGCGCGGCGGTGAAAAGAGTGGAAAGTGCACTGGGTGTGGAGCTTTTTGTCAGAACAACGCGGCAACTGAGGCTCTCCAGTGCGGGGGAGAAATACCTCCCGCAGTGTGAGCAGGCGCTACATATGCTGGAGCAGGCACGTCATAACATTCTGGGCGACCAGGATTCGGTGGAAGGTGAGCTACGCCTTGCCGTATCCTCTGATCTAGGGCGAAATCGTGTGCTGCCCTGGCTGGATGACCTTATGGAAAACCACCCGCACGTCAGCCTGCGCGTCAATATCAGCGACAGTAACATTGACTTCTACAGAGACTCCGTCGATATGGCCTTACGCTACGGCTCACCCGACGATGCCGGCCTGTATGGTTTCAAAATCTCTGACGTACCAGGCATCCTCTGCGCAACGCCGGCGTACCTTGAGCAGCATGGAACGCCCCGCCACCCACACGACCTGGCATCTCACAACGGCCTGTTCTATCAATTACAGGACATTCCCTACGATATATGGACATTCACCCGCGGCGACCAACAGTTTAAGGTAAGAATGCGAGGTGACCGTACCTCCAACGATGGCGACCTGGTACGTCGCTGGTGTGTAGCTGGAAAGGGATTCGCGGTTAAATCCTGTCTCGATATGTCTGATGACCTGCTGACCGGTCGGGTGGTCAGCGTCATATCCGAATTTCGACCGCGCGTCACGGAGCTGTGGCTCATTTGCCCCAGTCGCCAATCCATCACGCCTGCGATGCGCCTGCTAAGGGATTATCTGCAAATGAAATGCGCCACCATTTTGAACGACCTGACAGAAAAAGGGATTCTGTCCAAAGATTCGATCAGCTGAAGGACACGAACGCACCAAAGCGCTAGCTCAGGTGCTAATCCGAGAACGGTATATCGGCACTTTCGATCGAAAGCGGTGATGAATTTGAGTGGTCACTCACATATAACTTGAGCGATCACTCAAGTTAGGTTAAGGTAAGACCGTTGAACTCGCTTTTGTATAACGCCACCCTTTATTGAGCGATCACTCAACCAAGGGGGCGTCAAACCAATGCGAGTCATATCACATTCGCCTTACTACAAGGAGCCACTCCATGGCCAAGTTTACCCTTCACGATCAGCAAAGTGCTCCTCAAGAAAGCCAGGACCTGCTCGACAAATCCGTTAAAGCCTTCGGTATGATTCCGAGCCTGCACGCGGTTATGGCCGAAGCGCCCGGGCTGCTTGAAGGATATCAACGGCTTCACCAGCTATTTTTGGACAGCAGCTTCGATGACGAGGAAACCACCGTCGTGTGGCAGACCATTAACGTTGAACATGCTTGTCACTACTGCGTGCCTGCTCATACTGGCATCGCCAAAAATATGAACGTTGATGATGCCATTACCGAGGCGCTGCGTAACGAAACACCGCTACCGACAGATCGGCTGGAAGCTCTGCGTGACTTTACACTTGCCATCGTTCGTGGCCGTGGTAACGTCGATGACAGCACCGTGGCCGCATTTCTGGAGGCAGGCTTCACCAAGCGTCAGGTTCTTGAGGTCATTCTTGGTTTGGCTCAGAAAACCATGAGCAACTACACCAATCACCTCGCCGACACGCCGATAGACAAGCCTTTCCAGAAATTTGAGTGGCACAAGGCTGGGTAATCAGACAACAAGTCGGAAGCGGTTAATCACCGCTCCGACTTGTGGCTGTTTGAACTAACCTGGAAATAGGGCCTGCATCATGTCGAACACCAAGCAATATGAACCACCACGCGTCTGGACCTGGGACGCCGAGAATGGCGGGGAATGGGCCAAAACTAACCGCCCCATCGCCGGCGCTACACATAAGGCGACGCTGCCGCGTGGTAAGCACCCTTTACAGATCTATTCGCTGGGCACACCTAACGGCCAGAAAGTTACCATCATGGCCGAAGAGCTATTGGCCATCGGTGAAACGGGAGCAGAATACGACGCTCACCTGATACGGATTGGCGATGGCGAGCAGTTCTCCTCGGGCTTCGTCGAGGTAAACCCAAACTCGAAAATCCCCGCACTTTTTGATACGGACACCGGCAGCCGGGTCTTTGAGAGCGGCTCGATCCTTCTCTATCTGGCGGAGAAGTTCGGGCATTTCCTCCCAAAAGATGCAGCTGCACGTACCGAAGTACTGAACTGGCTGTTCTGGCTGCAGGGTTCAGCGCCCTATCTGGGCGGTGGGTTCGGGCACTTTTATGCTTACGCGCCCGAAAAGTTTGAATATCCGATCAATCGTTTCACCATGGAAGTGAAACGCCAGATGGATGTACTGGATCGGGAGCTCGCCGAGCATCGTTATCTCGGTGGAGACGAATACTCCATTGCCGACATAGCCACCTGGCCGTGGTATGGCAATCTGGTGCTGGGCGAAGCGTACGGTGCTGGTGAGTTCTTGCAGGTCGAGAGCTACAAAAACCTCCGGCGCTGGGCTAAAGAAATCCTTGAGCGCCCGGCTGTTCAACGTGGTCGCATAGTAAATCGTACTTCGGGAGAGCCTTCCGAGCAGCTACATGAGCGCCATGACGCCTCGGATTTTGATCTGAAAACTCAGGATAAACTGGCAACGGAAACGACAGTCTGAACAACCTGTCCGAGTGAAAGCCTGCTCTCAGCCGTCATAGCAATGAGAGCAGGCAAATACGCACTAAACATCAGATTGTGTCTGCAACCTCTTCAGCGCGCATCGCTTCCAGGGACTGGGCCATGTCTTCCGCGAGCGCATGTACGGTCGCACTATCTACGTCACGCTGTGCAAAAGCCCGCAACCCCATTATCTCCGCCTGCAACCGCCGACCAAGTAGAACGGGATCAAGCCGACTATTCAGTTCCCCGGCCCTTTGGGCTGCAGAAAAGCGATCAATAAAGAGCACTTCCATACCCGCCAGCAACTCTTCAGCCTTATCCCGAGCGGCTTGTTCTCGTTCGCCGAGCTCCAGCAGGCTTTTAACCAGCATGCATGCACGGCTTGGCAACTCCTTATCACAAATCCCACCGAGCCCACGCAGATAGGCCGCCAACCCTGCCAAAGGTGATTCGTAAGCTTGAAACGTACGCTCCAGTTCTACCAGACCAAGGCGGGAATAGCGCTCCAGGGCCTCCTGGAAAAGCCCATCCTTACTGCCAAAGGTGGCATAGATACTACCCGGCCGCATATCGAGGGCCTTTTCCAGATCCTTCAGCGAGGTGGCATGAAAGCCCTTCTGCCAGAACAGCTGTAGGGCTCGTTCCAGAGAGTCTTGCCGATTGTGGATTGATGCACGCGCCATAAGCCATTTCCAGTGTTTTACAGGGCCGCAATACAACGCGGCGATAAACTTGAATGATTACTCAATTTTATCTTGAGCGATCACTCACGTCCAGCTACAGTCGAAAAGATAATCCATCATTCAGACAGCCGCTTGTATCCGCCGTAACCGAAAGAGGATGTTCTATGCCACACACAAAATTTCCGCAGATTATCGTTTTCGATGTTAACGAAACGCTTCTTGATATAACGACCCTCGAACCATTGTTTGATCGCGTTTTCAGTGATAGACGGATCCTGAGAGAGTGGTTCGCCCAGTTGATCCTCTACTCGCAAACAATGACTCTATCCGGCATCTATATACCCTTTGGTGATCTCGGCGTGGGAACACTGCGGATGGTCGCCGATATTCATCAGGTGACCATCGAAGAGAGTGATATTGCGGAGCTGAAGGAACGGATGAGTACAATGCCGGCCCATCCAGACGTCATACCGGCCCTGACCCGATTGCGCGACGCCGGGCTCCGGTTGGTGACACTGACCAACTCCGCCAGCGGAGCTTCGCCTACTCCAATGGATAAGGCGGGGTTAAGTCATTTTTTCGAGCGAACCTTCAGTGTCGAGACAACAAGCAAATTCAAGCCATCGCCCGAAACCTATCACCTGGTAGCAAGGGAGCTGTCAGTCGAAACGTCGGATCTGTGCCTCGTAGCGTGTCACCTTTGGGATACGATAGGCGCTCAGGCCGCTGGCTGCCATGGTGCCTTTCTTACCCGGTACGGCAACGCCATGCTGCCGGCACCTGGTGTTCCGGTTCCGGATCTTGTTGCATCAGAACTGACCGTTCTCGCCGATCAGATTATCGGCCGTCAGTAAGCACCCTCACTGTAAATCAGCTCGTAGCTGTGGCTATAGATCTCCACAATGTTTCCAAAGGGGTCTTCCATGTAAATCATGCGGTAGGGCTTCTCACCGGGATAGTAATAACGCGGCTTCTCCATGCGCTTCTTGCCACCGGCCGCAACGATGCGGTCGGCCAGCTCTTCAAGGTTCGGATCCTGTACGCAGAAATGGAAGATGCCGGTTTTCCAGTATTCGAAGTTATCCTCCGGATTCGTCTGGTTTTTGAACTGGAACATCTCAACGCCAATCCGGTCACCGGTAGACATGTGAGCAATGCGAAAGCTTCCCCAACCTTCGCCAAACACTTCGGTGCACATCTCACCAATGGCGCTGTCGTCCTCAACGATTTCGGTCGGCGCCATGATCAGATACCAGCCCATAACCTCGGTATAAAATTTGACGGCCTCTTCCAGATTGGGAACTGAAATACCTATGTGGGAAAAATTTCTGGGATAAACGTTATTCATGTCCTGCACTCCTGTTTGAACGTAAAGACAGGTTACAATCAGGTTCTGATTACGTAAAATTATCATTAATTATGATTATGAGTTCGAATTGTAATGATTAACACCACATGGTTACGCAGTTTCTGTACTCTCGTAGAAGTAGGTCACTTCACCCGCACAGCCGAACGCCTGCACATGACGCAATCGGGGGTTAGCCAGCACGTACGAAAACTGGAAGATCAGCTGGAAACTGCCCTACTGTTCCGGGAAGGCAAACAGTTTTCACTCACGGACGCGGGCCAGCGCCTGTACGCCGAAGGGCGCACCATTATCCAGGCCCTGTCGAACCTGGAGCAGAGAGTAGCCGACGATCCCGCGTACGAGGGGCTGGTTCGGGTGATGTCTCCCGGAAGCGTGGGCCTCAAGCTGTACCCTCACCTTCTTGAACTGCAGCGCCAGTACCCGAAGCTTGTTATTGATTACAGATTTGCGCCGAATACGGATATTGAACGGGCTATCTCCGACGACAGGATCGATATCGGATTTATGACCAGCGCTTCGACTCTGGAGGACGTGAGCTGTCAACCGATTGCCAGAGAATCGCTGCTACTGGTGACGCCTGCAGATGTTGTTGAGCCGAGCTGGGAGGCGTTAACCAAGCTCGGGTTTATAGACCACCCCGATGGCGCCCATCACGCTGGCATGCTGCTTGGTGCCAACTATTCTGAGTTTCAGCACAGCAATCTCTTTAAGACGAAAGGGTTCTCGAATCAGATCGGTTTGATTCTGGAACCGGTGAGTATGGGGCTGGGCTTTACAGTATTACCGGCTCACGCGGTTGAGGCCTTTCAGAACCCGCAGCTTGTCAGGATCCACCGGCTTGCTGTTCCGGTTAATGAGACGCTTCATCTTGCGGTTCGGCGCGAGAGGCCCTTGCAGAACAGGATGAATACGGTGATTGCAGAAACCAGGAAGTGCCTTCAAATCCCCTGCCTGAAATAACGTCGAAATCAGCTACTGATCTATAGTTCTCTGGAGCTTTCGCGCCCGGTCACTGGCAGTCGCTCTGTCTATGCCTCCTGAATCTGGAAACGGGCAATCAGGGCTCTTAGCGATTCTGACTGCTCACGCAACTGCTCGCTCACTGTCTTCGTGTTGCCAATATGCTGCTCCAGAGCCTGTGAGCTTTCTCCAAGCGCATCCGCACGCCGCCCCACACGGCCAATCTCATCACGTTGAACATTAATCGCCTCGTCTACGTCATTGGTAAAATGGCTGAGGTTATCAAAGGTTTGTTTAAGCGCCACGAGGTGGGTCTTGAGCGTTCCCAGCGTCTCCCGATTGGTATCACCGGCTGCCCGGGTCTCGTCCAGAAGGCCATGGGCACTATCAACTTGGGTAACCAGCTCACCAACCCACTGACGGATCTGATGGGTGGATTCACCGGTGCGGCGGGATAGGCTTCGCACTTCATCGGCAACGACAGCGAATCCCCGCCCCTGCTCTCCGGCGCGGGCCGCCTCAATGGCTGCATTCAGAGCCAGCAAGTTCGTCTGTTCAGCGATGTCCGCGATCACACTAATGACCTGTTCGATCTTTTCACTGGAGCCACGAAGTGCCTCAATCGCTCCTGCCACGCGATTGATCACCTCAACCGCATATTCAGCAGCTTGCTCACTCTCTCGCAGCTGATTCTGAACATCTTGGTTGCCTTTGACGGCATCCGTAACCTGCGTCCGGGAAATCTGTGCCGATTGCTCAATCTGGCTAGCGCTGTCGGTAATAGCACCCATTGATGAAACCACATCGTGGATCTGACGGTTGTTATGCTGCGACGAGGCCAGCACTGCATCAGCCTGCTCATCCAGGTTGGCTGAACGCTGCTGTAGTGCCGTAGCAGCGCCTGTGACGTCCCCCACGAACAGCTTGAATTTTTCGATCAGACCGTTGATTGCCAATGCCACAGCGGTTACTTCATCGCGCCCTGAAACCGGCAGTGGTTTGGAAAGGTCTGAAGCGGCCTCCATGGATCGGAGGCGCTCTGCGATCAACTGAAGCCTTGTGGTTACCGTACGGCGCAGCCAATACGTTAGCAGCAGGATGCCAAGCAAAACGACGAGGGAGCCTCCGAGCAACAAGTACTGTTGCTGTTCGAGAAATTCGATCAGCGAGACAGACCCTGCACTGGCCTCTTGGCGGCCGACCAAGCGCCGAGCATCAATCTCTTCAAGCATGGGATCAAGTGCCTGGTAAAGCTGAAAGTCCACGACTTTACCGGCCGAATAATAGCTCGCCTCATCGATTGGCCCTCTCAAAGCAAGAAGCAGACCCAGAACCGCCTGGTGGGTTTCCATGTTCTTCTCTGCCCAACCTTGCAGGCGCGGGTTATCACGTACTGACTGCCATTGTGCCTTTATCGTCGCCGAGGCTTCCTCGAACTGTGCGTTGACCTCATCCCACAGCAACAGCTGGGCTTTAATCTTGTAGGCAAGATCCTTGAGTTGGCGATGGCTGCGATCAAGATCGGTCAGCAGCCAGACATCCGACATTTGCTCCCGCACGAGTCGATCCGTCGACTCCTCGGCTTCCCGCACCACCGACATAGACAGCCATGCCAGACCGGTAAGAGCAATCAAACAAAACCCGGAAAACACCACCAATCGCTGACGAACCGTAAGGCACATAACGTGAACTACCTCTGAATAAGTTCACGGTGATCGTAAGTCATGATCATGACAGTTTTGCTGCAATGGCGAGCGAGCAAGAGTGTAGCGCTTGAAAGCGATCAATAAGCGCGTCCAGGAACACAGCCTAGTTGACCCGTTCCCGACGCAGATAAGATTTTCGGCTCGATGAATGCTGAGGGATCAGGCCGGCTTGATCCATCGCATCGAGATCCAATACGGAGATAACACACTGGCTGGTGTATCAAGTCATTTGTCCGGCGGATGCTTCAGGATTTATCCGCAGGGATAAGGATTTAAACAATTCACCCTAAAGCGTTCATTTTACGCCTGTATGCCGAATCCAGTCGTCAGGAGAACTGTGTCCGATTGGGGTCAGTTCAGTCCGCTTATAAGCCTTCCTTGACCCGCACAGCGAGTACGTCGTAAGTCGCGCCGTGCAAAATGCTGTTGGCCGTTGACCCCAGCATTAACCGCTGAAACCCCCGGCGGCCATGACTGCCGATCACAACCAGGTCGATGTCGTGCTCTTTTGCCAGCGAGTCTATTTCGATTTGCGGATGACCGACCGTAACAATTACCTGGCTTGCTTCAACATTGTACTGATCAGCGTAAGCCGCTAAGCGCTCTTTCGCAGCTGTATTCAATTGATCCTGATACTTGGCCATATCCATCACAACATCGCCGCCATAGGCGGTGCCAACACGCTCAACTACATGGACAACCAGCAGTTCCGCGCCATGATCCTGACGTAAACTGACTGCCGTTTCGAGAACTTGCTCTGTTTCTTCGGAGAGATCAATCGCCACCAGCATTTTACGATACTTAGCCATACCCTGCCCTTTCTGTTGTAAGCGAACACCGTAAGGTTATTATTAATATAGGCTACCAGCTGGAACCAACCACTGATTAAGATCAAGTTTGTGACTCTTGGAAAGCCTCAGACTCACTGGGTTTCCGGTTTTTGGTGTTGACGCAATAGATCAATGAACGCCAGCTCATTCAGCACGGGCACTCCGAGTGCTTTCCATTTTAAACAGCTTTGAGCCGGCAGCCTCACCAGCAACCACACGGGTGATTTTTTGGTATGCTACCCACCACATTCAAGTAATCTTATTAGCACAAGAGCCCACTAAAAGGCTTCAAGCATCTGGAGATTCCATGCCACCGCAGTTCCTGAACGATTCTGGCGACAAGCTCGAAACGTCACTCTCTTTTCCGGCCGACCTTTCAGTCGGGGAAGTCGTTCAGCCGGATATTCTGTACTGCTCTCCTGACACTCAGCTCAACGAGGCTGCGGCAGCAATGCAGGAGCGCCACTGTAGCTCGATTTTGATTATGGTAGACGGGCACCCCGCTGGTATTTGGACAGAACGCGATACGCTTTCCATCGACTTCGAGGATCCATCTCAGTTCACCCGTCCCATTGGCCAAGTGATGAGCAAGCCCGTTGCCACTATCCACTCTAATACGATGCTGCGATCTGTGGCGGGCCTATTCCAACAGAATAAGCTGCGGCATTTTCTTGTTGTGGATGATGATAACAAGCTTTTGGGGATCCTATCGCAAACGGACGTGGTGGAGCACCAGGTGTTAGAGCATTATTTGCATCTTCGCACCGTTGGCTCTGTCGTTCGTAAGAGCACTCCCCGACTGTCAGCGGAATCAACGCTGATGGATGCTGTGCGCAGAATGCAGCAACGGTCAACGGATGCCATTTTGGTGTCCTACCCTGATGACAGCTACGGCATCCTTACCGAGCGCGACCTTGTGCGTTTGATTGCCCAACGGCCGAGCAGCCAGAGTATCGGGGAATCGGCTAGCAGGCCATTACAAAGCCTCCCTCATGACATGAGCTTGTACCGGGCGCGCAATTTTCTTACGGAAAGCGGAATTCGACATGTGGGTGTTACCAACGACACTGGGCTGCTTGGCTTGGTGAGCTTCAGCGAAATAATGTCGGATATCGAGGTCGCTTATGTGCGCGAACTTCAGGACGCTCTTCAGGTTCGCGACTGCGCACTCTCTACCTCACGTCGTAACTTGCAACTGGCCGAGCGCATTATTGAAAACACACTGGAAGGCGTCATCATCACCGATCTACGTGGCCGCATCCTGAGTATTAACCCGGCATTTACTAGAATAACCGGTTACACAGAAGCCGAAGTTATTGGCAAAACACCGGGGATTCTTAGTTCCGGCCGTCATGGTGAGAGCTTTTATCTAAATATGTGGCGCGATCTGAACGCGCACGGGCACTGGCAAGGTGAAATCTGGAATCGTAAGAAAAATGGAGAGCTCTTGCCGGAATACCTCAGTATTACCGCCATTCATGGCGAGGATGACCAAGTCAGCCACTACGCTGCCATGTTCAACGACATTACCAAGCTCAAGGCGAGTGAAGAAAGTATTCGCAACATGGCCTATCGCGATCCGCTCACGGACCTGCCAAACCGGCGACTGCTTGATGACCGTCTGGATATGGCTATAGCGCAGGCTCACCGCCACGGGACGCTTGTCGGTGTCATATTCATTGACCTCGATCATTTCAAGCATGTGAACGACAGCCTGGGTCATGGTGCCGGTGATGAATTGTTGGTTGAGCAGGCGCGGCGACTGGAGCGCTGTGTGCGAGAGAACGATACTGTCGCCCGGTTGGGCGGCGATGAGTTTGTCATCGTTCTCAGCGAGCCAGAGAGTATCGAAAGTGTTCATCAAACGGCAGAGCGTGTTATGGAAACCATGCGTACTCCGTTGTCGATCCAAGGTCGGGATCTGGTGCAGACCTGCAGCTTGGGGATAAGCGTCTATCCGGAAAACGGGCTCGACCGGGAAACGCTGCTGAAACATGCCGATGCAGCAATGTATGAAGTCAAGAGTAACGGTCGTGATGGTCTGAGTGCTTGTGCTCCAGCCACGCACCTCCATTCAAGTGATCACCTGACCTTGATGCTCAACCTGCGCCAAGCGCTGGATAATGGCGAGATCGAGCTCTACTATCAGCCGCTCATGGATAGCTTTGGTCGACTGGAGGGCGCTGAAGCGTTGCTGCGCTGGCACCATCCTGAGCATGGATTTATACCCCCCGACAGTTTCATTTCCCTGGCCGAAGAGAGCGGCTTGATTATTCCCATCGGCGATTTCGTTCTTCGCCAGGCCGCAGAGCAATTAGCGCGCTGGCATGATCAAGGCTTAATGCTGCCTGAGATCTCGATAAACGTATCGGGGCGACAGTTGCGCGATCATAGCTTCATCGACCGCGTCAGAAAAACTCTGGAAATAAACAGGATAGCGCCAGCGCAACTGGTTTTTGAGCTGACCGAGAGCGTCCTCATGGACACGGTAACTGGCGCACGCTTGCAGGACCTGAAGGATCTGGGTGTCTCGCTTGCCCTGGATGACTTTGGTACCGGCTATGCAGCGCTGATTTACCTGAGGCGCTTTCCTTTAGACCGGCTGAAGATAGATCGCAGTTTTGTCCGTGACATGCTTGATAACGCCCCTGATGCTGCGATTGTTTCTGCGCTAATCAGACTGGCTAAAGAACTGCATTTGCAGGTGGTTGCCGAGGGCGTGGAAAAAAGCTCCCAGTTCGAAGCATTGCGCAACTACGGTTGCGATCTTTTCCAAGGGTATTTATTTGCACCCGCATTACCGGCAACCGAGTTTGAGGCTCGATTTCTGATCTCAGAGCAAGAGCCAGAATATTTGGTGACGTGAGCACGATATCACTCACGAACGCGATACTAATGAGGCCAGGAAAATCCTGACTCTGCCCAAAAACGAAAAAACCCTGATCTTCTCTAAGAAAATCAGGGTGTTAATATGGCGGAGAGAGAGGGATTCGAACCCTCGAAACGCTATTAACGTTTACACACTTTCCAGGCGTGCGCCTTCAGCCACTCGGCCACCTCTCCAATAACCTGTTTCAAATCAGCTATATCGTCGCTCATTTGAGGGCGCAAACTTTAATGGTTTTGGTGGCGCTTGGCAACTCTCTTGCTATAAAACCCGGCAATTTTTCCAGTTTGAGCCAATAATAACCTGTATGGTATGCGCCGCTCGCGCTTCGAGCTCGACGGTATTTCCAATCTGTTCAGCCTGTTAACCAAGCCTGGAGGCTATCAATGCTCATGAAATCGGAACAATCAACCCTGCTGCTGATAGACGTTCAGGAAAAGCTGATGCCGGCCATTGCCCACGGGCAGGAGGTGATCAACCAGTGTGTCATCCTCGCTACGATTGCGGGGCTTCTGGATATCCCTGTTCTGGCAACCGAGCAGCTGCCGGAAAAGCTGGGATCCAACGTGGGAGTCGTGAAGGAGCTTTGCCATCAAACGCTGGCCAAATACCACTTTGACGCCTGCCCCGACGGTTTGGTTGAAAACCTTCCGGAAGGCCGGCAACACGTTATTATTGCGGGCTGCGAGACTCATGTGTGCATGATGCAGACGGCGCTCAGCCTGATTGATGCTGGCTATAAGGTGTGGGTTGTTGCAGATGCGACGGGCTCCCGCAACGAGTTCGACCGGGACGTTGCCCTCGACCGGCTCAGTGACAGCGGCGCACGTATCGTCACGACCGAAATGGTAGCTTTTGAATGGATGCGACACTGTAAGCACTCTGCATTCCGTGATGTGCAAATGTTGATCAAGTAGCCGCAAGGCGGCTCATCCACTGGCAATTCTTCAGCGTAATGGATGTTTCAGTTTTTATTACTGTTAAAGGGGTATGCAATGCTGAACATGGATTTTGACAAAAGGGTGGTAGTTCGCACCGGCGAACAGGACTGGGCTCCCAGCCCCGCTACCGGAGTCGTCCGAAAAACTCTGGCCAGGGAAGAAGCTGAGCGTGGCCACGCAACCAGCGTTGTTCGCTACGAGCCTGGCGCCTCCTTCAACCGGCATGAGCACCCTCTTGGGGAAGAAATACTGGTTCTGGAAGGCGTATTTTCGGATGAAAACGGCGATTACCCTGCCGGCACCTACCTGCGCAACCCACCCGGAAGCGGGCACACACCTTTCAGCAAGCCTGGCTGCACGCTGTTGGTAAAGCTGCATCAGTTCAATGAGCGCGATCTGACGACTGTTCGCGTTGATACCAGAAACAGCAATTGGTTGCCTGGTATCGGTGGCCTTGAAGTCATGCCGCTTCACGAATTTGAACACGAACATGTGGCGCTTGTTAAATGGCCTGCCAATGAGAAGTTTCAGCCGCACAGGCATTTTGGGGGTGAAGAAATCTTTGTGCTTTCCGGAGAGTTCTGTGATGAACACGGTCGCTATCCTGAGGGCTCCTGGCTAAGAAGCCCTCATTTAAGTCAGCATCACCCCTTCGTGGAGCAAGAAACCGTTATCTGGGTGAAAACCGGCCACTTACCCTTTTGACAGCAAGCTATTTCGCCGAGCTGTGATCCACTACAACAAGCTCCTCGAGATCAAATCCGGCCTTCAAGACTACTTCCTTGAACCGCGCAATTGCTTCCTCACTCACGTCAGGTGTCCGTGAGTGGAACCACAGATAGTCTCTGTCGTAGCCGGTAACGAATGCGTACTGATACTCTTCCTTTTCGTACCACTTGCCCAAGTACTTATCTGAATTTATTCCGGTGACGGGCTGTATACCTTTGGGTACGCCTGTGCAGGCCACTATCATAAAAAGAAGCGGTAGAAGAAATAGAAGCTTCAGACGCTCACTTGCTTCACCAATCCGACGCTGCCAAAGGCTGGTTGATCGGAGCATCACTCTCAGGTTTGACGCCTCCAGCCTGGCCTTCGGCAGGGACTGCAAACACGTGATACGCCTCGGGGCCAAATTGATCCAGCGCTGTGTCGAGGTACTCATAGGTTCTTGGCACTGGCTCCCCGGAAAGGACTACCCGGAACTGCCGCTTCAGTGCAGGGCTTCCAACATTCAGCGGTTGTTCCACCCACAGGTAAACTGCTTTGTGTGGAACGATGTATTCGCAACGAACTACCCGGTATCCCTCGGTTAGCGATAATGTGGTCGGCTCTTTCCCCGGTTCAAGTCGGAATTTATGGATAGTTTTCATGGCTGCTTCTCCTTATGGGTTGCTGCCTTTTACCTCTCCATAATGCCGGCAATCAAAGCTCGATAAAACAATGTTTTTTAATTATTTTACATCGATTTTTTCGATGTATTTTTAGTGTTCCTGAAGTCTGTGCGCGCCTCACAAATAGCGCGGACGCCTTCGTGGCTCAGTCTGCTGCCACGGGTAATGGCGAACAGCTCATCGGTCACATCATCAATTGCAAGGAGATGTTCCACTTCATACTGCCGGCAAACCTCATCCCGAATTACGGTAGGCGCGGCAAAAACACCAAAACCTTCACGCCCGAAAACCTTGATCAACGCACTGTCGTCCACCCGTGCTACGAGATTCATACGCACTCCGTTCAGCGAAAACCAGTTCATCAGACGTTCAAAGTAAGGCACATCAGTAGCATTGGCGAGAAACGGCTCTCCATTAAGTGATGCGGGTAGCCCAGGCTTTAACCGTTGAGCCAGGGCCGGCGCTGCAAAGAGGCTGATACTGGAGCTGCCGATCGGATGAACCGTCAGGTTTGCTTCTTTCTGGATACCCGGCATACGGTCCGTAAGCACAACATCGAGTTCTTTTCGCTTGAGGCTTAGAATCAACCCCTGAGTCCGGCCTGTCTGACACTCAAGCTGAATCGGCCGATCAATTGCCATAGCGGGCTGCAAAAGGTAGTAAACGATCAGTTTATGGATGGAAGCGGAGATGCCGGCTGAGAGCGCCAGCGGGCGATCTGCTGGACCTGAGCGCAAGGTTTCAGTTAATGCCCCGGTCAGCGCAAAAATGTCATCGGCGTACCCGAGTATGAACCGCCCCAGATCAGTCAGGATGAGCTTGCGATTTTCCCGCAGAAACAGACGACCACCAATGGAAGCCTCAAACGTCGCCAATTGGCCGCTGAGGGTTTGAGGCGCCAGCTCAAGAACATCGCTGGCTTTGGCAATAGAGCCTTCACGGCTTATTACCCAGAAATAGTAAAGATGGCGAAGATTAAGCTGCTCCATAGGCGCCCACAGTCATGACGATTCACCAACTGCGGCCTCTCTCCGGATTAACCAAAGCACCATAAGCACCGCATGAATAACCAGAAATGGCATCGCAATCATCACCAGAGCAGACCAACCAAGCCAGGAAAGAATAACGCCTGCCGATAGAGCGGCCGTGGCTTGCGCGCCAAATACAAAAATATCGTTCAAACCCTGAACCCGGAAACGCTCAGCGTCTGTGTAGCCACGGGGCAACAAAGTGGTACCGCCCACAAACAGAAAGTTCCAGCCAACACCCAGTAACAGCAATGCCGACAGATAATGGTGAAAACTGACGCCATTGGCGGCCAACACAACACACCCCAGATAGGCCAACAGCCCGGTTGCCATCATCAAAGGTATACCGACAACCCGCGTCAGCCAGCCGCTGATGAGCGAAGGCAGATACATGGCCATAATATGCAGCTGAATAACCCGCTTGGCATCATCCAGATCATGCCCGGCCATTTCAGTCATGCTCAGTGGCGTTGCGGTCATGATAAAGCTCATTACAGCATAGCCAATGGCAGCAGAACTTATAGCTGCCCAAACCAGAGGGTTAGCGAGAATTTCCCGCAGCGGCCTGCCACCGCCTGCGTGTGCTTCTCTTACCCGCTCGCCTTTTGCCTGGTATCCCACACCAAGTATCACCAATGCCGCAAACTGAACACCGGCCAGAACCAGCCAACTGGTGAGGAACGGGTGGTCTGCCCCGGCTCCGTTGCCGAATGCGGCAATTTCGGGCCCAAGCCACGCGGCAACCAGTCCGCCGAGCAACACCCGTGCAGCAGCTGAGCCCGCCATGTTATCCGGCACCGATTCCATTGCCGCGAAGCGATATTGATGAACCACCGCCAGCCCCGTCCCACCTACGACAGCGGCCAGGCAAAGCAACGGAAACTGGCCGAGCCAGGAAGCCAGAGCACCGAGAATACCAGCAAGCATTCCCATTGACGCGCCAAGCAGCATCACCCGCTTGCGCCCTAACCTCTCCATCAGCCAGGTAGCAGGTTTTATGGCAAGAACGGTACCCACAACTACAAGCCCAACAGGCAGCGTGGCGTACTCCGGGGCCGAGGCCAGAAGACGCCCCTGAATACTCCCGATAAATACAATAAAAGGCGCAGTACACATGGCCAGTGCCTGTGCAGCCACCAGAACCCATACGTTAAAGGGCATTGCTCACTTCTTCCTGTAGATGATTCCCGGCTGGCATTGCACCATCTCGTAGAGCTCAGGCATGCCGTTAAGAGATTCCGAGGCGCCCAGTATCAGGTAGCCACCAGGGTTCAGAGTGGCATGAATACGGGTCAGAATGTCTTTCTTCAGGGCTGCGGAGAAGTAGATCAGCACGTTGCGACACATCACTATGTCAAACTTGCCCAACATGTAGCGTTCGAGCAGGTTCAGCTCCTTGAACTCAACCATGCTTTTGATCTGCGGCCGAATCTGCCAGCCCCCGTTGCCAGAAGGTGTGAAAAACTGTTTCTGCCGCTCCGGCGAAAGCCCTCGACCAATGGCGATCATCTCGTATTCACCGCGCCGCGCTACTTCGAGCACGCTTTTCGATATGTCCGTCGCGGTAATTTTCACATCTCGCAGCTTTCCGGGTTTCTGGCGCCTGAACTCATCAACAATCATGCCCGCGGAATAAGGCTCCTGTCCGGTAGAACACGCAGCAGACCAGACTCGCAAGGGAGCGACAGAGGAACGTGCAGAAAATTCCGGAAGCAGTTTGTCCTGAAGGATACGGAACGGGTGGTTGTCCCGGAACCAGAGCGTTTCATTGGTGGTCATAGCGTCTATAACCACTTCCTTGAGGTTGGCACGGCCCGGCCTTTTAAGGCGTTCAAGCAATTCCCCAAGGGAGTTCAGGCCATTCTCTTCAAGAATTCGACGCAATCGGCTTTTGACAAGGTACTGTTTGTTATCGCCCAACAAAATACCACACGCATCCTGCAGGAACGTTTTGAAGGCTTCATATTCCTGTGGCGTAATTTCCGCTTTCATTGGATCTCAGTTCTGAATGAATTTCCGGACAAATTAAAGAGTCAGGCTTGATCCATGATTTCCATGATTCGTTCAGCGAGCTCATCCGGGCTGAATTTCGCCATGAAATCATCAGCTCCCACTTTCTGAACCATAGCCTTGTTGAATACACCGCTCAATGACGTATGGAGCATAACAAACAGATCGCTGAGCGCAGGATCACTTTTAACCCGTGTAACCAAGGTATAGCCGTCCATTTCGGGCATTTCTACATCAGAAATTATCAGCGAAAGGTGGTCCTTTGCTTTTGAACCGTCCTCTGTGATCTCTTTCAGATACTGGAGGGCCTGTTTACCATCATTCCGGACTACGACGCTCATGCCAATCGCGATAAGGCAGCGCTCGATCTGGCGGCGTGCTACTGCGGAATCATCAACCACCAAAACTGGCAGGTGCCCCGGAGCCCGTTCAGCGCTCCTGCTGCGGACTGCCTCGGTCACATCCTCCCGGAGAGGAGAAACCTCTGAGAGAACCTTTTCTACATCGATTATTTCTGCCAGCTTGTCATCAATTTTCGTAACAGCTGTAAGATAAATATCCTTACCCGTGCCCTTGGGAGGAGGGAGAATGTCTTCCCAATTCATGTTCATGATCCGATCTACTGCCGTTACCAGAAAGCCTTGGGTTTTGCGGTTGTACTCGGTGATGATCACGAAGCAGCTTGACAGGTCTTCCTGAGGAATTCCCGGCAAGCCGATAGCCATACCCAGGTCAATGACCGGGATGGTCTCGCCACGGATGTGCGCCACACCTCGAACAACTGCGCGACTGTTAGGTATGGAAGACAGCTTAGGACACTGGAGCACTTCCTTAACTTTGAACACGTTGATGCCGTATATCTGGCGCCCACGCAAGCGAAAAAGAAGAAGCTCAAGGCGATTCTGCCCGACCAGCTGCGTACGCTGGTTAACACTGTCCAATACCCCTGCCATAGCAGTCTCCCCTGGCCGATCATATGCACCGGCATGCATTTTGCTGATCTTTGGAATTGAGTTACCTGGGCGACAGAATAATGTCACCCACATGCGGATAAGCCAGTTTAACGGCCGGAATACCGCAATCCTTAGGCATTTACAGTAAATTTTACCGTGTTACTGACAGCATAGGACAAACCAGGCCATATGCGCACCAAGCTTTTAGTCTCGCTCTTATTCATGTCGGCTTTGGCCAACTCTGTGCTGGCGGAGACGACCGCAAATGAAATTCGTACCGCGACCACATCATTTCTTGATGCCTTTGCCCGCACCCAGGCCAGAGAGGGGTATCAGGTTACGTTTGAGACCGGTCGCATTGATAGCCGAATATCTCTTGCACCTTGCTCGGCCCCTCTTGCGGTAGAATTTTCCGGTGATCCCTGGAAGAGTGAGCATCCCTCTGTGCAAGTGGCTTGCAGCGGTGAACGGCCGTGGCGCATGTTCGTAACAGTCACGGTTTCTATCAGCGGCCCCGCACTTGTCGCAGCCCGCCCTTTCGGGCGTGGCGAGCGAATAACCAAAGGCATGCTTGAGGCCCGCTCTGTCGTGGTGAATGCCAGCCGGCGAGGAATAATGACCGATGCCGCCTTTGTAGAAGGTATGGTTGTGCGCAGACCGGTTAATGCTGGTTCGGTTCTGACGCCCGACCTCCTTGAGGCACCAGTCGCTGTCGCGCGGGGCGACCATGTTATTATCAGCGCCCGCAGCGGATCTTTTTCGGTTCGTTCCCGGGGCAAAGCCCTCGCTAACGCGTCCGTTGGTGAGCAGGTTCTGGTAGAAAACCTTGCCTCATCACGCACCGTCAAAGCCAACGTTATTGCCCCTGGGCACGTTGAGGTGCCGATGTAATGCACTCCGGGCCAACTGACTGGCAGATCCTTTCCGCCGGCAAAAAACTGCCACCGGTCGATCACTGCCACAAGGCCCATTAAAACTGTGACGGAATGTTAACAAAAAGTGTATTTTTGCCCCTAAAGTAATCCGGCACTGTGCCGTTAAACGGATATAAACCCGAGTCAGCCCACGTCTGTGCGGCTTAACTGTAAAGCAGGTGATGATATGTCAGTTGACTTAAGTGGAATTGGCCAAGGCCAGGTCAACACCCAGAGAACAACGGTCGACAAGCCCGCAAACAGCCAAAATGCCGGGCAAACTACCCCCGAGCAGGCCAAGGCACAAAGTGCGCGCGGCGAAAACGTGAACCTGAGCAACCAGGCCAGGAATCTCAAGCAGCTTGAACAAAAGCTGGGAGATTACCCTGAAATGGATGACGAGCGGATCGAAGAAATTCGTACAGCGCTCGAAAATGGCACCTATAAAGTTGATGCAGAAAAGCTGGCCCAGAAGATGCTTGATATGGATAAAAGCATATTCGGGTGAGTAAATCATGGCTGCAATTGACGATCTGAAGAACCTTCTTTCCCAGGATATCCGCCAGCTTGAAACTCTGGCGGAGACCTTGCGACAGGAGAAATTTTGCCTTTCCGGTTCCGATTCCAAAGCGCTCGAAACACTGACTCAGCAAAAAAACACTATTCTTGAAGAGATCCGTGCGCGCGCAAAGCAGAAGATACGCCTGCTGGTAGCTATGGGCTTTCGGCCAGACAGCGGCGAACCTTCCCGCTTCATTCGCAGTGCTGGTCTCAATGATCTTTACGCCCTCTGGCAGCAAGCAGATACCAAGCTTCGGGAATGCCACATCCTTAATGAAAACAACGGGCGTATTATCAACCATCTGCAGAAACGCCTGACCCGGCTTACCGATATTTTCCGGGGCGCTTCTAACCAACAGAAGCTTTACGGCGCCAAAGGCCAGCAAACAACCGTATCAAGCCGCACGGTTCTTGCCAGCGCCTGATCAGCGTGTGTAGATAGTCATTCTGGAGCCAGGGTGGAAGCGGATGTCCTGGATGCTTACGTTACCCATGGCAGGACTGCCCCCGCCGCTGCACCGCGATATCGAGACTGGTGTTGCCTGAGACCTTCCTCAACCCGGCCCGGTGAGCTATTTCCTGCGCAAGCGCTGCCAAAAAGATTAGCTGATAGCCGTCAATTTCGCGCAGACGTGCTTCCCGAACCCTGAAATAAATCTGTTAAGATCGGGACACGTTTGAATTCACATGATTATTGCAGGAATTCCGCCTGCCGCTAACCGACTGAGAGCCCCCCGGTAATGACAAATTTGGCAAAACCCGTGAGTAATGTGATGCATGTCCTGATTATGATTCTCGGCCTGTCCTTTTTATCTCTTCAGGCTCACGCACAAACCGACACCAATAGCGCAAAAGCCGGGGTGACCGAAGAAACGTCTGAAAAACCGAATAAAGAGCTGCAGAAAGTACGGATCCTTACCAGCGAGGGTGCCATTGAACTGCAGCTACGCCCTGATGTGGCTCCTGAGACGGTTGAGAACTTTCTGCAGTATGCCCGCGATGGTTTTTTTGACGGCACGATCTTTCACCGGGTTATCCCGGGCTTCATGATCCAGGGCGGTGGGTTTACCAGCGATATGGCACGCAAGGAAACCCGCGCGCCTGTCAAGAATGAGGCGTCTTCAACCCTTCCCAATCTGCGTGGCACAGTCGCCATGGCGCGGACCAATGCCCCGGATTCTGCAACGTCCCAGTTTTTCATTAACGTAACAAAAAACGATTTTCTGAACGCCGGCGTTCGGGGCGCAGGTTACGCGGTCTTTGCAAAAGTAACTGCAGGAATGGGTGTGGTTGACACCATTGCTGGCGTAAAAACTGCCCGTGTCCGGGGCATGGCTGACGTACCGGTGAATCCTGTAGTAATCGAAAGCGTTACCCTGCTGGAGTGAGGATGCGTGCTCCTTTCTCTACCAGCCCGCCAGCTATTGAGCCGGCGGAGCTGGTCTGGCACGACGGCGTACCCAAGTCCAAGCGGTTCGGCGACGCCTATTTCAGCCGCCAGTATGGGCTGAACGAATCCCGTCACGGGTTTATCGCACAGAACGATCTGAAAGCGCGTTTCGCCGGAGTTCCAGAAGCCGGATCTTTCGTGGTCGCGGCAAGCGGGTTCGGTACAGGCCTGAACTTCCTTGCCACATGGCAGGCATGGGAGTCTTGCGGCCCCTCCCATGCAGCGACGCTCCATTTCATCGCCATTGAACGTTTTCCGCTGACTCTTGCGGATCTTGAAAAGGCACTTTCGTGCTGGCCGGAGCTTGGCGACGTGTCAGGTGAACTGATTGCCAGTTACCCCTCATTGGTTCGCGGAGCCCATCGCCTTGTTCTGGCCGGCGGCCGGGTTCGCCTTACTCTGTTTTTTGGCCACGCAAACGATGCCTTGGAGACGCTTCGCTTTCAGGCCGACGCATGGCTTCTGGATGATTTTACGCCAGCGGTTAATCCCGAAATGTGGCAGGAAACAACCATTGCCAGAATCCGCCAGCATTGCAAACCCGGCACCACGCTGGCTGCGCTCACCTCAGAGGATGTGGTACGGCGCACGCTGCAGAGCATCGGTTTCCGTATGCAAGAGTGTGATGACTTCGAGTTGGAGCGAACTGTGCAGCGCGGAGTTTTCCAACCGGATATTGCAGCTCTCACCACAATTGAAACCTCTGAGAAGCCAGTCAGATCTGTTGCCGTTATTGGTGCAGGCATCGCGGGTTGCCTGCTCGCAAACAACCTTGCGCGAAGAGGTTGCGTCGTTACACTGATCGATTCCGCAGAGGAGGCTGGCTCGGCTGCATCCGGCAATCTTCAGGGCGCCATGTACGTAAAACTTGGCGTGGAATTCAACCATCAGACACAGCTCGCCCTCTCTGCTCTGATGTTTAGCCAGCGTTACTACGACTCATACCGCGATACGCTTTGGCATCCAACCGGCCTGCTGCAACTGGCCTGGAGTGACAGTGAACAGGATCGTCAACGCCGCTTTATTGAGCGCAACCATTACCCTGAAGATCTTTTGCGCCCGGTCACCAGGCTGGAGGCCGAAAATCTCACCGGAGCTCGCCTTGAAAGCGGCGGATTGTGGTTTCCCGGCAGCGGTTGGCTAGAGCCCGGCAAGCTATGTAAATCGCTTGCCTTGCATTCAGGAATTCATAAAGTGCTGGGTCGTTCGATAAAGCATATGGCGACCTCTGGTGGCAAATGGTGTCTTTCCACAGAGGATTCGGACATTCAGGCCGATTGCGTTGTGATCTGTGCGGGACACCAGAGCCCACAACTCATTCCCGGCTCGGGCAAGTTTCGCTTCAAGGCAATTCGTGGGCAGGTAACTCACATGCCTGAGACCCTTGCAGAAAGCCCCACGGCGGTTATCTGCGGAGCCCGTTACCTCAATCCTGCCTACGGCTCTCAGGGCCAGCGGCTCGCGGTTGTGGGCGCGACGTTTGATCTTCGCAACGATAACCCCCACCCCACGGCGGAGAGCCACCGCGAGAATATCCGGGAGCTTTCGGCCATGGTGCCACAAATGCTATCAGCGAAGCTGGCAACCAGTGATGTGTCGGAGCAGCTTGCGGGACGCGTCGGGTTTCGCTGCACCACTCACGATTATCAGCCCGTTGCGGGACCACTGTTTGATACCGAGGGGCAGGAGCTGGAAGGACTTTACCTTTTGACCGGCCTGGGCAGCAAAGGACTCACCTACGCCCCCTTTTTAGCGGAGTTTGTTGCGGATCAGTTAACGGGGCAGCCGTTCGCTGTGCCAGTATCCCTGGCCAAAAGACTGGCGACCGGGCGTATGCATCTGCCAAAGGTGGCGTCTTTGTAATCAATTACCGCTAATGGTCCGTGCTCTTGCGCCGATACACTGTCTGAAAAGCGTGTTCTTCAGAGGGTAAGACAAATGTCAATTTTTGTCAGCGAGCCAGGCCGTCCGATAGGGACAAGATTGCCGGAAGTATTACGAAGGCGACGCGTGGATGATGTCAGCGAGCTCACGGAGAGCCGGCCGATCAACCCCGGGCGCGGTAAAGCAACAGATGCCGAGTTTCAGCTGGCGGCGCAGTCCGGCCGGCATCGCGCTCTGGAAGAATACGGAGCGGCGGCCGCAGGCGAACCCAAAGATCAACGGCCTTATCTGCCGGTCTCGTCTATCTGCTCCCCAGCACTTTACTCCTTACCTGCCTCAGCGTCCGTCGCAGAGGTAATCACCATGATGGACGAGCATAGCGCCAATCACCTGGTGGTTACTGCCGACAGTTACGTTGCCGGGCTCGTAGGTCGGCAATGGCTACTGGCATGGCTTCACGAACATCAAACTGATGCCATGAGCCAGAGCCTGACTCATATCGAGCTACCAGCCTTTCTGACAGCCTCTCCTGAAACCGATGCCCACCAACTTGCCAGGCTGATGCTGGCACACCAGCTCAATGCCGCTCTGGTTGTAGACACTCAGGGCGAACCTGTAGGTGTCGTGACCAGCACGGATTATCTGCGCCTGTACGCCAGTGCCAGCGGGCAACAAGGCAGCGTTTAGAGATCGGCAACTAAGGGTTAAGCAACAAACCCTCCGGGCTGATCAGTAGTATTAACTGATATGACTCCAGGCGTGCGAGGTTCCGCGTTTGGCCACGCTGATAATCGGCTCTGGTGCCGACAACTGATCTCCCGGCGCTGACACCTCGAGAAATTGAAGCAAGCCACCCTTCTGATTGAATATCAGCACCTGTACCCTGTCGTTATCCATGCTGTCGTATCCGACGACAAACATTCTGCCGGCATGTCCCACAGTGACATCCACTGCGACAAAGCTGTGTTCACCGGGCGTTTCCAGCTCGGGCAATTCGCAACGCTCCCCGCAAACTGTGACGCCAGTGTCTACAACAGGTCATGCTCCTTCAACATATCCAGCAGAGCCTGCTCGTCCATCACCTGCACGCCGAGCTGTTCAGCCTTTGCAAGCTTGGATCCGGCGGCTTCACCTGCCACTACACAGGTTGTTTTCTTCGAAACACTGCCTGCAACTTTCGCTCCCAGCGCTTCCAGCTTTTCCCGGGCTTCATCACGGGTCAGTTCCGTCAAGGTGCCTGTCAACACCCAGGTCTGACCCTGAAGCGGCTTTGCGCCGGCCGTAATCTCCTCTTCCTGCCACCTGACGCCAGCTTCACGCAGGGCGTCGAGTGTCTCCCGGTTATGGACCTGTTCAAAGAAGCTGCGAATATGACCGGCGACAATCGGCCCGACATCCGGTACCGCAATCAGCGCTTCCTCATCCGCCTCTGCCACCGCCTCAAGAGTGCCGAAATGCGACGCCAATGATTTCGCCGTGGCTTCACCCACTTCCCGGATACCCAGCGCGTAAAGAAAGCGCCAGAGCACCGGCTCGCGGGAGCGATCAATGGCTGCTACCAGATTACTGGCGGATTTTTCACCCATGCGCTCCAGTCGGGTAAGATCCGCAGTGGTCAGGAGGTAGAGATCAGCAACGGTTTTCACCATGTCCTGATCAACCAGGATATCAATCCACTTGTCCCCCAGTCCTTCAATATCCAGCGCCTTTCTGGACGCATAATGCCGAATCGCCTCTTTTCTCTGGGCAGGGCAAAACAGCCCGCCGGAGCAACGCGCGATGGCTTCGCCTTCAATCTGGATAACATCCGAATCGCAGACCGGGCATTGTTTGGGGAGCTCTACGGATTCAGCGTTTTCAGGGCGCTTTTCCAGAACCACCTTCACAACTTTTGGAATAACGTCACCGGCCCTGCGGATAAATACCGTATCGCCGATGTGAACGTCCAGGCGGCGGATTTCATCCATGTTATGAAGCGTGGCGTTGCTTACCGTCACACCGCCCACAAAAACCGGCTTCAGCCGTGCAACCGGTGTAACCGCTCCTGTGCGGCCTACCTGAAACTCCACATCCTCAATAACCGTCAGTTCTTCCTGTGCGGGAAATTTGTGGGCAATGGCCCAGCGTGGCGCCCGGGAAACGAATCCCAGGGCTTCCTGGTAGTCCAGCCGATTGACCTTGAATACGATGCCATCGATCTCATAGGGCAGCGTATCGCGCTTCTGCATCAGCTCTTCATAGGCCGCGAGGCATTCGCCTACACCCAGGGCCTTACGCATTTCCGGATTAATACGAAAGCCCCACCGCTGAACTTGCTGAAGACTCTCCCACTGCGTATCCGGCAACAAGCTTTCATCAGTGACCGCAACGCTGTAGGCGCACATTTCCAGAGGGCGCCGTGCCGTGACCGTGGATTTTTTCTGGCGCAGGCTTCCCGCAGCTGCGTTCCGTGGGTTTACGAAGGTTTTCTCACCCTGATCTGTCAGCCGGCTGTTCAGCGCTTCGAAGCCGGCCCGAGGCATATAAACCTCACCCCGGACTTCCACCAGATCCGGAACGTCGTTGCCTCTCAACCGCAGCGGAACAGACGGAATAGTGCGAATGTTTGCCGTGATGTCCTCCCCGGCATAGCCGTCGCCCCGGGTTGCCGCCCGCGTAAGCGAGCCTTGCTCGTAATGCAGGCTGACAGCAAGTCCATCCAGCTTCGGCTCGCAAACGTACTCAACGTCTTCATCACTGCTGAGCCGCTCCCTCACCCGGCGATCGAAATCACGGAGTTCGTCTTCGTTGAATGCGTTGTCCAGCGATAGCATGGGCAACCGGTGGATCACTTCCTCAAAACTGGTTTCTGCACTGCTGCCTACACGCCGGGTCGGTGAATCGTCCGATGCCAGCTCGGGATAGTCAGCTTCAAGCTTCTGCAGCTCCCGGAACAGGCGATCATACTCCGCATCCGGAATACCCGGATCGTCGAGCACGTAATACCGGTAATTGTGCTCATCAAGGGTAGACCGCAGCTCCTCTACCCGCTTGATCGTGTCCGGTGACGGCTTACTCATACATTCGTGCTCTTGGCTGTCAAAAAAATGCCCGGACTACTCCGGGCATTGTTGTTTCAGTTCTGATCCCGGCCAACTCAGTGGCGAGGCGAGCGCTGCTTGCGTTCAAATTCGCGAATACGTTGCCGACAGTGCTCTATCGTCTGGGCCGTCATCACGCTACGGCGCTCATCTTTTAATTCGCCGCCCAGGTTACGAACAACACACTGAGCGGTTTCAAGCATGAACTCAAAAGCCTGCAATGCGTTCGTTGGCCCTGGCAAGCTCATAAAAAAGCTGATGCCCGGTGTCGTCATGGCAGCTACGTCATTGGGCTTGAAGGTGCCAGGCTCAACGGCGTTCGCGACGCTGAATTGCACGGGGCTGATGGTGTCCTCTGCCTCATGGCGATGGTAAATTTTCATATCGCCATGAACCAGACCGCAAGCTTCAAACAGCTTTTGCAGTGCGCTTCCGCTAAAGTCCTCTCCCTGGCGGGCGAGCACGTTGATCACAATAACCTCACGGGCTTCCGGGCGGTTGGCTCCAGCCAGAGGTTGCTCCGGGCCAGTGCCTGCAGGGTCACGGCGCGCCGTATCCTGCTCTACGTCAGTCGTGCTTGCAGAAGGCTCCTTTCTGACACCCCCTGGTGAAGGTTGCTCTGGCGAAGACAACTTTTTATCGTCGGCCCCCCACCCCGTATCACCAGTCAGATCTTCCGGCTCCACAGAGGAAAAACCAGACTCTCCCGCGCTGCCGCCGGCCGTTCCCTGCTCCCAACCCACAACATCACCCTCAGGTGAATCGTCGGGCAAACCGGCATCTTCCCGCCGAGCTTCACGAACGGGCCGTGTCGGCTTTTGTTTCGGAGCACGAGAGCGTGACGGTTTTTCACGCCTTACGTAGCCACGCTCTTCCAGCGTATCTTTCGAAATCGTCCTCGCCCCACCGTTCGGGAGCTCAGGATTATGATGCTCATCCAGCGGAGAGTCTTTCAGGTCATCGGCGCCCATACTGGAAGAAATCGCAATAGACTCCTTACGGGCGCGGCGCATGCGCCTTAAACCGTCAATAACAATGCCGATGATGACCAGGGTGCCGATGGCAATTAACCATTCCCTAAGTGACATAGTGCTGCTGTCCTGTTTGCAGATCAGATCCGGAGGCGAATAAAGGGCTCCGGTTGCTACTCTAAAAAAAGCCCGTAGTGAATACAACGCAAAGCCGCATCACATGGCCTTATTGTCATGCTTGGCGGTTTTCTATCCGGTTTCAGGCCTCCGCCAGAGCGGCCGCCTCTTCCACATCCACAGAAACCAGGCGTGAACACCCAGGCTCGTGCATGGTTACGCCCATAAGCTGATCTGCCATTTCCATTGCGATCTTATTATGGGTTATGTAGATAAATTGTAGCTGTTTTGACATTTCCTTGACCAGATTCGCGTAGCGACCAACGTTGGCGTCATCAAGAGGTGCATCAACTTCGTCCAGCATACAGAAAGGCGCCGGGTTAAGCTGAAAAATGGAGAACACCAGCGCAATGGCCGTTAGCGCCTTTTCACCGCCGGAGAGCAGATGGATAGTGCTGTTCTTTTTGCCCGGTGGCCGCGCCATGATCGTCACGCCCGTTTCCAGAAGATCCTCGCCCGTCAGTTCCAGATAGGCGTTGCCGCCACCAAATACTTTCGGGAACAGTGCCTGCAGGCCTCCGTTTATTTGATCAAAGGTTTCCTTGAAGCGCTGCCGGGTTTCGCGATCAATTTTGCGGATTGCCGTATCAAGAATCTCCAGCGCTTCCATCAGATCCTCGTGCTGGCTATCGAGATAGGTTTTACGTTCGCTCTGGACCTGATACTCATCAATCGCCGCGAGGTTAATGGCACCAAGACGCTGGACACGGCTCCCGATTCTTTCAAGCTCCGCTTCCCATTCGTCCGGGTTCGCATTTTCTGGCAACTGCGAGAGTACGTCCTGCAACCTCACATCCAGCTCTTCAAGCTGCTCGATATGGTTACCCGAGCGGATCTCGAGCGCCTGGGATTCCATTTTCAGCTTTTCCAGCTTTGAGCGGACGTCCTGAATCCGGTGATCCGTGCCGCTTCTACCCTGCTCTTTTTCCCGCACCTCGCGATCAATTTCTTCCAGCGCATCACGGGCTGCGTGCAGCTTTTCTTCTTCCGCTAGCCGGCGATCCAACAGCCCTTCAAGCTGCATCTGCAGATCTTCCATGGGCTCTTCCGCGCTTTCCCGGGATTCCCTGAGCATTTCCAGGCGCTCTTCCAGCCGTTCTTTCTGCAACTGCATGCGGTCTATCGTCTGCCTCAGCCCGTCGCGCTGGCTGCTGAGTGACTGCAGCTGTAGTTGCAATTGATGAGCGTGATCTCGGTCGTGGCGGGCTTCCTGACGCAGGCCATCGAGTTTCTCTCTGAGCATGTCGCGCTGCTCGAGCAGACGTTCCTTTTCATCATCTCCGTCTTCGGTCAACGCCAGTGCCTGGTGCCATTCTTCACGAGCGATGCCAAGGTTTTCCTGCTGTTCGTCCAGGTTCAGCGCTACGTCTGCAACATCCTCCTGAATGCGTGCAAGTCGTGCATCAATCTGCTCGGCGCGGGCGCGAAGCCCGCTTATTCTGGAGACGACCTGGCCAAGCTCACGATCGGTTTCGCTCAGCCGGGCCTGGGCGTCATCCCTTGCGGCCTCTGCCCTTTCGGTCCGTTCCTGTAAGGCCTCATAACGAGCTCTTACCTCTTCGAGAGACTGTTCCGCCTGGGCCAGCTGCTGCGTCAGCTCATCCACTTTTTTCTGTCGTTCGATAACGCCGATCTGACCGGCGTCGGAATCTGGCATCAGAACCCAGTCGCGGGCGGCCCAGACACCCTCACGGGTGATGATGCTGTGGCCTTCTGCAAGCTCGGTCCTATGTGACAAGGCATCAGAGAGGGTTTCCGCCGTTCCGATGCCCGCCAGCATGGCGTTAACCGAAGCCATCCCGGCAACCTTGGCGGCCAACCCCTGAGCCGGCGCCGAAGCGCTGCCAACAGAGCCAGACCGGATAACGGCCAAACCCTTTGGCGCGCCGTGCAAAGCCTGAGACATCGGATCAATTTCAGGCAACACCAACCCCTGGCTGAAGCGCCCGATAACCTGTTCCAGCGCGAACTCCCAGCCATCATCTATGCGAAGCTTGCCGGCAACTCGAGGTAAATCACCCAGACCATGCTCCGCCAGCCACGCCTGCAACCCGTCATCCTGCCCGCCCATCTGTTCGTCGAGCAAAGACTGCTGGGATTCCAGAGCGGCCTGCAGGCTTTGAACCCGCTGGCGAGCGTCGGTCAGGCTCAGTTCAGTATCACGCTGGTTATGGCGAGCTTCCTGAAGTTCATCGTGCACGGCCTCAATGCGCTCAGCGGCTTCCTCACGCTGCAGCTCCAGTGCCTCTTGCTGCTCCTGGAAGGCCTCAAGTTCAGCTCGGTCAATCTGTCCGTCCAGCTGCGTTTGTTCGTCGTGAAGCTTGCGCTGGCGGACCAGCAATTGATCTATAGCCTCTTCCAGGGAGCGAATGCGGGATTGAGCAAGATCCGCTTCGCGGCGGGCATCTGCGGAGCGTGAACTGAACTCCTCCCAGCGCTGCTGCCACTCGCTCATGGCGTCTTCCGCCTGCTGAAGCTTCTCCCCGGATTCTTCCGAACGGATGGCCAGCGCCTCCTGCTCAGGCTCAATCATCCTTAGCTCTTCATGGATTCCGGCCAGCTTCTCTTCATCCTGGCTCAGCTCGCGGGCAAGCTCTCGCTGGTTAGCCATGGCCTGATCCAGCTCTGCAGCGGTTTGCCGGCTACGTTCACGCTGATGCTCAAGGCTTTGTTCGATCCGGGCAATATCGGCACCAGCCTCATAATAGCGGGCCTGGGCACGGTTAAAGTGTTCTGTGCGTTCGTGGTGGCCATCCCGGAGAGACTCGAGGGATGTTTCCAGGCTAGTGCGCTGTGTAAGCTGTTTTTCAAGCTCCAGCTCGGTGTCACGGATTTTTTCGCGCCAACTTTGCAAGTCGTTGTCCAGTGCCTGCCACCGCAAAACGGTCAGCTCAGCTTTTTTCTGGCGCTCGTCATGTTTATAGGCTTTGTATTTCTCAGCAGCCGCAGCCTGCCGCTCAAGGTGCTGTAGCTGGCGCCCAAGTTCTTCGCGGAGATCGGTCAGGCGCTCGAGATTTTCCTGGGTGCGGCGCATCCGGTTTTCGGTTTCCCGGCGCCGCTCTTTGTATTTCGATATTCCGGCCGCTTCTTCAATATAGGTTCGCAGCTCCTCCGGCTTGGCCTCAATCAGCCTTGAAATCATACCCTGTTCGATAATGGCGTAACTTCGAGGCCCGAGGCCGGTGCCCAGAAAAAGATCGGTAATATCCCGGCGGCGGCACTTTGCACCGTTGAGAAAGTACTCTGACTGGCCTTCTCGGGAAACCCGGCGGCGCACTGAAATTTCGTTGAAGCGGAAAAATTCTCCGGGGGCGGAACCGTCACTGTTATCAAAGACAAGCTCGATGGACGCCTGACCCACGGGCTTGCGGGCGCTGGAGCCGTTGAAAATAACGTCGGTCATGGATTCGCCCCGCAAATACTTGGCAGAGCTCTCTCCCATCACCCAACGGACAGCGTCGATAATGTTGGATTTGCCGCAGCCATTTGGGCCAACCACCGCCGTCAGATTCGTAGGAAACGGAACCGTAGTGGGGTCTACAAATGACTTGAACCCGGCAAGCTTGATGGACTTCAGGCGCATGTCACGCGCACTCCTCCTCCCTGAGCGTACTCAGTACCTGTTGACGCTGATGTTCGCCAAAGGCCGTTATTGCGGACTGCAAACGGTCAGCGTCGCCACTCACCGCAGCTTCTCCGAGACGGCTGAAAAAGACAGCCGTCTGCCCGATGCCCTCCCGGAAATTCTCCAGTGCAACAAAATAAGTGCGACTGATCGCGGGTCGGAAGTTCTCCAGAGTCTCCTCCAGGAACGGGTTGCCCACTAGTCCGTAGGCGTAACGCATGACGCCAAAGCCCGCATCGATCACTTTTTCTGCCGCATCTGGCCCCGTTGAGTTTACAGCCTGGATGACCGCCTCAACTTCACGAACCCGGCCCATAACACCGCCCAGTTCATCGCCCGACCAGCGCTCGATAACTTTGCGTCCGAGCATGCACAGCAAATCGATGTAGATATCGTAAAGACTGTTAACGCTGGCCACGGTCAGGCTGGAAACCACCGCGCCTCTGCGTGGAAAAATCTCAATAAGATGCCTGCGCTCCAGAATCAGCAGGGCTTCGCGCACCGAACCGCGGCTGACGTTGAGGTCACCTGAAACCTTGAGCTCCTGGATGCGACTCCCGGGCGTCAGATCCCGCGTGACAATCCTCTGCTCCAGATGCTGGGCGATCTGTTCGGAGAGACTTTCTGGGGCCTGAAACGTCATACGGAATGTTGCTCACTTCTGGAAACAGCGGGGATTCAGTTGATGATCGAACAGCGAGAGTTTAACACAGGGACTCTTCATCCCCACCCCCCTTCACCAGCATTTTGCGCCCGTGACCGCATCCTCCGAACGGAGCTTGCCGTTTTTTTGACGCTTGGGGCCGAGCTTGTTCACCGGCACATCAAAGCACCTTAGAAGTTCAATACATATATTTGTTTTATAGACGTAATTTATTGACCGGCACAAACCATGCTAATACCCGCGCAAGCAATCGATCAATTCTGTCAGCAGAGTGAACCCCAGTGAAAAACATACCGTCGAAACAGAGATCCACCTCTCAGCCGAAAGATCTGGCGGCGCTACGACAAGCTTATCAGGGCTGGTCGAACACTCCCGATCCTTTCAGCAGGCTTACACGGCGGCTTTCCACGACACTCTCGCTGGAAACCCAGCTTGGCATTCTGGCGGAAGAACTGGGCGAAATCATTCCCTTCGACGCGCTGAATTACCGCCATCAGATAGCTCATCGTGATTTTGTGTATGCAACTGGTATCGGTGGGCCGCACCGCTGTGAGTATCGACTTAATCTCGAAGGCGTGTGTTACGGAACTCTGACACTGAACCGTCGGCGCAAATTTTCAGACGATGAACTGCAGGGCATTGAAATGATCATCAGCGCGGCCATCTGCCCGCTACGCAATGCCTGCCAGTTTATTGCCATTGAACATGCAGCGCTGACCGATTCGCTTACGTCAATTCCCAACAAACGGGCTCTGGATGAGCATCTTCAGCGCGTAAGCCTGCTTGCACAACGTCATGCTGAGGAGTACACCCTGATTCTCTGCGACCTGGACCGTTTCAAAAAGGTAAACGATCAGCACGGGCACGTGGTGGGTGATCACCTGCTGCGATTGACTGCTGAGGCATTGGAGGCTGCAATCAGAAATTCAGACAGCGTTTACCGGTTTGGTGGAGAAGAGTTCGCTATTTTGCTGCCCCATACGGGCGAGGAGGAAGCACAGGATGTAGCAGACCGGGTGCGCAGTGCCGTGGCAAACCTTCGGGTCGACTGCGGAGGCACTGAGCTTTCAGTAACCATAAGCTGCGGTGTAGCCCGCTATATGCCGGGGGAAGCTCCGGGCCAGTGGATAGCCCGCGCTGACGAAGCACTTTACCGGGCCAAAGATCAGGGCCGAAACTGCACCCGGGTGTTCGCGACCATTCGCTGAACAGCCCGGTTCAGGATCAACACATGGAATTACCTGCCCGACTTACCGGCACTTCCGGAATGGGCTTTACGCGGTCGGCCAGACCCTGCCTTCGGCCTGCCCACCCCGGTGCGAGGCTTATCAGAGCCTCCGTTTCGAGTCGGTTTGGTATCACTGACATCCCAGCGCCGGCTTCCGGCTTTTTTGTTACCACTCCCCGGGCTCTTTCTTCGCTGCCGGTCATGGGCAGCCTGCTCGTCCGGCGTTTTTTGCGGTATATCCACCGATTCAAGCCCGACCGTTTTGCTCAATGAATCGACGGCTTTCTGATCCAGCTCTTCCCATTTTCCAAGCGTCAGCCGGCTGGGCAGAAAGACCGGCCCATAACGCACACGCTTCAGACGACTTACGCGTACACCCTGGGACTCCCACAAGCGCCTGACCTCACGGTTACGGCCTTCCAGAAGCGTAACGTGAAACCAACGGTTGATCCCGCTGCCGCCGGCAGGACTGAGATCACTGAATTTTGCCATGCCGTCTTCAAGAAGAACGCCGGCCATCAGGCGCTCGATCATGGCGTCATCAACTTCGCCAAAAACCCTGACTGCGTATTCCCGGTCGATCTGGTTTGAGGGGTGCATCAGACGATTGGCGAGCTCACCGTCGGTGGTGAACAGCACAAGCCCGGTGGTATTGATATCCAGCCGGCCTATCGATATCCAGCGGTTATCCTTGAGCCTGGGCAGGCGGTCAAATACCGTTGGACGCCCCTCAGGATCCTTCCGCGTAGCCACCTCACCTTCGGGCTTGTTATAGATAAGCACCCGGCGCACAGTCACAGCAGCCGCTGCTACTTCCAGCCGCTTTTCGTCCAGTTCGAACCGATCATTCACCGTTGCTTTCTGGCCCGGCACAGCGGCCTCACCATTGACCGTCAGGCGCCCGGTTTCCATCCAGCCTTCGATTTCCCGGCGCGAGCCGATACCGGCACGGGCGAGAAGCTTCTGGATCCGCTCCGGGTCCTCGTTAATCACTGTATCTGCGGCCGGTTTTGCCTTTCTTCCGGGGCGTTCTGACGCCATGAACATAATCCTTAATCGCTGACTGATACCCGAATGGTATCAGTGAAGTGTCTCGCCCGGAGGATTATCCTCAGCGGGCTTTGCCGATGTTGAATCAAACTCAATCTCGGCTTGAATACTCTTTTCAATTTCCCTGCCTATTTCTTCCAGGTCCCGGATCTCGGACAAAGGTGGCATCTGATCCAGGCTGGAAAGATTGAAATAGTCCAGAAACTGTCGGGTCGTCGCATACATCGCAGGCCGGCCGGGAACGTCCTTATGCCCTACAATGCGAACCCACTCTCGCTCAAGTAATGTGCGAATGATATTGCTGCTTACCGTAACACCCCGAATGTCTTCAATCTCGCCACGGGTAATGGGCTGGCGGTAGGCGATCAATGCAAGCGTTTCCAGCAGGGCACGGGAATAGCGCTGAGGTTTTTCCTCAAACAACCGGCTAACCCAGGGCGCAAACTCCTCACGAATCTGAAGCCGGTAGCCGCTGGCTACTTTACGAAGCTCAAACCCCCGCCCCTCACACGCACCGCCAAGAAGCATCATCACATGTTCCATGACCTGCCGTGCCGGGCGCTCATCTTCGGTAAACAATTCCCGTAATTGATCAAGCGACAGGGGCTTACCCGCAGCCAGCAACGCGGCTTCGACAATTGCCTGAATTCTGGAAAGATGTTCTTCGTTCATGATGGCGATCCGTTCTTCGGTGCGCTGTTTTCCGATGCGGAATAATCTAGCGAGCAGCCCGGGCGCGCACGTGAATCGAACCCAGCACTTCTGCCTGTACCACTTCAATCAGTTGCTCTTTCACCAACTCCAGCGTTGCCAGAAACGTGACCACCACGCCGAGCCTTCCTTCTTCAACGGTGAAGAGACTCTGGAAAGCAACAAACTGATCATCCTTTAACACTGACAAAATGGCCGACATGCGCTCCCGGGTGGAGAGTTTCTCCTTTTCCACATGATGGCTGGTAAAAAGGTCCGCTCGTTCCAGTACGCCACGAAGTGCAAGAAGCATATCCATAAAATCAACATCGGGATGCGGTTGGGTAGACGGTAACTGCGGCAGCGATGCCGATACAGAAAAACTGTCACGCTCCATACGTGGCAATGTGTCGATGTCCTCAGCGGCCTGCTTGAATCGCTCGTACTGCTGCAGCCGCCGAATCAGTTCAGCTCTTGGATCCAACTCATCTTCTTCGGCGCTCTCATGCCTCGGCAGCAGCATGCGGGATTTTATTTCCGCCAGCGTGGCCGCCATCACCAGGTACTCTGCAGCCAGCTCGAAGCGCATGGCTTCCACGGCTCCGATATAGTCCATGTATTGCCGGGTTATTTCACTCACGTCTATATCCAGAATATCCATATTCTGGCGACGGATGAGGTAGAGCAGAAGGTCGAGCGGCCCCTCAAAGGCTTCCAGAAACACCGCAAGTGCATCTGGCGGGATATACAGATCACTGGGAAGGTCAATCAGATCTTTCCCTGAAACCCGCGCCAAAGGGGCCTGCTCTGGCTTGGCTGACTTAGCGATAGCTCAGACCCATTGCTGCCCGGACTTCCTCAAGCGTATCACGGGCTGCGTCCCGGGCATGTTCACGCCCTTCCTGCAAAATGGAGTGCACAAGATCGGGATTGTCTTCATATTCAAGAGCCCGCTCACGCAGGGGGCGCTGCTCTTCCAGAATCGAATCAATAAGCGGTTTTTTGCAGTCAAGGCAGCCGATGCCGGCACTGCGGCAACCGGTCTGAACCCACTCTTTGGTTGCTTCATCGGAGTAGACTTTGTGCAGCCCCCACACCGGACACTTCTCCGGCTCGCCTGGATCTGTCCGCCGCACCCGCTGGGGGTCCGTTTGCATGGTACGGACTTTCTGAGCCACGCTGTCCGGATCTTCCCGCAGGCCAATGTAGTTATTGTAGGACTTGGACATTTTCTGTCCGTCCAGCCCCGGCATTTTTGAGTCTGGCGTCAACAGTGGCTGTGGCTCCGGGAGAATGACCTTGCCGCCACCCTCAATGTATCCATACAGGCGTTCACGATCACCGATGGAAATGTTCTGCTGCTCCATAAGCAAGGCGCGAGCGGTCTCCAGAGCTTCCAGATCACCCTCTTCCTGGTATCTCTTTTTTAGCGTGCGGTAGAGCTTGGCGTTTTTCTTGCCCATCTTGACGATGGCAGACTCCGCCTGATCTTCAAACCCGGGTTCGCGCCCATAGATATGATTGAAACGGCGGGCTATCTCACGGGTGATTTCAACGTGAGACACCTGATCTGCACCCACTGGCACCTTGCCCGCGCGGTACATCAGTATGTCGGCCGTCTGCAGCAACGGATAGCCCAGGAAACCATAAGTTGCGAGGTCTTTTTCACGCAGCTTTTCCTGCTGGTCCTTGTAGGTGGGTATGCGTTCCAGCCAGCCCAGAGGGGTGATCATGGACAACAGCAAATGCAGTTCCGCATGCTCAGGCACCTGCGACTGGATAAACATGGTGGAGGAGCCGGGATTCACTCCGGCGGCCAGCCAGTCGATCACCATGTCCCAGACACTTTGCTCGATGCCGGAGGGGTCATCGTAGTGGGTCGTCAGGGCATGCCAATCGGCGATAAAGAAGAAGCACTCGAATTCGTGCTGGAGTTTCACCCAGTTTTTCAGCACACCGTGGTAATGACCAAGATGAAGCTTGCCGGTCGGACGCATACCGGACAATACCCGTTGCTGGGAATCTACAGAACTCAAAGCACAAACTCCTTCATTTGAATGGGATCCGCCCATACTAGATCAGACGACCCGGCATTATAAATAAAAAACCCCCGCTCTGCAGAACAGAAACGGGGGTTTTAGCGAAAGAAACCGGTTTTACCAGCCAGTCACTTCCTTCAGAGCCTTGCCAATCTCGGCCAGACTGCGCACGGTTTTAACACCAGCGTCGTTCAGAGCCGCAAATTTTTCGTCTGCCGTACCTTTACCACCAGAGATGATGGCACCGGCGTGGCCCATACGCTTGCCCGGAGGTGCTGTAACACCGGCAATGTAGGAAACCACAGGCTTGGTGACGTTTTCCTTGATGAACGCAGCCGCTTCTTCTTCAGCGGTGCCGCCGATCTCACCAATCATAACAATCGCTTCTGTCTGCGGGTCGTCCTGCAGCAGCCTGAGGATATCGATGAAGTTGGATCCCGGAATCGGGTCACCACCAATGCCCACGCAGGTAGACTGGCCGTAGCCGAAGTCTGTGGTCTGTTTGACTGCTTCGTAAGTCAGGGTGCCGGAGCGGGATACGATACCGACCTTGCCTGGCTTGTGAATGTGGCCTGGCATGATGCCGATCTTGCACTCGCCCGGTGTGATTACGCCCGGACAGTTAGGCCCGATCATGCGAACGCCTTTACGATCAACGTATTCTTTGGCGTACAGCATATCGATGGTCGGGATGCCTTCAGTGATGCACACAATCAGTTCAAGGCCGGCGTCCGCCGCTTCAATGATGGCGTCTTTGCAGAACGGAGCTGGAACATAGATCACGGTAGCCTGAGCACCGGTCTTTTCTACAGCTTCACGTACGGTGTTGAACACCGGCAGCCCCAGATGCTCGGTGCCGCCTTTACCCGGGCTAACACCACCAACCATCTTGGTGCCGTACTCGATCGCCTGCTCAGAATGGAATGTACCCTGTGCGCCGGTAAAGCCCTGGCAGATTACCTTGGTGTCTTTATTAATCAGGATGCTCATTATTTACCCCCTGCGGCTTTAACGACTTGCTCTGCAGCATTGGCCAGGCTGCTGGCGGCGATGATGTTCAGGCCACTTTCAGCCAGTACCTTGGAACCCAGTTCAGCATTGTTACCTTCAAGACGAACAACTACTGGCACCTTAACCCCAACTTCTTTAACCGCACCAATGATGCCTTCGGCAATCATGTCGCAGCGAACAATACCGCCGAAGATGTTAACCAGCACGGCTTGCACTGCATCGTCAGACAGGATGATCTTGAACGCTTCGGATACGCGCTCTTTGGTCGCACCGCCGCCAACGTCCAGAAAGTTAGCCGGGCGGCCGCCAGACAGCTTGATGATGTCCATGGTACCCATGGCCAGACCAGCGCCGTTAACCATGCAGCCGATATTGCCTTCAAGTGCAACGTAGTTCAGTTCCCAGGCTGCAGCTTCGGCTTCACGGGCATCTTCCTGTGAAGGATCGCGCATTTCCTGCAACTTCTTCTGACGGTACAACGCGTTGCCATCGACACCAATCTTGGCGTCCAGGCAGTGCAGATCACCGGCTGGAGTAATTACCAGCGGGTTGATTTCCATCAGTGCCAGGTCGTAGTCTTCAAACAGCTTTGCCAGGCCCAGGAAAATCTTGGTGAACTGACCAATCTGTTTGCCTTCCAGCCCAAGCTTGAACGCCAGCTCACGACCCTGGTAAGGCTGCGCACCTACCAACGGATCGATTTCGGCTCTCAGGATTTTCTCAGGAGTTTCTTCCGCAACCGTTTCAATTTCGACACCGCCTTCGGTGGATGCCATGAATACGATACGGCGAGTGCCACGGTCGACAACCGCGCCCAGATACAGCTCCTGATCGATATCCGTCAGGGATTCAACCAGAATCTTGCTGACCGGCTGGCCGTGCTCGTCGGTCTGAAAAGTAACGAGCTGCTTGCCCAACCACTGCTCTGCAAACGCGCGGATGTCGTCAGTGTTCTTGACCAGCTTTACACCGCCAGCTTTACCGCGACCGCCAGCGTGAACCTGAGCTTTTACAACCCAGCTGTTGCCGCCGATCTTTTCTGCTGCTGCTACTGCTTGATCCGGAGTATCACAGGCAATGCCCTGTGATACTGGCAAGCCATATTCAGCGAAAAGCTGTTTGCCCTGATATTCGTGCAAATTCATAGTTAGTGTCCCGCTTTTTGATGAAGGATAACCACGTACGGAAAGTGAACCCGCGCCCCCCAGCCGGGGAGCCCTTAATGCGAATTCGGTTCGGCGGACAGGGGGTCACCTGAACTCGCCATGATCGCAACCGGAAATCAGCTGTTTTTATGGTAAAGGGGCGCCATCACGGGCGCCCCTGCTTCCTGGTTTGCGTTACTTCTTTTTGCGACGGTTCGCAATGTGAATCGCGCCACCGTTAACCGCCAGCGCTGCCTCATGCACAGACTCTGACAAAGTCGGATGTGCAAAACAGGTCAGAGCCAGATCTTCTGCACTGGAGCCAAATTCCATGGCAATAACGCCCTGAGCAACGATTTCCGATGCCTGCGGACCTACAACGTGGAAGCCCAGAATCCGATCAGTCTTCTCGTCGGCAATAATTTTCACCATGCCAGAGGCGGCGTTTGCCGCCATCGCGCGACCGTTAGCTGCAAACGGGAAAGTACCAACCTTATAGGCTTCACCTTCACTCTTGAGCTGCTCCTCGGTCTTACCTACCCAGGCCACTTCCGGCGATGTGTAGATGACGTTAGGAATACAGTCATAATTAACCTGCGGCTTGTGGCCAGCGATACGCTCGGCAACCATGACGCCCTCTTCCGAGGCTTTGTGCGCCAGCATTGGGCCACGAACAACGTCGCCCACGGCCCAGACACCCGGCGCCTCGGTTTTGCACTTTTCGTCAACAAAGATAAAACCACGCTCATCCATGCTAACGCCGGAATCTGCTGACAACAGATTGTCGGTGTATGGCCGGCGGCCAACGGCAACAATCAGCTTGTCGACTTTCAGTTCCTGCTTGCCCTTGCTGTCCTCGTAGCTCACGTTGACCAGCTTGCGCTTGACCTCGGCACCGGTTACCCGGCCACCCATTACAATATTCAGGCCCTGCTTGCGGAGCTGTTTCAGAGCATCCTTGGCAACCTGCTGATCTACAGCGGGAAGGAAGGTGTCCTGTGCTTCAAGTACCGTCACTTCCGAACCCAGACGGGCCCATACACTGCCCAGCTCAAGACCGATAACACCAGCACCGATGATGCCAAGACGCTTGGGAACCTCATCAAATTCCAGCGCACCTTCAGAGTCCACGATATAGCCTTCGGTCATGGGGGCCGGCGGTATATCGATAGGCTTGGAGCCGGTAGCTATAATAACGTTCTCTGCTTCGTAGGTTTTTGTCTTGCCGTCTTTATCCGTGACTTCAACCTGACGATTAGCCAGAAGCTTGCCATGGCCGTGAAGGGCAGTCACTCCGTTGGCCTTGAACAGCCCGGCAATACCACCCGTCAGCTGTTTAACGATGCCACTCTTGCGTTCCATCATCTTGGCGATGTCGATTTTGACATCCTTGGCAATGATGCCCTGCATTTCGTAATCGTGGCTCGCTTCCTCAAACTTGTGAGAAATTTCCAGCAACGCTTTGGAAGGAATACAGCCCACGTTAAGGCAGGTGCCACCTAGTACCTGGCTTTTGCCATCTTCGGAGCTCCACGACTCGACACATGCGGTTTTAAGGCCAAGCTGAGCCGCTTTTATGGCGGCAACATAGCCACCAGGGCCAGCGCCAATGACGATTACGTCGTACTTATCAGACATAGTTAATCCTGTTTTCCGATTCGTTAAGTGTCGACTCAGACGTCCAGCAGAATACGCGCCGGGTCTTCGAGCATTTCCTTGATGGCCACAAGGAACTGCACCGCCTCCTTGCCGTCGACCATACGGTGATCATAGGACAGCGCAAGGTACATCATTGGACGGATTTCCACCTTGCCATTGACCGCCATCGGACGCTCCTGAATTTTGTGCATACCCAGGATAGCCGTTTGCGGTGGATTCAGGATCGGCGTAGAAAGAAGCGATCCAAAAATACCACCGTTCGTTATGGTAAAGGTACCACCAGTCATATCTTCAATTCCAAGCTTGCCACCTTTTGCCTTGGTGCCGTACTCGACAATTTTCTTCTCGATATCTGCCAGTCCCAATGCATCCACATCCCGAAGTACCGGAACCACCAGACCACGCTCAGTGGAGACCGCAACACCGATATCCTGATAGCCGTGGTAAACCATATCGTTTCCGTCGATAGACGCGTTAACTGCGGGGAAACGCTTCAGAGCTTCGGTTGCAGCTTTGGCGAAAAACGACATAAAGCCCAGCTTGATGTCGTGGCGCTTCACAAAGCTCTCTTGGTACTGCTTACGCAGCTCCATGATTGGGCCCATGTCGACTTCATTAAAAGTCGTCAGCATGGCTGCAGTTTGCTGGGCGTTCACCAGACGTTTAGCGATGCTGGCACGCAGGCGCGTCATGGGAACGCGTTTTTCCATACGCTCACCCGCAGCAATATTGGCCTCAGGCGTTGCAGCCGGGGCGTTCGATGAACCACCTGAAGACTTTTCGCTATCTACATGATTTTGAACGTCTTCTTTGGTTACTCGACCATCTTTCCCAGTACCTTTAACGGAACCCGGATCAACGTTATTCTCATCAGCCAGCTTGCGGGCTGCAGGGCTCAGAATGGCGTCGTCCGAGCTCTGGCTTTGATCAGGCTTGGCCTCTTTCTTGTCAGCATCGCCATCTGCGCCGGCGTCGGCTTTGCTATCCTTACTGCCCTTGCTGTCAGCAGAGTCGGAGTCGCCCACGGCGCCTTCTTTGAATTTGCCGATAACCTCACCGCTTTCCACGGTGTCGCCTTCTCCTTTGACGATCTCTTCAATAACGCCGTCAGCAGGCGCTACAACCTCAAGGACCACCTTGTCGGTTTCAATATCGACGATCAGGTCATCACGTGAACAGGCTTCGCCGGGCTGTTTGTGCCAGGTCGCGACGGTACCCTCTGCGACCGACTCCGGGAAAACGGG
>JAGPVT010000030.1 GCA_018066865.1 Marinobacter sp. | reverse complement strand
TGCGCTGAAAGGTGCACGTCCGGTTCGGAGAGGAGAGGCAGGGAGATAGTTCGACTACGCCCTGCCTCTTACTCTACTCTGGAGCGGTCAACGCTGGAGTTACTTGGCTGTGGTTATCGACCTCTTTGCTCGCCGTGTAGTTGGTTGGGCGATGTCATCCAGTCCAGATGCAGATCAGGCTGTAAAAGCCCGAGATCATACTTGGGAGCAACGTGGGCAGCCCTCAAAGGTCATGTTCCACTCAGATCAAGGCAGTCAATATGGCAGTCGTAAACTCCGTCAGCGGCTCTGGCGGTATCGCATGGATCTGAGTATGAGCCGTCGAGGAAATTGCTGGGATACTCCAATAGAAAGGCTGTTCCGGAGCCTTAAACCGAGGGGTTAGCGTTCGCCCAGAAGGTACTCGCGCACCTTGCGCGAGTACACCAGATTGTTGGAGTTCAGCAGCTCAAAAGCGCCCGCCATTTGGCCGCCATCGAAAGCCTCCCTCACAAACCTTGAAAACCTTCCTGGCAAACCATGCAGCCGATCTGGCCTCCGTGGATTTCTTCACTGTACCCGCGGATACATTCCGGATCAGGTATGTATGTGCCATTCTGAATCCCTATATCGAGAGCATAGTTGGCAGACTCCGATCCGGTGGGCGTATCAGTCCCAAGTCAGTTGGAACATTGTTTTTCGACGCCCTGCAGTTGTTGATGTGTTTGCTATACTGAAAAGCACAGTGGCTGGCTTGTTTAGCAAATTATGGAAGGCGCAGATATGACCACACTGGATTACAATTTAGCAGAACTGGAATCTTGGACTAGATTGCACGAGTTGGCGAAGAGTGTCCGCAATACTAGAATCTCGGATCTGCTTGCCAAGGATCCCGGAAGAACGGGTAGATATAGCCAGGAAGCTGCTGGGCTTTTCCTTGATTATTCCAAGAACCTTGTCACCGATGAGGTGATGAAATACCTGTTGCAAATTGTGGACGAATCCCCGCTTTATGCCCGCCGTGACAATCTGTTCCAAGGGGCAAATATCAACACCACGGAGGGGCGCCCGGTTTTACACTGCGCACTAAGGGCGAGTCCTGCGCAGTTGTCCAAAGACGGGCTCGATGACATTAGCGAAAAAATCACCGAACAAAAAAAAAGAATCAGGCAGTTTAGTGACCAGATTCGTTCCGGCAGTTGGTTGGGTTCGACGGGAAAGCCCATTACCGATATTGTAAATATCGGTATTGGTGGGTCGGATCTTGGGCCAAAACTTGCCTGCGAAGCCCTAAAGGAATTTACACACGAGCGGATCCATTGCCATTTCGTCTCCAATGTCGATGGTGAGTCGATCAACAGTACGTTGAAATCACTGGACGCGCAGACGACGCTGGTTATTATTTCCAGTAAGACATTTACTACTCAGGAAACTTTGCTGAACGCAAAAGCCGCAGCCAGTTGGTTTGAGAACCAACTTAAGATAACGAATGTTTATCAGTCTCCTCACTTTATCGGTGTGACGACGTCACCGAAAGAAGCGGCAAAGCTGGGAATCAACGAGAGTAATATTCTTGAATTCTGGGATTGGGTTGGCGGTAGATATTCTCTTTGGTCAACCATCGGCTTGTCGATCGCGATCTCCATTGGTTACGAGAACTTCGCGCAAATGCTCGACGGCGCCCAACAGATGGATATTCATTTCCGCGAGTCACCTGCTGCTGACAATATGCCCATCATTCTGGGGGTATTGGGCATCTGGTATGGGAATTTTTTGAATGCAGAAAGCCACGCAGTTATTCCCTACTGTGAACGGCTGTTTAACTTACCGTCCTATATACAGCAGCTTGATATGGAGAGTAACGGTAAGAGCGTGACATTGGATGGCAGGCAGGTGAATTACTCCACTGGGCCTGTTATTTGGGGGCAGCCGGGCACCGAAGCGCAACACAGTTTCTTTCAGCTTCTACACCAGGGAACCCACGTCATCCCTGTGGACTTTATCGGGCTGCTGGGTGATGACCTCAGTTCACCTGAACACCACCGGATCTTGTTGGTGAATATGTTCGCCCAATCTGCTGCCCTGATGTTAGGGAAGCAGGATTCGGAGTGCCGCACTTATCGAAACTATGAGGGAAACAAGCCCTCAAACACGCTGCTTATGGATAAGCTGACACCCAGGACGTTCGGTTCGCTGTTAGCGCTTTACGAACACAAAGTGTTTGTTCAGGGTTGTCTATGGAACATCAATTCGTTCGACCAATGGGGTGTCGAACTGGGAAAGGAACTGGCCCTGAACATGTTAGACGCAGAATCTGGAACAACTGGGTTGGATCCTTCAACCCGAGGATTGCTGGACAGACTCAATGCGTTCCAATCTTGAGATTGCCGCACCTGAATCTGATCTGATTACATTCAAGGTTTGGTCGCTGCAGTATTCACGGCTCCTCAGGTGCAAAAGGGTGCTGGCACAAGGTGGTCGCCACCTGTTCAACCCTGGCGAATACTGGAACAGGCCATGAATAACCTGGAAAAACTGTTCTACTTTAGAGGCGTATCCGCAGAGTATCTTAACTACTCCGCAGAGCGAATAGTTGTTCCTCACGAGATTAGAGTCAAACTTCTGGAGGCGGTTGGATACGATGTAACAGATGATGAGGCTGTTGCGCAGGCCGTGTATGAACTGGACGCACTGCCTTGGAAAAGCTGGCTTAAAACGTTCAATATTTTGCGGTCCGGGGAATCGGAATATCTCGACATTCGAGTACACCCAGAAGAGAAAACAACATCCATTTCCTATCAGATCACCACTGAAGCGGGTGAACTACTCGAAGGCGAGCTGACGCCTGCGGAATTACCCGAAGTTGGCGAATACTATATTGACGGTATTCGCTACCGTGCTCACCGATACCCTCTCGCAGGTCTGCCGCTTGGCTATCATCAGATCGTACTGTCGAACGCCTCTCGAAAGGAGCAGGCTGTCCTGGCTGTTGTTCCGCCGAAGTGTTTCGAGATCGGCAACGGTCATTCAGACCGCTTGTGGGGAATCAATTGTCAGCTTTATACACTGCGTTCCGAACGCAATTGGGGCATTGGCGATTTCAGTGACTTAATGGAGTTGATCGCCGGCAGTGCCAGCGTTGGCATGGATGTCGTGGCGCTGAATCCGCTGCATGCGCTCGATATGTCCGCAGAGGATTTCTCCAGTCCTTACAGCCCCTCCGACCGCTGTTTTCTCAATCCACTGTATTTGGACCCGGAACGGATTCCGGAGTTTTGGGAATGTCAGACAGTAGTCTCGCAGTTTCGCAGCCCCGCCTGCCAGAAAAAACTGGCAGCTTTACGGGGCCTGACACACGTCGACTACCGGGGTGTGGCCGAGCTCAAGTACCCGGTTTACGAAGCGCTGTTTCAGCACTTTCTTGCGCAGGAGATAGAGCTGCGTACGGAGCGGGCGAAAGCGTTCGATCTTTTTGTGCAGCAGCGCAATGACTCACTGACAAGATTTTCCCAACACGAATCCCGGCTCGATTTTCAATCCCTCGGTGTGAGCCGCGGCACTTCGACTGATCCACGCTTTCACCAATACCTGCAATGGCTTGCCCAGCAGCAGTTGCAGCAGTGCCAAACCCTCGCGCTGGAGTGTGGCATGAGCGTGGGTCTCATGGGTGACCTGGCTGTGGGTGCTGTTAAAGAAGGTGCAGAAGTGCAGGGCAACGCCGAGCTGTTTTGTGACGCAGCGACGATTGGTGCGCCGCCGGACCCTTTCGCACCGCAAGGTCAAAACTGGAATTTGCCGGCCCCGGATCCGATTGCGTTACAGCGAGATAACTACCGGCACTTTATTGAACTGCTGGCGGCCAATATGTCCTGCGTCGGTGCAATCCGAATCGATCATGTCATGGGTTTGTTGCGTTTGTGGTGGTGTCTGCCCGGGCTCGCTGGAGGCGCCTATGTGTACTATCCTTTTGAAGATCTTTTAGCGATTTTATGTCTGGAGAGCCACCGCAACAATTGTATGGTAATTGGTGAGGATCTGGGTGTTGTACCGCAGGAACTGCGCTCCAGAATGGCGGCGACCGCTGTTTACGGCAACAAGGTCTTTTATTTTGAGACAACGCACGATCGACAGTTCAAACCACCGCAAGATCACCAGGTTGACGCTATGTTAATGGTGACCAACCATGACGTTGCAACTCTGGCGGGTTGGTGGAACCTGGCAGATTTGAGCCTGCGCGCTGCAATGGGTTTAGTGGACACTGTCAATGAGCTACCCGATCGGTTACGACAGCGAAGAGCAGATAAAATAAGATTGTTAGCCTGGCTGCGTTCGCAGGAGTTGTTGCCTGAGAGTTGGCTTACTGATAATTCGCACTCCAAAGTCGAGCAGCCCTTCGATATCAGCTTGTGCGGGGCCATCCTCAGGGCTTGCGCACGCAGCCGATCGCGGATGATGCTGTTCCAACTGGATGACCTGCAGCTGCTGGAAGAGCCGGTAAATATACCGGGAACCCATCGAGAGTATCCCAACTGGCGCAAAAAGCAGGCGATTGAGACTAAGGCTCTGTTTAAAGACTCCCAAATCCTGGCGCTGTTGGCGTCTACCTATCGGGAAAGAAAGCAATGAACAGCCGAGCGATTAGCCTGTTAAACAACGAGGAAATTGATGCGATTCTTACGGCGCGCTGTGACGATGTATTCTCGAGACTGGGAATGCATGAGCATCCCACCGGGAAGGGGCTCATTGCCAGAGTATTCCTGCCCGGCGCCGCCGGTGTTGATGTCATAGCCAGTAAGGATAATAAAAAGGTAGCGTCTCTCGCGTTGGTCGATGAGGTCGGCCTTTTTGAAGGACCACTGGGACGCAGGCGGAAACCCTTTGCCTACCACCTCAGAGTCGATTTTGGAAACGACACTGTGGTAATGGAAGACCCGTACCGATTTCCGTCGCTGTTGAACGATGACGACGTATATCTGTTCGGTGAAGGTACGCAGGAGCGACTGTACCAATGGATGGGAGCGCACCCCAGGCAGATTGATGGCGTGGACGGAACGTCATTTGTAATATGGGCGCCCGACGCGGGGCGCGTTTCGGTCGTGGGCGACTTTAATGGCTGGGACGGACGTCGTCACGTCATGCGCAAACATCCGGCATCGGGCCTGTGGGAAATATTTCTCCCGGGTGTTAGTCAGGGTCAGGTCTATAAATTTGAGATCGCAACCCGCAGCGGTGAAATTCTACCGCTAAAAGCGGACCCTTTGGCGTATGCCATGCAGGGCTCACCGAATACAGCATCCATAATACCCGCAACCCAGCCCTACAAGTGGCAGGATGATTCCTGGATGGACGCTCGAAAAACCACCAGTAATCATTATCGCCAAGCGGTTTCGATCTACGAGGTACATCTTGGGTCCTGGCGGCGCAGTGTCGAACGAGGCGGTGAGTATCTGTCTTATCGGGAACTGGCTGAACAGCTCGTACCCTATGTTATTGATCTGGGGTTTACCCATATTCAGCTGATGCCAGTGTCGGAATATCCCTTTGATGGTTCCTGGGGATACCAGCCGATAGGTTTATACGCCCCGACCAGTCGTTTTGGTACTCCGGACGATTTCAGGTTTTTTGTCGATCGTTGCCACCGCGAGGGAATCGCAGTACTGGCAGATTGGGTCCCGGGGCATTTCCCTACGGATGAACACGGTATTGGCCGCCTGGACGGCAGCTGCGCGTACGAACACGAAGATATCCGCAAGGGGTTTCATCCCGACTGGAACACCCTGATCTACAACTATGGTCGGGGCGAAGTGGTCAGCTATTTATTGAGCAACGCAATGTATTGGCTGGAACAGTTCCATATCGACGGATTGCGAGTCGACGCGGTCGCCTCTATGTTGTATCTGGATTACAGCCGCGAAGAAGGCGAGTGGCTCCCCAATGTACACGGCGGGCGCGAAAATCTGGAGGCGATCGAATTTCTCAAACAGGTGAATAGCCGTGTTTACTTCAATCACCCTGGGGGCATGATGATAGCTGAGGAGTCAACCGCCTGGCCCGGAGTCTCACGGCCCATTGAGCAAGGTGGCCTGGGCTTCGGCTTCAAATGGAATATGGGGTGGATGAACGACTCTTTACGTTACATGGAACGGGACCCGGTTCACCGCCAATACCATCATCACGAAATGACCTTTAGCCTGGTCTACAGCTTCAGCGAAAATTTTATACTGCCCCTGAGCCACGACGAGGTGGTTCACGGCAAGGGTTCTCTACTGCATAAAATGCCTGGTGACGACTGGCAGAAATTTGCGAATCTGCGCGCCTTTTATGGTTTTATGTGGACCCATCCCGGCAAGAAGCTTCTGTTTATGGGCGGCGAGTTCGCTCAGCGTCAGGAGTGGAACCACGACCAGAGTCTGGACTGGCATCTGCTCGACGACCCCATGCACAGTGGCGTGCGTAATCTGATTCGGGATTTGAATCACGTGTATCGGGAGCTGCCTGCGCTGCATGAGCTGGACTGTGATGGCCGTGGGTTTGAGTGGGTTGAATCTGAAAATGCCCAGCAGTCAGTGCTGGTTTATTTGCGCAAGGACGAGGCGGGTGCGGCACCGGTGCTGGTGGTCGTCAATCTGACACCGACGGTCTACTCAGACTATAAGTTAGGCGTGCCGTTACCTGGTCATTATCGGGAGCGACTCAATACTGACAGCCAACATTATGGCGGCAGCAACATAGGCAATAGGGGTAGCTTGTTGGCTGTTGACGAAGCTTGTCATGGCCAGCCCTGCCATCTGACGGCCAGCATTCCGCCGCTGGCGACGGTTATTTTCAGTTGGCAGGCTCCTTGAAAATGACGACTCGGATGCTATCTGGCCATCACCACACTTTGGGTGCGCACTGGGACGGGGAGGGCGTCAACTTCGCGTTGTTTTCAGCCCATGCCGAGGCGGTCGAGTTGTGTCTGTATGATGTCACAGGACAAACGGAAACAGCCCGATATACGCTGCCGGAAAAAACCCACGAGGTTTGGCATGGCTATCTGTCCGGACTCGATCCGGGCGCCGTGTATGGTTATCGCGTATACGGACCCTACAACCCCCAGGCAGGACATCGCTTTAATCATCACAAATTGTTGCTCGACCCCTATGCCCGCCAGTTGATCGGAGAGTTCCGCTGGAATGATGCCCACTTTGGCTATCGCCGCGATGACCCCGAGGAAGATCTCTCTTTTGATACCCGTGATAATGCGCCCTTTATGCCAAAGTGTGTGGTCACAGCGCCGTCAGTTTTTGCAGATGATACCCGACCCAAGAAGCCGGATGTGTCCTGGAGCCAGACGGTAATTTATGAAACCCACGTGCGTGGATTCACCTTACAGCATCCCGATGTCCCGGAACTTGCGCGCGGAAAGTTTGCCGGGCTAGGTCACCCGAAAATTATTGCCTATCTCAAAGCCCTTGGTATCACCAGTGTCGAACTCTTGCCGGTGCAGGCGTTTAGCGATGAACATTTCGTTTACGAGAAGGGCCTGCGCAATTACTGGGGTTATAACACGTCAAGTTTTTTTGCACCGCACACGGCGTATCTGAATGAAAATGATGCGGCAGAATTCAGGCATATGGTTGATAACTTTCACCAAGCCGGTCTCGAGGTTCTGCTGGATGTTGTTTACAACCATACCAGTGAGAGTAATCGCCTCGGCCCCACTATGAGTTTCCGTGGCATTGATAATGCCTCCTATTATCGACTGCAGGCGGAGAACCCCCGCTACTACGTCAATGATACCGGCTGCGGAAATACGCTTAATGTGAGTCATCCCAGGGTGCTGCAATTGGTGATGGACAGTTTGCGCTATTGGTCCAGCGACATGGGTGTGGACGGCTTCCGTTTTGATTTGGCGCCGGTGATGGGGCGTGAACCCAAGGGCTTTAACCCACGGGCCAGTTTCTTCCAGGCAATTGCCCAGGATCCCCAGCTGTCGCGAATAAAATTGATTGCAGAACCGTGGGATATCGGTCCCGGCGGCTACCAGTTAGGCAACTTCCCCGCGCCCTGGAGCGAGTGGAATGACGACTACCGCGATACCGTGCGTCGCTTCTGGCGGCGGGAGCCTGGACAGCTACCGACACTCGCACGACGCTTGCACGGCTCGGGCGATATTTTTGAGCGCTCGGGTCGCCGTCCGTACGCCAGCGTTAATTTCATCACCAGCCACGATGGCTTTACCCTGCGTGATTTAGTGAGCTATCAGCAACGGCACAATTCGGCGAATGGTGAAAACAACAACGACGGTCATCGAGAAAATCTTAGCGAAAATTTTGGTGTGGAAGGTCCGACTGATGATGCGGCGATTGAGACAGCGAGGCGTCGTCAACAACGGAACTTGCTAGCCACATTGCTGGTCTCCCAGGGAACGCCAATGATTCTTGCGGGCGATGAACTGGGGCGCAGCCAGCAAGGCAATAACAATGCCTACTGTCAGGACAATGAGCTGAACTGGATCGATTGGCCCTCGTTAGGGAAACACAGTGAAGATCTCAACGCATTTGTGACCTTGTTACTCAAACTGCGCGCAGACTACCGGATTTTGAGCCATCCCAGCTATATTCATCCGCCTCATCGACCGGAGAGCTACGATATAAAGTGGCTCAACAGCGATGGGCTGGAAATGCGCGAAGAACATTGGCAAGAGCACCACAGTTTTTTACTGGGCTACCTGCTAACGGGGCCCCACGACGAGCAGTCGCGTGTGACTTTGCTCGTTATATTTAATAACAGTACTCAGCAGCAGGAATTTCAGCTTCCGGACTATCAGGCAGAATCAGGGGAGTCGGCACTTTGTTGGCGCTGGCTTGTAGATACCATTCAGGAACGCGGCATACCAGAGCGCCCCTCAGCCGCTTCCGGCGAAAAGCTGAATATTGACGAGCGCTCAGTGGCGATTCTAGGTTGTAATAAAGACATCAGGTTTGCACAGGGCACAAGCAATGATTGATCGCATAAAAGTCAGCAACGCTCAGGTAGAGCCCTTGGGTATGGATGAACAAAAGGTGGCCGAGGATCTTAACCGGCACGTGAGTTTGACACTGGGTCGCGATGAGGGCAATGAATCGCACGGCTATCTATTTGATGCCTTAGCTCTCACAGTGCAGGATCGCCTCATAGAACGATGGCGCGCGACTCGCGACCGCTATCGGGCCGAGCGTCCCAAACGTGTTAGTTATATATCCATGGAATTTCTGATGGGTCGCGCGCTGAGCAATGCGGTCAATAATCTGGACCTGGAACAACCGGTTCGCCAGGCCTTAAGCAACTACGGCTGCACACTGGAAGAGGTGGTTCAGGAGGAGCTGGACGCGGGCTTGGGTAATGGTGGTTTGGGCCGACTCGCCGCCTGTTTTCTCGATAGTTGCGCCAGCCTGCAGTTGCCGGTAACCGGTTATGGTATTCGCTACGAATACGGCATGTTTAATCAGAAAATAGTTGACGGTCATCAGGTGGAATGCCCCGATAACTGGTTGCGAGATGGCAGTCATTGGGAAGTCGAATCTCCAGAAAATACCGTGCGGGTAAAGTTTTTTGGTCACAGTGAGTATTACCGGGACCAGGCTAATCGTCAGCATTCGCGCTGGATAGATACGCAGGACGTGTTGGCCGTGCCCTACGATGTGCCGGTGCCGGGGTATCGCAATGAAACCGTAAATACGCTGCGTTTGTGGAAATCTGCAGCCACCGATGAATTTAATCTCGAAGATTTCAATGCGGGCAGTTATACCGAGGCCGTCGCCGCGAAGAATCTCGCGGAACAAATCACCATGGTGTTGTACCCCAATGACGCCAGTGAAAACGGTAAGGAGCTGCGTTTGCGGCAACAGTATTTTCTTGCCTCTGCCAGTCTGCAAGATGTTTTGCATCGTTGGGTAAAAAATCATGGAGAGGATTTCAGTGAGTTCGGGGAGAACAATTGTTTCCAATTGAACGATACGCATCCGTCCATCGCAGTTGCTGAGTTGATGCGTTTGCTAATGGACGATTATCTGCTGAACTGGGAGCAGGCATGGAAAATTACCAGCAGTACCATGGCCTATACCAATCACACCTTGTTACCCGAGGCTTTGGAAAGATGGTCGGTAGGGCTTTTCAAGGAATTACTGCCCCGGCTGCTCGACATTATCTACGAGATCAACGCTCGATTTCTCACCCTGGTGGCCGAGCGCTGGCCCGGAGACAGAGCGCGCCAGCAAAGACTGTCAATCATCGAGGAAGGTGATCATCCACAGGTCAGAATGGCCTATCTCGCCATTGTTGGCAGCCATTCTGTCAACGGCGTGGCGGCCCTGCACACCCAGTTGTTAATAGGGGGCTTGTTCCACGAGTTCTATCAACTGTGGCCAGAAAAATTCAATAACAAAACCAATGGTGTAACGCCCAGACGTTGGCTGGCCCAATCCAATCCCGGTTTAAGCGAATTGGTAACAGAAGTAATCGGTAAAGAATGGATACGGGACCTCGATGAAATCGCAAGGCTGCGGCCATTTGCCGATGATGAGGCGTTTCGAATTCGCTGGCGGGATGTAAAGCAAGCCAATAAAGAGCGACTGGTAGAACTTGTTGAGCGGGATTGCGGCGTCCAGTTCCATTCGGACATGTTGTTCGACATACAGGTGAAACGTATACATGAGTACAAACGGCAGTTGCTCAACGTGCTGCATATCATTCATTTGTATGATCGAGTTGTCCGGGGTGATGTGAAGGGCATGCAACCCCGCTGTGTGCTGATCGGTGGAAAGGCAGCGCCAGGCTATGTCATGGCAAAGACTATCATCAAGCTGATTAACAATGTAGCGGCAGTGATCAACAAGGATAGGCGCCTGCAGCCCTGGTTACGGGTGGCTTTTTTACCTAACTATCGAGTCACTTCCATGGAAGTGATTTGTCCGGGCACCGATTTGTCCGAGCAGATCTCAACGGCGGGCAAGGAGGCATCAGGTACCGGCAACATGAAGTTTATGATGAATGGCGCCCTCACCATTGGCACACTCGATGGCGCCAATATTGAAATTCGTGAGGCGGTGGGACCGGAAAACTTTTTCCTCTTTGGTCTTGAGGCGCACGAAGTCCAGGCCGCACGGCAAAGCTATAACCCGGATGCCATTATCGCTGATGACGCGGATTTTTCACGGGTGATGCAATTATTGGAAAGCGGACATTTCAATTTGTTTGAGCCCGGTATCTTTGATTCCGTGGTCGCCTCCATTCGCAGTTGCGACGATGCCTGGATGACCGCGGCAGATTTTCGTGGCTACATCAATGCTCAGCAGGCTGTGTCCACGGCCTATCAGGACACGCAAGCTTGGACCCGTATGAGTATTTACAACACGGCGGCCAGCGGTCGCTTTTCGAGTGACAGAACGATTCGGGACTATAGTAAAGAAATATGGGGATTGTGCTGATTCCTCAATATCCACTATTTCAATCCGGCATAACACGAGGAATTCACCATGGATGATACAAAGTCCAATGAAAAAATGAATGAGAGCCCTCGCTATGTAAGTCGTTTAACAAAAGACACACTTGCCTTGATATTGGCGGGAGGGAGAGGGTCCAGGCTTTACGAGCTGACCGATTGGCGGGCGAAGCCCGCCCTGTACTTTGGTGGCAAGTACCGCATTATTGATTTTCCCCTTTCGAACTGTATCAATTCCGGTATTCGCAGAGTGGGCGTGCTTACCCAGTACAAGTCGCATTCCCTGCTGCGCCACCTGATGCAGGGATGGAGTCACTTCAAGAAAGAGCTGGGAGAATTTATCGAAATTCTACCAGCATCCCAACGGTATTCGGATGACTGGTATCAGGGTACCGCCGATGCGGTCTACCAAAATATGGACATAATCCGCGCGGAGAATCCCAAGTACGTGATGATATTGTCTGGCGACCATATTTACCAAATGGACTACGGTGACATGCTCGCGCAACATGTGGATAGAGGCGCCGATATGACGGTCTCTTGTCTGGAGGTTCCCATTGAGGAGGCTGCTGGCGCCTTTGGCGTGATCAGCGTTGACGAAGAGGGGCGGGTGATAGCCTTCGATGAAAAACCCGAGCATCCAACACCGATACCCGGTGAGAGTGGGCTGACGCTGGCCTCCATGGGCAACTATATATTCAACACCGAATTTTTGTTCGAGCAGCTACTAAAGGATGCGGAAAATCCGGATTCAAACTCTGATTTTGGTGCGGATATTATTCCCTCCATTATTAAAAGTCACAAGGTGTACGCCTCTCCTTTTCGCGATCCGCGAACCAAAGGGCGACCTTACTGGCGGGATGTGGGAACTCTGGATTCTTATTGGGAGGCGAATATGGAACTGGTTTCACCACAGCCTGCGTTTAATCTGTACGATGCGAGTTGGCCTATATGGACTTATCAATCGCAGTTGCCGTCGGCCAAGTTTCTGTTTGATGACGACGATCGTCGGGGCATTGCGGTTGATTCAACAGTATCCAGTGGCTGTATTGTATCTGGGGCCAAATTGCGAAAGTCCCTGCTGTTCTCGAATGTCCGGGTCGATAGCTACACAGATATAGAGGAATCTATCTTGTTGCCCAGTGTGACTGTGGGTCAGCGTTGTAAAATTCGCAAAGCCATTCTTGACCGCGGCTGTCACATTCCAGACGGGTCTGAAATTGGTGTCGATCATGAGCAAGATAAAGCCAACGGTTATCGGGTAACGGCCAAGGGTGTGGTGCTGGTGACACGGGGTATGCTGGGTCAGCCGGAAGGCTTTGCTTAGGCATTGGGGGAATAGCTATGGCGATAAAAACAATTTCTACGCAGGTTTTTGAGGGGCAAAAGCCAGGCACCTCTGGTTTGCGAAAAAAAGTGAAGGAGTTTCAGCGCAGCGGCTATCTGGAAAACTTCGTTCAGGCCATTTTTAATACGATAGCCCCCTGCGATGGCCACACATTGGTTGTCGGCGGTGATGGCCGGTTTTTCAATCGGGAAGCCATTCAAGTGATTATTCGCATGGCTGCCGCGAATGGTTTTTCACGGTTGCTGGTGGGCCAGGGGGGCATTCTCTCTACGCCAGCGGCTAGCTGTATCATTCGAAAACACCAGGCCCGCGGCGGGATAATTCTGTCCGCCAGTCACAATCCCGGTGGGCCGGATGGCGATTTTGGCATCAAGTTCAACGGCGACAATGGTGGCCCAGCGCCAGAAAGCTTAACTGACAGCATATATCAACAGACACTGTCGATTGATCACTATCTTATCGAGGACGCGGAAGATGTGAACCTCGATCAATTGGGAGCTTACTCGCTGGCGGGCACCGCGATAGAAATCATCGACCCCGTTGCAGACTATGCTGATCTTATGGCATCTCTGTTCGATTTTGAGCGCATGAAGGCCTTACTGACGAACGGTAAGTTCCGCATGTGTTTCGATGCCATGCACGCGGTCACCGGGCCCTATGCCAAAGAGATATTTGAACGTCGTCTGGGCGCAGCAGAGGGCACAGTGATTAATGGCGTGCCGTTAGAGGATTTTGGTGGCGGTCATCCGGACCCCAATCAAGTACACGCCCACGAACTGGTGGCACTACTGAATGGGGATAACCCTATGGACTTCGGCGCCGCCTCGGATGGCGACGGTGACCGCAATATGGTCCTCGGCAAAGGTTTTTACCTCAATCCCTGCGACAGTCTGGCGGTCATGGCGGCCAACGCACAGTATATACCCGGCTATGCTGAGGGTATCGCAGGGATCGCAAGATCCATGCCCACTAGTCGGGCGGCCGACCGAGTGGCGAAAAAACTGGGCATCCATTGCTATGAAACGCCAACGGGCTGGAAGTTTTTTGGCAATCTACTGGATGCGGGGAAGATTACGCTTTGTGGAGAGGAGAGCTTTGGTACCGGCTCGGATCATGTCAGGGAGAAGGATGGGATGTGGGCGGTACTGTTCTGGCTCAACCTGATCGCAGTGAGAAACCAGCCTCTGGGCGAAATTGTCAAGAATCACTGGACACGATATGGCCGTGATTACTTTACCCGTCACGATTATGAAGCTGTGAATAGTGAACGCGCGGCGGACATGATTGAACGATTGCGTGGGCAATTGCCCGATCTCCCGGGGCGGGAATTCGCCGGCCTTTGTATCGAATCTGCCGACGATTTTAGCTACACCGATCCCATTGATGGCAGCGAAACCTGTAATCAGGGTGTTCGGATTTTTTTTGACAACGGCGGCCGGGTTGTATTCCGCCTCTCCGGTACAGGAACCGAGGGCGCTACGCTTCGGGTTTACTTTGATCAGTATCAAAATGACCCTACACTGTTGGGGCAGGACCCACAAAAGGCTTTGGCGACCTTAATGGACGCTGCAGATCAAGTAGCCGGGATTATCGAGTATACCGGGCGCGAGAAGCCGGACGTGATTACCTGATATGGGGAAACAGCAATGAAAGTGCTGATGGTGGCCGCCGAGAATGACGCTATCCCCGGTGGCAAGGTCGGTGGTATCGGCGATGTTGTTCGCGACATTCCCATTGCACTGGCTAGCAAGGGAACTCAGGTCGATGTGGTGACGCCGGGTTACGGAGCCTTTTCAGCGTTACCCGGTAGTGAGCGGGTAGGAATACTCCAGGTTATGTTCTGGGGCCAGCGACAAGCCGTCGACATTTTTCGAGTTCCCGGGAAAAAACCCGAGAAAAACGTCACCCTATGGGTGCTGGAGCACCCGCTCTTTGCCGCGGGCGGCCCGGGGAAAATTTACTGTGATGATCCGGGTAACAGGCCGTTTGCAACCGACGCCAGCAAATTTGCACTGTTTAGTGTCGCGGTAGCTCAGGCGATTATTGAGGGCAGATTTGCCGCGATTGATGTTTTACATCTACACGACTGGCACGCTGCAATGGTGAGTGTGTTGCGGGCCTTTGACCCCACCTACAAAGCATTGAAATCAATCCACACGGTATACACTATCCACAATCTTGCCTTACAGGGCGTTCGTCCAATGGCGGATGACGAATCCTCCCTACGTGCCTGGTTTCCCTATTTGAATTACGACGCCCAACGGCTGAATGATCCAAGAGCTCCGCACTGTATCAATCCCATGCGCGCGGGAATAAACCTCAGTGACAAAGTTCATGCAGTGTCACCTACCTACGCCCGTGAAATACAGCAAGCCAGTGATCCAGTGCAGGGCTTTTTTGGCGGTGAGGGGCTGCATGAGGATTTGGAGCGAGCGGCCAAAGAAAATCGCTTGCATGGCATTCTCAATGGCTGTGAATATCCCGGTCCCGCTATAAAAACCTTGTCCGCCGGCGAACTATTGTTGCAATGTGAAACTCAGTTGCTGTACTGGGTCGGCCGCAAGCCCGGGGTCGAAAGTGCTCATTTTATTGCCAGTAGACGGCTGGCGCATATTATTTCAGCACTCAGTAGTGCAGCAAGCTCCACCCAAGGCTTACAGAAGCAGCCTTTTCTCGCAACGTCGGTGGGGCGGATTACCGATCAAAAAATGTTGCTATTGCGCCAGATGATGTCCGATGGCGAAACGGCGCTGGACCATTTGCTCAATGTACTTGGTGACGAGGGTATGCTGGTTCTACTCGGTAGTGGTGATGTTGGGCTGGAGCAGTTTCTGACCGAGGTCGCCTCCCGACGCACAAACTTTATTTTCCTCAAAGGTTACTCCGAGACGATATCCCTTAGTCTCTACAGCAGTGGCGATTTATTTGTGATGCCCAGTTCGTTCGAACCATGCGGTATCAGCCAGATGTTGGCGATGCGAGCAGGTCAACCCTGCCTTGTACACAGTGTTGGAGGGTTAAACGATACGGTGAGAGATGGCGAAGACGGTTTTGCATTTAACGGGGCTAGTCTCCAACAACAGGCCGAAAATATGATCGTTTCTTTTGAGGCAGCGGTCCAACTGAAGTTGGAAGATCCAGCTCAGTGGCAGAGAATATCTTCGTCCGCTGCCGCAGCAAGATTTTTGTGGAGTGATGTGGCCGATGAGGTAGTGCGTTCTCTCTACACGACATCTTAGCAAGGGTAGCTTCAGGCGAAAGGTTGTCCCTCGCTATGCATGACTTCCGTTGTGGTTTGCGCAATATCCCTCTGCTGAGTTATCTGTTAATCAGGCCAGGCGGGTTGAACTCAGACTCTGTTTGACACGTTGCAGATGATCAGAAAATCCCTTCGGCTGATGCACTGCGAGTCGGGTGGCCAAGACATCAACCAGCGTTAACTGCGCGATACGGGAGGTCATTGGTGTGTATACATCCGTGTTCTCACTGCTTTCGACCGCTAGAACCCTGTCGCAGATCGTCGCCAGAGGTGAGTCGGCCGAAGTGATCCCTATCAGTGTTGCACCTGCGTTGCGCCCAATTTCGGCGATTTCGAGAATAGGAATTGTTCTCCCGGTATACGAAATGCACAGAAGATAATCTCCTGCTCCCAGTCCAGCTGCAGCCATGCGCTGATTGAGATTGTCCAGATGTGCAATCACCGGGATATTAAATCGCATCAGCTTGTGTTGTGCATCCAGTGCGACGGGGGAGGAGGCCCCTTGTCCGCAGATTACAATCGAGCGGGCGGAACAAAGGCGCACTGCGATATCGTCCACGATGGCCGCGTCCAAGCCCTCCATGGCCGAATTCAGGCAGGCGTGCGCTGACTCAAAGACTTTTTCGATCATGTCCGTGCAGGAATCATCGGGATCTATGTCCTTGGAAATGTGGAACTTACGGCGCGCGATTTCCGTAGCCAGCCTCAACTTGAAATCAGGAAAGCCCTTCAAGCCCAGTCCGGTGCAAAACCGGTTTACCGTGGGTTCACTGATTCCTACTTTAGCGGCGAGAACAGAGATTGGCATATCGATAACCGCCTGGGGATCACGCAAGACATACTCCGCAATTTTTTTTGCCGAATTAGTGCGCCTGGTCTCGGAATTCGCGAGTTCAAGCATTAACAGGCCCATAGCAAGACTCCCTTATAGGGCGTAGTTGTTAAAGATAAAAGTAATAAAATTACATGTTATATGCAAGTCATATCTCTTTGGGTTTCAGTGCAAGTACTATGCTATTGTACCGCAACCGGCATGATGTTTGGCCACTACATCGCGTGGATATCTGCAGCACTGATGGGGGCGGCGACGGCGTCGATCATGAAGTTGAGCGTCGCTGTTGTTTCACCTGGGGATGTTGCCTACTACGCGCTTGGCGCCACAGGCTTCGTGATTGTAATTATCGCGGGATGGACAACGGCCAACCCCAATCTCTATCGCGCCGGTCTTGCAGCCCAGGCCGTGTTCCCGAACGTCGCACGCCAAAAGGTAACGCTTGTTGTCGGCGCTGTGGTGGTCGTGTTAAGTGCTTTCCCGTTCATCTACCGCAGCATCCTGCCAATTCTTGCCTACGCGGGACTTGTTCTTGTACCCATCGGCGGCATTGTACTCGCCGAACAGCACATCTTTCCCAAGCTGGGCTACAAGACCAACTGGCACCGCCTCAAGGGCGTCAAGGACAACATGCCGGCGCTGATCACCTGGGGTATCTGTCTCGTGTTCGGCTTTGGATTGAACTTCCTCAACATCATCCCGTTCGTCTATCTCTTCCTGCCGACCTGGGTCCTTTCCATCGTCTGCTACACCATCCTCGCCAAGCGGGCCGGTGCCGACAAGAGCTACCCCGAGGCCGAGAAGCGCGAGGCCGACTTCCACCGGAGGGTCGAGGAATACCACGCCGAACTGGCACGGACGGAGAGCAAAGAGCACGTCAAGGACACCTCGATGTTGACCAAGGCCATCCGCGCGATCTGGATTGTTATCGGCCTTGTGATACCAGCCATTCTCGCGTGGCGCGTCTTGTTCAACAGCCCTGATCTGTACGCATATTACGTGAACCGGGAGCTGTTTTACGATGTGACGATCTGGTGCACCCTTATCTACTTCGTGTTTGCCTGGTGGGATTTGCAGCGGTCCAAATCTGTTCAACGGTCCAGCCAAACGTCCGCTGAGAAAGTTGCGGCAGTCTAAGCGCACTGTATGCTGAACTTATCACTCCGGTTTCCAGAGGGGTGCACGAAATGCTCGCGCAGTTGGAAAAGTAGTGACGAGAGCTGGAGGGCGAATGCCACAGAAGGGGATAACTTTAATGACGCAAGCTCATACTCTCAAGTCACATGGTAATTTGCCCGTTGGCGCAGGTATTCCGGGCCACTCTGAAATCGCTTACCCAGCGATGCGTTGGGCCAACGACCTGCGCGCTGTGGTCAGGGGCTTGTCATGATCTTGTGCTGTGGTGAAGCGCTAATCGACATGATTCCGACGGTAGACGTACATGGCCGCAATGCCTATGTGCCGCACCCGGGCGGGTCGGTGTTCAACACGGCCATTGCGCTTGGTCGATTGGGTCTGGAACCGGGGTTTCTATCTGGTTTGTCCACGGACCTTTTTGGCAAATTAATCCAGAATAGCCTGGCTGAATGTGGGGTCAAACATGCCCTGTCCGTTTACAGTGACCTGCCAACCACTTTGGCCTTTATTGAGCTAAATGACGGCCACGCGCAATATCATTTTTACGACGAGAATACCGCGGGCCGTATGCTGACAGAAGATATGCATCCTCCTATTCCACAAACCGTTTCTGCGATATATTTCGGGGGCATCAGTCTTATCGTTGAGCCGTGCTGTGACTTTTATATCAGCCTCGCAAAACGCGCATCACTCGACAAGGTGGTTATGGTTGACCCGAACATCCGCCAAAGTTTCATCCGGGATGTTGACCGTTACCGTGCACGTTTAGACACCTTGCTTGCAGCTTGCAACATTCTGAAAGTTTCTGACGAAGATCTGGATTGGATTGCGCCAGGGCCTCTTTCACTGTTAGAAAAGGCTAAGGAACTGCGTCTGAAAGGTCCGGAAATGGTCATCCTGACGCGCGGAAAAGACGGGGCAACTGCCATATTTGGGGATGATGAGATCGTTGACGTGCCCGCGCGCAAGGCACATGTTGTTGATACCGTTGGTGCGGGCGATACGTTCAATGCCGGGGTGCTCGCAGCGCTGTCAGTAGCAGATGTTCTTAGCAAAGCTGGCATCGAAAACGTCACGGCAAGTGTCGTGAAAGATGTTCTGGAGTTTGGTGCGCAGGTAGCGGCCATAAACGTCTCTAGATCCGGTGCAAATCCGCCATGGGCACATGAATTGTCGGGATTAATACCGCCGTTTCAAAATGGGAAAAATACTGTTTGATGACGTAAGAAAGGCTGCGCCTGTAGTGGTTCAATGATTCCGGACACCAACGTAGGTGGTAATATTGCCACCATAAGCGAGGTGTCTGATGACCAGGAAACGACGATCTTTTACGCCAGAGTTCGTGAATTCAACCAATAACCGCAGCACAGCTCTTTCCTGGTGCTCTGGTATATTCACCTTAGAACACCTCTGCCCGTGCTAGGAGTCTGCGCGGCAGAAGTGTTCTGAGCAAGGGGTTCTGCCGCGCAGACTCCTAGGTAGCTCACCCGTTTCCTGGGTCGGTGAAGAGGTCAGCGAACAACTGGGCCTCATCCCGGCCAAGATCCAGGTGATTAAACTCCAGCTACATCGCCCCATCTTCTGTTGTATGACGAGGTTTTGTACTTATACGCCGCCACTGAGCCTGTTACGTCAAAGATCACGGCCGGGGTAGATCGCGTTCTTTTGCTCGTCCGCGAGCTTCTGGCGAGTGGCCAGCGTTTCGGGCAGGTTATCCGGGGACGTCCATCCCTGCAGGTTATCCTCTATCAGCTGTACCAAGGCATCAATGTGGCCGGGTGTGGCATTCAGCGCGGTGATGTAGCTGAATTTCGCACCGCCGGCTTCCATGAAATACCCTCGATTTTCTTCATCAATCTCTTCGATGGTTTCCAGGCAATCCGACGAAAAACCCGGACAGAACACATCAACGGACTTCACTCCCTGCCCGGGAAACGCTTTAAGCGTCTCGTCGGTGTAGGGCTTGAGCCATTCTTCCCGACCGAAACGGGACTGGAAAGTGGTCATATAATCTTCTTTCGCCAGCCCCAGCCGTTCAGCGAGCAGTCTCGAGGTTTTATGGCACTCGCAATGGTATGGATCGCCCTTGGTCAGGTATTTGAGAGGCACGCCATGATAGGACAGCAACAGTTTCTGATTGCGGCCATGGTTTGACCAGTGGTTCTCGATGTGTCGCGCCATCGCCTCAATGTAGGGCGAGTAGTCCGGGTAATGGGATATAAAGCGCAGATCGGGCAACCAGCGGCGTGTTGAAAAATCTTTGGCTATTGCATCAAAGGTCGATGCCGATGTGGAGGCGGAATACTGCGGATAGAGCGGCAGTACCATCAACTTTCTGACGCCCTGTTCCTGCATTTCGTCAAGCACCCTGGGAATGGAAGGGTTGCCGTAACGCATGGAAAAACCTACAACCACGTCGGGGCCATACTTCATTTTCAGAGCTTCCCGAATACCCTCCGTCTGCTTTGCGGTATGGATCAGCAGTGGTGAGCCCTCAGGCTGCCAAACACCTGCATATGCCGCCGCACTGCGTTTAGGGCGGATGCGGAGGATGACGCCATGCAGTATCAGCCACCATAGAGGGCGGGGTAGCTCAACAACTCTTGAGTCGGAGAGGAATTCCGCCAGATAACGTCGTAAAGCTGAAGGGGTCGGGGCATCTGGCGTACCAAGATTGGTGACCAGCACGCCAATTCTTTCCGGTTGGTTGTGTCGGAAGTTCTCTGAACCTTTGTATTGCATGGGAGGGTGGATCCTGAGCGTTTGAAGCGAAACGGCTATTTCTGATTGTCGGACTGTTGCGCCATGCGCGGGGCAAGACCACTAATATCGTAGCCGGCATTGTTGGCTTTACTGAATATTTCCCGGGCAGGAGTGGTGCGTGCAGCACTCAGGGCCCAAAGAACCGTGCACCGGGTGCCAGTCCGACAGAAAGCCAATACGGGCTTTTCGGAATCCCGGATCATTGCTGAAAACTGGTCTACGTCTGCGTCGGTCACATTTCCGGATGCAACGGGCATATAGATCCAGGTCATGCCGTTTTCCCGGGCGGCGGCTTCAATATCCGCCATTGCGGGCTGACCTAATTCTTCCTTATCCGGGCGATTGGCCACCAGTGTTCTGAAACCAAGCCTGGCCGCCTCTGCCACATCTCCGTACGTAATCTGGGGGGCGACGGAAATTGTGTCATCGATCTTTCTGATATCCATGGGGTTTCCTCTCCGGAGTCGGTAAAAATCCTACGCCATCATCGCATAGGTGATGGCGCATGTCAGAATGACGCAGTGTAATCGGGTGCTCAGCTCTCGGGCTCGGTTTGGAATGCGGTTTATTATAGAACAGGCGTATTAGCAACTGTCACAATAAAAAAAGCCCGGCAGGAATGCCGGGCAGAGGCGTGCGAGTAGTATCCATGAAAGACTTCCAAACAAACCGTCGTCAGCAGAGACTCCGGTATAGAGAAGTATTGACTATAATTTGAACACTTCAAGGATCGGGCCACTGCATTTGAAAACATTTTTTCATATGGAACCCGCCTTTATACTGCCGCCTTTGGTAATGCGGCTTCCAGGCCGACTGAAATCGGCTGCAAGCTGTAATACAATAGAGCTTTATATGCATTATCCCACCCCAGAGGTTGTTACATGTCTGATGAGAACGACAAGAAGCCCGAAAACGACCCGCAGCTGGCTGCAAAAATAAAAGGCTCAGCCCGTCAGATATGGCTTGCAGGCTTGGGTGCCTACACCAAGGCAGAAGAAGATACTGGTCGCTTTTTCGAACGTCTGGTTCAGGAAGGTGAGCAGCTCGAAAACAAGACCCGCGGTGCGGTCGAAAAGCAGATTCGCTCAGTGGAAGATCGCGTTGAGGGGGTTCGTGAGCGGGCCACCGGGACCTGGGACAGGCTTGAGCACCTGTTTGACGAGCGGGTGTCCGGAGCTTTGCGTCGCTTGGGCATTCATCGAAGGGAAGATTTCGAAGCTCTTGAGCACAGAATAGAAGCTCTGGAGGCCGAATTGTCCGCACTCCGTGACAGTAATAGCAGGGATGAAGAAGAGTAGGCTGGTGCCAGTAGCTGACAAGACGGATCTCTACAGATAGTCCCTGCTGATCAGTTTCGCGTGTTCCTGAACATCTGTTGCGAAATAAGGCACCATCAGGTGCATCATCTGATAGACACCTCGGCCGGGATCCACAGATTCTCGATCGTCAAGGTGCGACAGCGTATCAAACGCGCTCCAGTAACATGCGGTGAGGGTTAGCTGTTCACATAGTGAATCCAGCTCTTCCTGCTCGATTTGCATCATGTTCTGGCGCCTCAGGCTTTCGCAAATGCTTCTGAAAGCCCTGGTTTTGTTTTTCAGAATCCGTTTGAAACGAGCCTGTAAACGCTCGTAACGCGATAGCACGTTCACCAGGTCCTGATACAGAAAGCGATAGCGGGCCACCGCTTCAAACAACAGATGCAAGAAAAAGCTCTGTTGATCCAGGCTGATATCCACGTCCTCAGGAACCGCCAGCAGGTCCTGCATTTCCGCCTCGAAGGCTATAAACAGCTCTTCGACAATGTCGCCTTTGCTTCTGAAATGGTAATACAGATTACCCGGGCTGATATCCAGTTCATCTGAAATGAGCAGGGTCGTCACGTTTGGCTCGCCCAGGCTGTTGAACAGCGACAGGCTGGTGTTGAGGATGCGGTCGCGGGTTTTTACTTTGGTCATAGTGCGCCCGGCCAATTCTCAGAGTTCAAAGGTTGCCCACACCGGGCAGTGATCAGATGGCCGTTCCATCCCACGAAAATCATAAGAAACGCCTGCTTCGCGGGCTTTGGGTAACAGGCTGTCGCTCGCCATGATCAGATCAATGCGCAGGCCACGCTTGGGCTCACGCTCGAAGCCTTTGCTGCGGTAATCGAACCAGCTGAATGTTTGCGCATCGTCCGGATGAAGGTAACGGAACACATCAGTATAGCCGCGGCTTTCAACCTGGCCCAGCCACTCGCGTTCTTCCGGGAGGAACGAACATTTCCCGGTACGCAGCCAGCGCTTGGCGTTGTCCGGGCCTATACCTATGTCTTTATCCGTTGGTGAGATATTCATATCGCCCATGATGACCACATGGCCATCCTGCTCGTTAAGCTCGTCCAGGTAGGCCATCAGGTCGGCGTAGAATTTTTCTTTAGCAGGAAACTTGATCGGGTGACTGCGGCTCTCGCCCTGCGGAAAGTAGCCATTAATTACGGTGAGCTTCTGGCCATTAACGGTGAATTGCCCCGTAATCAAACGGCACTGGGCCTCTTCAGCATCGCCGGGATAGCCTTTAACCACTTGATCGGGCTCGATACGGGAAAGCAGCGCAACACCGTAGTGCGTTTTCTGGCCGTGGAAGTGTACGTGATAGCCAAGTTCGCGAATGGCTTCTACAGGAAACTCTTCGTCTCTTACCTTGGTTTCCTGCAGGCCTATGAAATCGGGATTGTGGCTTTCAATCAGCGCTTCAAGCTGATGCAGACGGGTACGGATACTGTTGACGTTAAAAGACACAAACATCATGGCTAAAAACTCTCCGGCGTTGGTTGCCGCAGAAGTTTAACACATTGAAACCGGTGTATTGCCTTCCCTATGGGTCAGCATCAGGGTGTCAGTTTACATTCCGGGTAGTTGCTGACGGCATAGCGAATAATGGCGGTGTAGTTCTGATCCGCATTCTCGCGCACATTGGTCAGGCCGGCGTAAGCGGTAAGTGCGCCTTTTTCGTTGTAGCCGAGAACGATGGGATCCACCAGGAATTTGAGCAAGAGGCTGTCCGGGCGAATTTGCACCACGTGATCAGCCTTCACATCTGCGCTTTCGGCGGGCTCCAGAATAAAGGCGTAATCCGTACCCCGGGTTGGAGCCAGGAAACGGAATTTCATGGATTCGCCGCTGACAATGTTGTCCCAGTGCTGTCGTATCAGGTTGTCAAAGCCTGCATCGACCACCAACTTGTTGGATATTTCTGTGCTCGAGCGCTTTGTGGCACCCTCAGGCTGCTGCCACGCAATCGCTACAGAACCTGAAGCCGGGTAAGTGATCTTCAGCGACTCGTCAAAATCGGATTGCCGGTAATTCACTGTTGGGCGAATAGCCGACGCGCTGTAATCGAGTGTCTTTTCAGCGAAAGTCTCACTGCTGCCTTCGGCCTGCCGCATATACGCAACCCGATGCTCAATTGGCCGGAACACCCCGTTTTCACAGGCGCCATCGACTTGATGCCGCTCCTCATACAGCGTTTCCCCCTCTCGGCTCTGGGCGGATCCGGTGAACTGAAGCACGTCAGCAGACACCGGCCCGGAAAGAGCAACGAGAACAACCGCAAAAGGGGCGCAGCATGCGTTGCGGTTCATGACGAAAGCTCCGGATAGAGTGATTTTCGGGCAAACAGCAATAACGGGAATACCAACAGCCATCCCAGAGCCAGTGCGATGAGTGAAGGCACCAGATCAGGCAGTTCAACGGTTCCTATTTTGCTTGCCGACCAATAGGCGAATGGCCCTGCAACAGGCGCAAACAGGAACGCCAGCCAGACCTTGCGACTGATCCAGTTGAGCGAGTGGCAGAGGGTGGTCATAAAAATAGCCCAGATGGCGACAAGCCAGAGTGGGGTAATCAGCACCGTTCCGCTGCCGTCATCCAGTATGCCAAGCCGGAACCAGAGCCCGTCGAGCACCGCACCGACAACCGTTCCCAGACCGATAAACTGCAGCTCTGTAAACCTGTTCTGGCTAACCAAAACAAAGTGTAGGAGCAGGAAAACCAGAACGAGGACTGGGCCAATCAGGTCGGGATACGCAACACAGGCAAACCAGCCGATTTGGAAAAGCAGGAAATTCAGTATATTACGAGCAGTTTCTGAAGTAATCATACACTCGATATGTTCCGTCGCTTGTTACCGGGTTTGGCGAAAACAAGCTGTGAAACGCCGATGGCCCGCTCACTGAACCCTGCTTCGCAATAGGCAAAGTAGAAGTACCAGAGCCTGCGGAACGCCTGGTCATACCCCATGGATTCGAGCTGGTCGCGGTTGGCCATAAAACGGTCACACCAGTCGCGGAGTGTACGTGCGTAATGAAAACCTGTGTCTTCACAGTGGGTCAGAACCAGGTTTGACTCGTTACGTACCGATTCCAGAATGGCACCAAACGATGGAATAAAACTTCCGGGGAAGATAAAGCGCTGGATAAAGTCCACATTTTTAAGGGCTCGAAGGTAGCGTTGCTCCGGCATGGTAATGGCCTGAACAAGGGCCAGACCGTCTGGCTTCAGAAGCGCATTAATCTGGCTGAAGTAACTGTCCAGAAACTGTGGGCCCACCGCTTCGATCATTTCGATGGAAACCAGCTTGTCGAACTGGCCAGCAAGATCCCGGTAGTCATCAAACAGCAGTGTGATCCTGTCTTCCAGGCCCTCACTGCGCACGCGCTGTTGTGCAAGTTCGAGTTGTTCTTTTGAGATGGTCGTCGTGGTTACGTGGCAGTCGTAGTGTTTGGCCGCGTGTATGGCAAAACCGCCCCAGCCGGTTCCTATCTCGATCACCCGGTCGTTTGGCTGCAAGTCCAGTTTTTGGCAAATAGCATCCAGCTTGTGAACGGCGGCTTCCTCGAGCGTTGATTTCTCGGTTGGATAAATCGCGGAGGAATACATCATCGTTGGATCGAGAAATGTTTCAAACAGATCGTTGCCGAGATCGTAATGGGCGCTGATGTTTTTTCTTGAACCGTCTTTGGTGTTGCGGTTAAGCCAATGCAGTCCTTTAAGCGCCGGCTTGGTTACCCAACTGAATTTATCTTCAAACTCATTCATACGATCGATATTGCGGGTAAAGAACCGGAGCAGTGCCGTCAGATCGGGTGAGGACCAGTCACCGGCCACATACGCTTCGGCAGCGCCTACGCTTCCTCCGGTCAGCAGGTCACGCCATGTACTCTGATCATGAACAATCAGCTCTGCTGGCCGATGCTTTGTATTGCCATCTCCGAAAACCAGATCGTCCATGCCGGATTGTCTGATGGTCAGCACGCCTTCACGTAACTGACCAAGTTGCTGAATTACCAGATTTTTAGCAACCTGGTTCACCAAACTGCCCTTTCGCGAACTGGCAATGGAATTCGCCGACGTGTTCATGTTCTCCATGAGCTTACCTTTCCTCGAATCTTGCTTGAGTCGCCTGCGCTGGTTACATCTACCCCATGATCGCCGCTGCCCAGCCTGTGGGACGGGTCGCTTTCGCCAAGCTTGTCCGGGTGGGTGTAAAACGGCGCCCCCTTGAACTTCAGTTTCAGGGCGTGCCAGTAAATACCGGCGGCCACCTTGAGCGCTTCCACAGGGAACTGGCGCAGACTTTTATGAAGAGTTTTACGTGTAAGTGGTGCTCTCCGGACTACAAGCGTGGCGTCAAAATGCTTTTTTCCTTCTTCCAGCACGTTCATATGAATTCTCAGTTCTGGCCCGCGAAAGCTGAACGTCCACTCGTAGTGCTGCGCCATGGCGTTGAAGGGAGAAACATGGAAGCGTTTGGTGAACCCGAACTGCTCGGTGCGCCAGCCTGCAGCATTTGGCTCGCTGCCCGTAGTTTCCAGGCAGTAGATGTGGCGCTCATTCCAGGGCGTATTGGTGATCTGGGCCACAATCACAGCAGGAACCTCACCATCGGCGCCGCTCTCGCCCATGCGGTAGCAGAAGTAGAAGCTCACCGGATTGAATACATAGCCTGCGTAGCGGGGATGGGTGATTAGCTCTACTACGCCGTCCGGGCGCCAGCCGGTTGCCGTTTCAACCTGTGCCCGCACTGCTTCTGAAAGCTCCCCCGCCTCGGGCCGAAAATAGTCTTTTCGTTTCAGGGATAGCCAATTGAAGCGTTCCAGCGAAAAAAATGGGCTCACGCTGGTGACCTGATTCCATTCGTCGGTATCCAGCGCCAACATACCCGTATGGTATTCAAACTCATGCCGAACGGGATACAGGCGCCGGTGCCGAATTGAGCCTTGTAACCATTGGCTGCTCATTATCAGAGCTCCACTCCAAAATCGTGGGTGACGCGCAGTGCACTGCGCACGCCATCTTCATGGAAACCGTTGAACCAGTACGCGCCACAGAAGTGGGTACGGTTCTTGTTTCCAATTTCTTCGTAACGCTCCTGAGCCTGGACTGCTTCCAGGGTAAACACCGGGTGAGAGTAGTTGAAGCGCTTGATCACCTTGTCTGGAGCAATGTCGTGGCTTCGATTCAGGGTTACGCAGAAAATTTCCGGTGCGTTGTGGAAATTCTGCAGTATGTTCATGTTGTAGGTAACAGAAACCGGTTCGGTGCTGTGTTTCGGAATAAAATAGTTCCATGCTGCCCAGGCTCTGCGGTTGCCTGGCAGCACGCTGCTGTCTGTGTGCAGTACCACATCGTTTTCCTGATAGGGGATGGCACCCAGAATGTCGCGTTCCTGGTCGCTGGGATCGGTGAGCATCGCCAATGCCTGGTCACTGTGGCAACCAAATATAACCTGATCGAACTCATGTGACTGGCCTTCAGCAGTCACTGTAACGCTGCTTTCACCCCGGGTTACGGCTTGCACGGGCGAGTTTAAATGGATGCAATCCCCGAGCCGCTCCATCATGGCCTTGACGTACCGCGCGGAACCATCGGAAATAACGCGCCAGGTTGGGCGGTCGTCTACCGACAGCATGCCGTGGTTATTGAAGAACTGGAGGAAAAAACGTATCGGAAACTGTTCAAGTACAATTTCCGGCGCCGACCATATAGCTGCGCCCATGGGGACAATGTAGTTGTTTCGGAAATACCGGGAATAGCGGTTGCGGTTCAGATACTCGCCAAGGGTTTCCGTGCTCCGGATAGTGCCGGCTGCCAAGTCCGCTCGGGTTTCTTTATTGAACCTCAAAATCTCCCGAACCATGTTAAGGAACGGCAGGTTAAACAGGTTTTTACGTTGGGCGAACAGCGTATTCAGGCTGGTTCCGTTGTACTGGAGGCCCGTGGTGCTGCTATCCACGCTGAAACTCATATCACTGACTTCTGATGGCACACCCAAGCGGTCCATAAGGCGCATGAAATTCGGGTATGTCCAATCGTTGAATACTATAAAGCCGGTGTTTACCGGCCAGGCGCGCCCGCCGGATTCAACGTACTCGGTGTTGGTATGGCCTCCGGCATAATCGCCGGCCTCAAACAGTTGTACATCGTGCTTTTCAGCGAGAAGCCATGCTGTTGTAAGGCCGGAGACACCCGCTCCGATAACAGCAATACGCTGACGTTCGTTGGTCATTCCTTTGTTTCCTGTTTGCTGGAGCTTTTGCGCGCCATCGAGGCGGCCATTCGATCAATCAGAGGTTGGGGCAGTGCGCCCAGACATTTCATAATCCAGGTGAAGCGTTTCGGAAAGGCTATTTCGTTATGGCCTTTGGCAAGACCGCTGACGATCCGCTCAGCGGCATCTTCGGCGGTCACCAGGAATGGCATCGGAAAATCGTTGCGGTCGGTCAGGGGCGTTTTTACAAAGCCCGGAGAAACCAGAACCACATCAATGCCTTCGGTAGCCAGATCCGCCCGCAAGCTTTGGGCAAAATAGGCCAGTGCGGCTTTCGATGCACCGTAGCCCTCGGCCCGGGCGAACGGGAACCACCAGGCAGACGAACCCACGATCACCAGCGCGGCGGGTAACCCTTTGGAGCGGGTGCGGCGCAACGCAGGCAAGGAGATTTCAACGCAACGTGCGGTGCCAATTACATTGGTTTGTATGTTTTTTTCGATCACATCGCTGCTGTAATCCGCAATATCGAGGTATTCGCACGTGCCGGCGTTGAGGATGGCCATATTCAAGTTGCCGTGGGATTCCAGCGTTGCCGCAATTGATTGCAGGTTGTCCTTGCTCGTTGTGTCCGCGATGGCGGGCACAACGAGCTCCGGTGCGAGAGCTTTTAGCTTCTCCAGCGGCTCTGGCCGGCGCCCGGTAACAACCAGTCGGTGGCCACCCCGAACCAGCGCGCGGGTGACAGATTCACCAATGCCTGAACTGGCACCGGTGATCCAGATATTGGATACGGTATTGAGGCGATCGCTCATCCTGCGTAACCCTTAACCCAGCGAATAACACCACCAACAACCGGCAAATTTTCATACAGCAGTTCGCCGGCATCAAAATAATCCCGGTGATAGCAAATTTTGCCGTCCCGGACTTTCAGATGGCTGATGCCGGCTACCTGTATCTCACTCCCCCCGCGAATGCGTTTGTGGCGCAAATGCATTATCCAAGGGATGCTGGCAGAACTGTCCTGAACAACAGAATCTTCAAAAGCGAAGTGGCAGGAAATAACGTTTTCGTAAGCGCCAGCAAAATAACGGGTCAAAGCGTCGAGACCTTCCACAGAACCAAGGGGGTCCTGAAAACGGATGTCCTCACTGTAAATTGCCGGAAGTTTGTTCAGGTTGCCTTTATCAAGCTGGTTAAATAAAACCCTGAATTGCGCCAGTGTTGCAGGCACGGTCGAATTCGGGTGTCCTACTTCGATAGTCGGGGCAGGTTTCATTTCTGCGCCCTCCTCATTTGGTCAAGTTGGCGGGTTTCTTCCTGAATATGCTTGGGGATCGGGTTTAAATCCCAGATGATGCCCAGTTTCGACAGCACCCAGAGCCCGTACCAGGTCACATCTATCTCATACCAGCGAAAACCCTGCCTTACAGACTGGGGCCAGCGATGGTGGTTGTTGTGCCATCCTTCACCAAGAGTCAGGAGGGCAAGCCAAAAGTTGTTTCGGCTGTCGTCTGAGGTTTCAAACCGACGCTTGCCCCAAACGTGCGATAGCGAATTTATGGAAACGGTGGCATGAAACAACACCACAGTGGAAACAAAAAAGCCCCATATCAGCATTTGTAAACCGTTGGTGCCAAGCCCCGGTGCCCAGGCAGCCAGCGCTTCACCCAGGCCGTAAATCAGAACGGCCGCAGCTGCCGGAACCAGTGCATCAAACCGGTTGATAAGCTTGAGTTCAGGAAACTTGAGCCAGTCGCGTATGCGACGCTCATCGGTCACGAATCCGGCGTCGCAGGTAAACCACCCCATGTGTGACCACCAGAAGCCCCCCTGATGAGGTGAATGCAGATCTTGCTCCCGATCAGAATGCTGATGATGATGCCTGTGATGCGCAGCCCACCAAAGCGGGCTACGCTGAGCGGCGCTGGCGCCGAGCAGTGCGAACACAAACTGAGCCGGACGGCTCGTTTTGAAGGTCTTGTGTGCAAAGTACCGGTGGTAGAATCCGGTAATGGCGAACATCCGAACCACGAAAAAGACGAAGGCGAAACCAGCCGCAAACGCACTTACGCCGGTGTAAAATGCTAGCAGGCAGGTTAAATGAAGCACCAGAAACGGAATGACGCGCACAAAATTGAACGAACGGGAGGTTGCGTCAATGTGATCCGAACCGGCATTCGAATCGAACCACCTCAAGATATTAATAAACACGTTTTGCACTCGGGTCATACCCTCATTGCCCTTTTTCTCTGAATTGAACGTGAATGGCGCGGTCTTCGGCTAGGTTTTAAAAGAAGCCGGGCCTTATCGCTTGACAGTTTGTACGCTCACACCACAGTACTTGGATGCACCATAACCATGTTTAATGAGACATTTCATACAACTGATATACGCCGCATCGCAATTGTTGGTTCAGGCCTTGCGGGTCTGACTGCCGCAATCAAGCTGAAGCACGAGGGCTACGATGTCACTGTGTTTGAAAAAAGCCGGGGCCCGGGTGGTCGATTGGCCGCAAAACGGGTTGTCGATGGGTCCGTGGACATAGGTGCGCAATACTTTACTTCACGCAATCCGGATTTCTTGCCATTCCTGAATGAGTTTGCGGGCGAAGGCAGCTTTGCCACCTGGAGTGGCCAGTTCGGGTTTCAAGGCAAAGATAACCAGTGGCAGGGCTTTCCGGATGAGCCGCGGTATGTGGGCACACCAAGAATGACCGCAATTTCCCGTGCGCTGTCTGCCCACGCCACGGTGATTGCAGAAACACGTATTGAAAGCATGGTCCGAACTGACAAGGGTTGGGTTCTGACTAACAGTAATGAGGCAGAGGTGGGCGTCTTTGACGAGGTCATTATCACTGCCCCTCCTGCCCAGGCTCGAGACCTACTTGCCCAGAGCGATCTGCCAGAACTCGCAGCCCAGCTTGATGATGCGGTAAGCCGAGTGCTGCCGTGTTGGGCCGTGGCGGCGCATTTCATGAAAAACCCGTGGCCCCGCCATGAGGGCATGCGCTGCGATAATCCAGTGCTTTTCTGGGTCGCAAACAACTCCAGCAAACCCGGCCGCGCGAGCGCGGATCAGATTGAAAAGGGTATATGGTGGGTTCTGCATGCGAATCCCGAGTGGACTGAGCGCAACGTGGACGCCTCGCCAGACCGGGTGAAATCAGAGCTGATTGCTGCATTCAGGGAGCTCACAGGTACAGAGGTCGAGGTTACGGAAGCATTATCGCACCGCTGGCTGTATGCCCGCTCTGAGGGTGGCGCCAACCCCGGTCACCTGTGGTTTCCAGAACAGGGAATTGGTGTTGCCGGAGACTGGCTCAGCGGCGGCCGTGTTGAAGGCGCCTTTGATAGCGCCTGTAGCCTGGTGACTGCGCGTTCAGCAAAGTCTCTCAACCGGTAATGCTAATGCCTGGCCCTTGATCATTGGTGATATCCGGGCGCGTATAGAAATGCGTAATCGTACCGTCGCTGAATTTGCTGAAGAAGGCACTGACGTCGGTGATCTTTTTCAGTGAACGCGTACGATTGACCGGATCCCGTATCAGCACCTTGATACCGTTGAAGTTGTCCTGAATGTTCGAGAAACGAGCTCGCATGGAACAGGTAACAACGTGGGCGGGATTGAAGTCCATGGCCTCGGCCAGCCAGGCACTGTGGCTGGCAATGCCGCTCGCTGACAAATCTTCGCGGGTATCGAGGTGATTCAGTTTTACCCGGTTAACAATGCAGAAAGAAAAGCTCTCCGGGCGTTGACGCGCAACTTTCCGGAAAGCTTCCCAAAAGAAGTTGTCGGTGAGTTCCGCAAAATAACGCATGTTGCTCAGGCAGGTGTCGATCCATTCAAAGCACTCCGGGTCTTCCAGAACTTCGTTGATGGCTTCTCGCAACAGCCAGTCGAACCCCAGAGCCGTTTTGTGAGCATAAACCTTGCGATACATCTGGTAACGGCTGTAAACAAAATCCTCCAGCGCCCCCAGGCCTTTTTGCGTGATTGCCAACCCCAGCCAAGGCTCTGATTCATCCCAGCCGATGCGCAAGTTGCTGAGCAGGTGGTCAAGGTTGAACCCGCCAATGGTGACAGAAGAATGAAATCCGTCGCGCAGCATGTAATCGGCGCGGTCGGCATCAATTTCCCCGGAAACTATTGAGGACAGAAGGTCCAGCACCAGCCGGGGAATATTCTCACTGATCAGTGATTCTGCCTCGGCATCTTTACCCGCAATAAACCCCCAGAAAGTACGGGCATGGCGGCAGAAGGTGTCGCTGGGCGTAACCTCAGTTGTCTCCATAATGCCGATAATGTCCTGGGCATAGAGCCCAGCGCTTTCCAGGTCGACCGCCGACAGCACATCGTGGGCAACCCGGACGGAATAATGTTCATGTTCGAGTTCTTCGGGTTCTGCGCTGTGGTAAGCGGAATAGTCCACGCCTTCCCATAGATCTGCAAACCGGCCAGAGCGCGACATAAGATCGCGAATACGCTGCGCCTGGGTAAACTGGTGCGAGAAGCTGGAGTGGCCGCTGTCGTGAAGCAGGCAGCCAAGGCGGATGGTCTTGGCCAGATAATCGATGGCATCGAGTTGGCTGAGGCTCAGATCCGTCTGGTCGCTGAGCTGACGCTCCCTGAGATAGGCGTCAATCATTGAACGGAACATGCGCGTGCCCACATGCATCACACCAATGCTGTGCAGGAATCGGGAATGGGTGGCACCCGGGAAGACAAGGCTAAGAATATCGTTCTGGCAGATGTTGCGCAGTCGCTGGAACAACGGGTGGTCAATAACCTGAACCTCATGGCGGTATAGCGGAATGGCCCCATGAACCGGATCCATGATCAGCTTGTCATAAGCACCTAACAGGTCATTTACCGCTCGTCTCATTCGCAGGAATCTCCGGATTTCGCCAAACTGGCCTTGTTATATCACAGGGGCGTGCCAAAATAGGCTCTGAAACCCCATTTTTCGTTTATCGCTGGTAGTTTAGGGCAGTAGCCATGACCTCGCGCAACGGGCGCCTATTAATTCGCATACTGATTATTGACTCGGACGAAAAGGCTCGCGCTGACCTTGCGCGCTATCTGGAAACGAGAGGATTTTACGTCTCTGGTTATCGCGATCTCGCGTCTGCCGGCGAAATGATTGACGATAACATGCCCGACGTTATCTTTGCAGATCTCCCTCCCCCCGAAATCGAGGGTCTTGCTGACCGTCTGGAAGAATCAGAGTCACTCACTCCAATCGTTGCCTGTTCCGTTACCCAATCCAGTAAAGACGTTGTTGATGCGCTTCGCGCAGGGGCTTCTGACTTTGTGCTCAAACCCTGCGGTAGAGACAAAAAAGCCATTGGCGACGTCATACGCAAGCTCCTTGACCGGGTTCGGCTGGGGCGCTTGAATCAGCTCTACCGCCAGGAACTGGAAGATGCCAATCGTGATCTGAGAGACGGAATTGCCGAGTTGCGCGCCGATCAGAGGGCAGGGCGCAAAGTACAGCTGCGAATGTTACCGGAAAAGGAGCAGTTTACCGGCGGCCTTTATGTGGATCACCTGATCAAACCCTCTTTATACCTGAGCGGCGACTTTCTCGATTATTTTCCACTCACTGAAGACAAGACGCTGGTATATATTGCCGATGTGTCCGGCCACGGGGCCAGTTCCGCGTTTGTGACCGTGCTCCTGAAAAACCTCAGCAATCGGTTGCAGCGCAACCTTCGCCGTGGATCCACTGACGACATTCTTTACCCCGACAGATTTCTTGAGCGAATTAACTCGGAGTTGCTCGATACCGGCCTGGGCAAACACGTTACAATATTTGTTGGCATCATTTCCCTTAGTGAGCGTAAATTAACTTATTCGGTGGGTGCTCATTTCCCGATGCCAGTTCTCTCCTTTGAAGATGGGGAGACGGCATTTCTGGAGGGCAGCGGCCTTCCTGTCGGTCTTTTTGAATCGCCGAAGTGGGAAGTGTACGAAGTCCCACTGGATAAACCTTTTCACCTGATTCTGTTTTCAGATGGAATTCTTGAAGTCATCCGGCAAAAGAGTCTTGATGAAAAGGAGCAGAGACTACTTGAACTCGTATCTGGAGGTCGTCACACTGTCGCATCTCTTAGCGAGGCTCTGAACCTCGACGAGATCACAGAGTTACCGGACGACATCGGTATTGTGACGGTTACTGATACGGTTTCAGTGTCAGACAACACGTCGTTGAAATAGTAGCAGTGTGAGAGACATGGCTGGTTATAAAATTCTGCAGGCTGAAAAACAGGGCATCTACGTCCTGAAGTTCATTGGAGAAATCCGGCTTAACCTTTGCTGTACGCTGGATAATCTGGTTGATTCCATCACCCTGGATCCGCTATTCAAGACCGTGGTGATTGATCTTACAGAAACCGAAATCATCGATAGCACGACTCTTGGTCTCATCGCCAAAATCGCGATGGCGGCCCAGAAGCAAAGCAACTTTTTGCCTACGCTGATTATCCAGCGTAC
>JAGPVT010000029.1 GCA_018066865.1 Marinobacter sp. | reverse complement strand
GTTCGCAACGCCAACAGCGTTCATAACATTGAAAAAATTGTCCGACAGTCCGAGGCTGCTGATACTGCCACACCGCCGCAACAGGCCGCGAGTGACGACGCACCGTTCATCTTCCGGGTGGGCCAGCTAGTGATTGAGAAGGGCGTGCTCGATTACACGGACCGTGCATTAGACCCGGTTTTTACAACCTCACTCGACCAGCTCAATGGTTCGGTTACCGGTCTCAGTAATGTATCGCCGCAACAGGGCAAAGTGTCCCTGAAAGGGCGAGTGGGTGGCAGCGCCAGCGTGGAAGTTGACGGCACAATTGGCACCCTGGGAACGAAAGAAACCAGCACCCTGAAACTGACCATGAAGGACCTCTCATTGCCCGCACTTTCGCCCTACCTGGGCCGGTATCTGGGTTATGGTATCGACAGCGGTAAGTTGGGACTGGATCTTGACTATGAGGTTACCGGCAGCCAGATAAATGCATCGAACAGGGTGGTTATGGATCGTCTCGGCCTGGGGCAGGCCATTGCCAGCAAAGACGCCGTTAATGCGCCGGTGAAACTCGGGTTGGCGCTGCTCAGGGACAGTAATGGTGTTATTGAGGTGAACCTGCCAATCAGCGGCGATTTGGACAGTCCGGATTTCAGGGTTGGTCAGGTGATCATGCGAACGTTTGTGAATTTGCTGGCCAAGGCGGCCACATCACCGTTCAGTGTGCTTGGCTCAATCGCCGACCTTGCCGGCCTGAGTGGTGAAGAGCTGGGCCAGGTGAGCTTCGAACCGGGTACAGCCAGGCTGGCCCCGGGCGAGGCGGAGAAGCTTGCGGTTCTGGCAGACGCGCTACTGGAGCGCCCGGATCTGTTGCTGAACATTCGCGGAGGTGTTTCTCCTTCCGCTGACGGTCTGGTGCTTCTTCGGGATGAGCTGGCCGCCGCCGAGAGTGGCGAGCTTTCCGGGCAGGATTGGGAAGAGGCTCGTAAGGCCTATCTTGCCGGGGAGCGGTCACTGACGCCTGAGGTTCTGAATAATCTTGCCAGGGCGCGGGGTGCTTCGATGCAGGAAATACTGCGGGACACCCTCAATGTGCCGGCGAGCCAGCTATTCATGCTCGACCCTTCACGTAACGCCGAGGTGTCGGGCGATGGCAAGGTTATTATCGGGTTTACGCTGGATGTACGTTGAGACGTCTATAGATTTCACAACGATGGTTATAAGGAAGAATTCACGTGTCACAGGTCGGTAGTCATTTTTTTGCTTACGTTTCCCGCCTGCGCTGGATCAAGCGTTGGGGGTTGATGCGCAACGCCATTGAAGAAAACGTGGCAACCCACTCCTGGGAAGTGGCCACTCTGGCCCACGCACTGGCGCTGATCCGCAACCGGCACTTCGGCGGGCGGGTGAACGCCGATAAAATCGCGGCTGCCGCACTTTACCATGATGCTACTGAAGTGATCACCGGCGATATGCCCACCCCTGTGAAGTACCACTCCAAGGTTATGCGGGAGGCTTTCGGTGATATTGAACACAAAGCGGAGGCTGAGTTGCTGGCACTGTTACCGGAAGATCTGCGTGAGGATTTTTCCCCTTATCTCCGGGAGTCCCAATTGCCGGCGGAGGATCGCGAGTTGATCAAAGCAGCAGATCGCTTGTCTGCCTGGCTGAAATGTCAGGCGGAAGTGCGTGCAGGTAACCGTGAATTCGGGCCGGCGGAGAAGCAGATCCGTCAGAGGCTTGAACAGGAAGGGTTACCGGAAGTGACCTACTTCATGGAGGTGTTCGCGCCCAGCTATGAAGAGCCGCTGGACAACCTGCTGGGCTGAGCCCGGCAGGTTGTCCATGCGTTTGTGAGGATCAGGCGTTGCTGGCACCGCCCACCAGGCCACCGCGCAGGCCATCCCTCTGCAGCGACTGGCGCACCACGTCGTCCGGGCTGCCGGCCAGTTCCCGGAACATGCCCATGGAACCCAGCAGAGCAGAAGACTCGTAGGGTACAAACACCCGCTCGCCGTCTTTTGCCATGTTCGGCAGTACCTTGATGTAGCTTTGACCCAGCAGATAGCCGATAACCGTCTGCTTGTTGTCTTCGGAATCACCGATGGCACTCAGCACCAGGCGAATGGATTCCTGTTCACCCTGGGCGCGCAGAATAGCGGATTCCTTGTCGCCCTGGGCGTTCAGAATGGCGGATTCGCGCTGGCCCTGTGCCTTGGCAATCGCCGCAGTCTTTTCACCCTCGGCTTCGGTTACGGTGGCTCGGCGCTTGCGCTCTGCAGCCATCTGCAAACGCATGGCATCTTCCACTTCTTCCGGCATGCTGATGTCCTGAACTTCCACCCGGGTCAGTTTCACACCCCATTTTGAAGCAGGTTCTTCCATTTCGGCCTGAATGGCGTTGTTCACCTCGGCGCGGGATTCAAACAGTTTGTCCAGTTCCATCTTGCCCACTACTGAGCGCAGAGTGGTTTTGGCCAGTACTTCTACCGCCTGGCTCATATTGGCTACTTCGTAAACGGCACGGCGCGGATCGATAATCTGGTAGTACAGGGCGCCGTTGATGGACACCGTAACGTTGTCGGTGGTCACCACCGGCTGCCCCGGGAAGTCCATCACGGTTTCGCGGCGGTCAATGCGGGTTTCATCGGTCATCATGGCCTGATAGTCCGAACCGGCGCGTAAATAGCGGATCATGGTGATGGGGCGGGGTCGTTCGATAAAAGGAATGATGATGTTAACGCCGCTTTCCAGAACGCGGTTGAACGAACCCAGGCGCTCAATGACCATAACTTCCGACTGCCGGATGATTACCAGCCCCTTGGCAATGATAAAGATGCCGATGATAACAACAATCAGGCTGATGATTAGCCCCGGTGTGATATAGGATTCCATGCTTACAGTTCCTTGTGTGTGGCGGTTTGGACAATGGCCGTTGTGCCATCAAATTGCCTGAATATAACGTCGGTTCCCTCAGGGAAATCGGTGGCGCCGGTATTGTCGTCTCTCAGGCGGTAAAAGTCGCCGTTGATCTTGATGCCCGTAGCGCCATCGAAATCCCGCTTGAGGGTACGATAGCGCTGGCCCTGCTCGACGCCTGTGCCAGTAGTGCCGTAGGCCACGCCTTTGGGGGAAAACCGCGGGCGGATCCAGCGGATAGCGATGGGCACCAGCAGGCCCGAGAACACGCCCATGCCAACCAGTTGCCATTCGAACGACATGCCAATGAAGGCCAGCACTGCCGTCAGGGCAGCGGCGATAGCCAGTGCCAGCAGCAGAAATATGCCGTATGCCAGCTCAGCCAAGCCCAAAGCGAGGGCCAGAATCAGCCAAAAATGCGTAAGACTCCATTCCATACAGAAAATCCGCAGGTTCAGGGTTTAGGAAATCCGCGAGATCGAGCTCCCGGATGATGGATTGTACCCAAAAGCCGAGGCTGAGACCGAGTGGCCCGAGCGTCGTTCATTACAGAATTTGTAGCCATATGCTGATCAGGGGCAGTTGTTAGAGTATCTTCTTTAGTTAGCGCAACACACAACAAGAGCCCAATGCCCATGAAAGATTTGAAAAACAAAGTAGCGGTTGTCACCGGAGCGGGTTCCGGTATTGGGCGCGCACTCGCCAAAGCACTGGCGGTGCGGGGCTGCAGGCTGGCGCTATCGGATGTTGATGAGGACGGTCTGGCTGAAACGGCCGCGGCCATCACGGGCTCGGACGTCAGAACCTACCGGTTGGATGTGAGTGACAGAGACGCTATATACGCCCATGCGGCGGAGGTGGTGAAGGATTTTGGCCAGGTTAACGTGATCATCAACAACGCGGGCGTTGCACTCTCCGCAACGGTGAGAGAGATGACGGACGCTGATTTTGCGTGGATCATGAACATCGACTTCTGGGGCGTCGCTCACGGCACTCGTGCTTTCCTGCCGCATCTGATTGCCTCCGGTGATGGCCACGTTGTGAATATCTCCAGTGTGTTTGGCCTGATCGGCGTGCCTACGCAAAGTGCTTATAACGCAGCAAAATTTGCGGTTCGCGGATTTACCGAGTCCCTGCGTCAGGAAATGAAACTGGAGAAACAGCCGGTTGCCGTCAGCTGTGTGCATCCGGGTGGCATTCGTACCAACATTGCCAACTCGGCGCGCACAAGCAAGCCTGAACAGGCGACAGAAATGCGCAAGGGCTTTGATAAACTGGCCATGACTACGCCCGAAAAAGCCGCGGAAACCATTGTGAAAGGTATCCTCAAAAACGAATCCCGTATCCTTGTAGGGTCAGATGCCTGGGGTATTGATGCGATTAACCGCCTGCTGGGCTCGGCCTATCAGCCTTTGGTAGAGCGCTTTGCCGGCAAGAGTTTGTATCGCTGATCACAATTACTGCAAGGAGTAAGCTCGTTCTATGTGTGAACTGCTGGCCATGAGTGCCAATACACCCACCGACCTCTGCTTCAGCTTCACCGGGCTGACCCGCAGAGGCGGCGACACTGGCCCTCAC
>JAGPVT010000018.1 GCA_018066865.1 Marinobacter sp. | reverse complement strand
GAGGCGTGTGGGGTTCTTGCTGGAATTAGCGAAGGAAACATGCACCAGCAGTAGGTGAAGCATCAACCAGATAATCCGATGAGATGCCGGTCTGTCTCACTCTCATGCAAAGGTAAGATCAACCATTTAATCCGCTTACCCAGTTTTAATTTGGAGAACGCAAATGTCATCTTACATCATTGGGAAACTTGATCTACGTAACGTTGATTTTAGCGAAGAAATAGAATGGCTTAACAGTTTGCCTAAAATCCATGAAGAGTATGATGAATTTGCCCAAGGGTACTGGAAGGGTAATCCCCCCGATAAAGAGCGGTGATCAGAAGTAGAATTTTCCGTAAGCTACACGCAGGGAGATTCTGCATGAAAAAATCACGTTTTTCCGATAGCCAGATCATGGCGATCCTGAAGCAAGCCGAAAACGGCGTGCCCGTTCCTGAGTTATGCCGCGAACACGGTATGAGCAACGCCAGTTTCTACAAATGGCGTGCCAAGTTCGGCGGCATGGATACCTCCATGATCAAGCGCATGAAAGAGCTTGAGGATGAGAACCGGCGGCTGAAGAAGATGTATGCCGAAGAACGGCTCAAGTCTGAGTTGCGCAAGGAAGCTCTTGAGGGAAAGTGGTAAAGCCATCTCTCCGCCGCGAGATGGCGCACAAAGCCGTTGGCGCTGTTCGTTGTAGCATTCGCCAAGCCTGCGAGGCCTTCAGTGTCAGTGAGTCCTGCTATCGCTACCGGGCTAAGCTCAGCAGTGAAAATGCCGAGATCGCGGATCTGTTGGTGCGCTTAACCCATAATCAGCGAAACTGGGGCTTTGGCTTGTGTTTTCTGTATCTGCGCAACGTGAAGGGTTACCCCTGGAACCACAAACGTGTTTATCGGATCTACCGGGAACTGGAGCTGAACCTACGCATCAAGCCTCGTAAACGGCTGGTACGTGAGAAACCCGAGCCATTGGCGGTGCCTACGGCCATCAACATCAGTTGGTCCATGGACTTCATGCACGACCAGTTAGAGGATGGGCGCAGTTACCGGCTGTTCAATGTGATTGACGATTACAACCGGGAAGGTCTTGGCATTGAGGTAGACCTGTCACTGCCCTCTGAGCGTGTTATCCGGGCCCTGGATCAGATCATCGAGTGGCGGGGAAAGCCCATGCAAATTCGCTGCGACAATGGCCCAGAATACATCAGTGCCACCTTGGCCGCCTGGGCTAAGAGGCACGATATTACACTGGTCTTTATTCAGCCCGGCAACCCGCAGCAGAATGCGTATATCGAGCGTTACAATCGCACCGTGCGCTATGACTGGCTGGCCCAATACCTGTTCCACTCGATTGAAGAGGTTCAGGAATATGCAACGCAGTGGCTATGGACCTACAATAATGAACGGCCCAACATGGCTCTCGGAGGCATTACCCCACAACAGAAATTGGCCATGGTGGCCTGAACTCTACTTTTGATGCCCTCTTAAAATGGGGAGATTACCCCCGGTTCAACTACGCCAAGGTCATTCTCACCAATCAGCGCAGCGCGGGTTTCAAGGTATTGCTTGTCCAGCATGCCTTCAACCGGAACGGTGATGAAATCGCTGTCTGCAACGTACTTGTTCCGATCGGCGAACGCGATACGCATCGCCTGGGTAAAAAGATGAACCACTTCCTCGTCCAGTGGATTCCTGCCTGCCAGGTCGAAATTCTCCAGCACACCCATGATCTGACCGACGGCCAGTCCACCGGAAGACGGCGGGCCCATGCCGCAGACGTTATTGCCACGGTAAAGGATGCACACCGGCGGCCGCTCAATTACCTGATAATTGGCCAGGTCGTCCAGGCTCATCGATCCGGGAATGTTAAGATCGCCCTGGACGGCGCTAACGATGTCCTGAGCGATAGAGCCGGTGTAGAACGTATCTGCTCCACCACGAGCCAGCAGCTTTAGCGTATTGGCATAATCCCTGTTTTTGATAATTGTACCGGCAGGTTTGGCTTCGCAGGTCTCGCTGTCAACAAAGTAATTGAAGGCCGTGGGGTCACGGAAAAATAACCGATCCTCACAGGATGCGTTGCGGGCCAGGAGGCCGGCGACCTGATCACTGGTACGCTGGGTCAGAGAAAAGCCTTTCTGAGCCTGGGTGATCGCAGGTACGAAAAGGCGCTGCCAGGGAAGACGACCATATTGCGTATGCATGTACTCCATCATTCGCGGGATGCTCGGCACGCCCACGGACAGACCACTCTGCCACGCATTTAAAAAGCCGATTGAATTGCCTTCCTCATTCAAAAAAAGCGCTTCATCCACCGCCGCCGGTGCGGTTTCCCGGCCATCGATGGTGGTTGTGGTGCCGGTCTCAGCATCGTAATAAACGATAAACGCTCCGCCACCAAGCCCGCTTGACTGGGGTTCCACCAGACTGAGCATGGTCTGCACCGCGATCATGGCATCCGCCGCGGTGCCACCGGTTTTGAGAATTTTCGCGCCGGCTGCCGTGGCCAGCGGGTTTGCCGTGACGACCATTTCGCGCTCGGTAGTTTGAGCCTGTGGCAGGTCAGTTGCCCAGGCAGCGGGTACACCCAGCGATAGACAAAAAGCGACAGTCAACAATCGTTTTTTCATTGTTATTCTCCTGTGGCCGAGCTCTGCCTGGCCGCACCATTGATTGAATGATACTCGTCAAGAAGCGGGTGGCTCCGAGACGATGAAGGTCAGGCAATTACTGGGCCACGAAAAGGCAACGCCTTAAGATTCAGATGGGTTCGGCAATCCCGGGCATATCCCTGATATTGCAGATGTTAAATTATGTAAAATGCTTCGACATAACTGCTGCCTACCTGTCGGCGTTCGCAGTAGGAGGCGCTCGATCACGTTATAGACAGAGCCGGCTGCTGCGGTTTACTTGCGGCAACCCGCTTCATCCACGCCATGTCCAGCGGAACCAGCACGTTCAGGGCGAACAGTGCCCAACCCAAGGGCTGCAGGCTCTCCGCAAACCACACTATCAGGGCAAGGGACAGCAGGCTCCAGGTAACATCGACAACAACCATCAGGTTGAAATATTTCTCCAGCCACCGCTCATTGATGGCCATGGCGGCCATGTCCACGCACCACAGCAGCATCACGATGCCGACCACCAGGTAGAAGGTTGCGCCGGGGCCTCCCGCCCACTGGGCAATCGGCTCTGCGGCGAGAATGAGAGCTAACGCCAGAGGCGTGGAAAGGAATACATCGCTCAGGACGATTTGCTTCACACTGAATCGACGGACTAAGTTTTTCATGGGATCACCTCAATCGGATTTCGAAATGTGTTTGACTACGCTACAAAGCTTCTACCCAGGCGACGCCAGGCTCAATTACCTGTGAGGTAATGGTGCAGCCTACCCGTGGCCAGGATAATGGCTGAACAATCGGAAATTCATAGGAAACCCAATGAGCGCCTTCGGTACGCTGTTTAGAGAAATGCGGCAAGGTAAGCGCCTGAGCCAGATGGATTTCGCCCTTGCGTGCGAGGTGTCGGCAAAACACATCAGTTTTCTGGAAACTGGTCGCAGCAAACCCAGCAAAGGCATGGTTCTGCATTTAGCGCAGATGCTGCAATCGGATCTGGGCGGAACCAACCGCCTGCTGTCGGCGGCGGGTTACAGCCAGATATACTCCGACCAGGATTTGAGCGCGCCCGGCATGGCCATGATCAGGGAGGCGCTTGAGCACCTGTTGCAAGGGCACCTGCCGTACCCGGCGGTTGTTTTCGACCATGAGTATTATCTGGTGATGGCCAACCAGGCCATGCAGGAGATGATGGTAAGAATGGTGGAGTTGGGCGCCCGGTTCCCGGCCCGCCCAAACTTTTTGCTATCGCTGTTGGATGAGCAAGGCATGAAACCCTTTGTGGGCGATTGGGAGAACATCGCCTGCCACATGCTGCAACGGGTCTATCATGAGCATCTTGCAGGCCCGTTTCGGGATAGGACCAACCGATTGCTGGAGCAGGCCCTGACTGTGCCTGGAGTTCCGAAAAACTGGAAAAACCACGTGGTGGAGCACCTGGACTACCCTGCGATCCCCTTCACCCTGAATCTCGGGGATCAAAAACTCAGAATCTTTTCCACCATCGCAACGATCGGCACGCCCCTGGATGTCACCGCTCAGAATTTGCGAATCGAGCATTTCTTTCCGATGGATGAGGCCAGTAAGGCCTATTGGCAAGGTTGAAGTATGAAAATTGGCGTCATCGCAGATACCCACAGCAAAATGCGTCACTAAGCTCTGGCCGTATTTTAGGAACAAAAAGGCGAAGATCGATTTTAAATGATCGGTAGTCCTTCAGTCGCAGTCTTCAGGCGTTGCAGGGCCCGCCCCTCAACGAGCTTCTCTCGCTCCAAACAATTATTTCCTATTTCGAATATCATGAATGTTTGAGGTTGGTGAATAAGTCAACAGTTAACTTGGAGAATATAATGAGCAAGAACCCCGTAAAAGCGACATTAACTACTGCCATGATTGAGAAGCAGACTGCTGCTTTTTTAAAGTCCGGCGGAGCTGTTGAGTATGTGGGCAAGGGTAAAAGTGGGCAATTCACCTCTACAGGTTCAAAGCAAATTAACCTGAAAGTTGGCTGAAATCTCAATAACCCCCGTCGTTATCCAGACCGCCAGCTGCCCACAGCTGCGGCTGGAGTCAACGCCGTGCCTGCTGGGTATTATTGAAGGATTAGAGGCTCCCAATCTCTCCGTGGGGTAACGCGCAGTGTTTAAAAGGTTAAGGAAGGCCGCACATCCAGCCCTCGTGTTTTCGCTCTTTATGATCGTTGCGAACTCAGGTTACGCAAAGATTTATAAATGGGTGGATGAAGACGGAAAGGTTCATTTCAGCGACCGAAAAGACCATAGCGTTGAGCAGGAACTGGTCAGTGGGAAAACAGAAGCCTCACCTTCAAAACGATCAAGCACGAGGTGAGTCACGCGGTTGTTGATTCCATCGTTCCCTATGCGCGTGCCTGGTTGCATGAGGGGCTGGCCAGATTCAAGCGCCAGCCCGGCACTGTTTTTCTGAAGCCCTCCAATCAAATAGACACGTATTGGTTGAAATTAGCCAATTAGAACAGGAACAGATCATGAATAAATTATGTTTTTTAGTGCTCATTTCAAGCTTGAGTACCACCTCTGCTCTCGCCGGGCATTTTGACGGTCATGTTGATGTCAAAGTCGGTCCGTTATCCCCTCGAGCACTATCCGGGCAGAAAGTGTTTAATCAAAAGTGCGGATCCTGCCATGGCCAAAACGGCGGAGGGACACTCAATGGGCCTCCGTTGATTCATGATATTTATAACCCAGGCCATCATAACGACAGCTCTTTTTCTCGAGCTGTTACTCAGGGTGTTCAGCAACACCACTGGCCTTACGGAAATATGCCGACACAACCGGATATTGGATTCTCAGACATGATTGGCATTGTTTCTTTCGTGCGAGAGCTTCAGAAGCAAAATGGCATCGTAAAGAGAGAGCACAGGATGTAATTCAGATGGACAGTGTTGGGCGCCCTATGCCAATTCCCGTGGCGCGGTCAGGCACACAACATTTGGGCGCACTTAAACGAAAAAAGGTAGCTGAAGCTGCCTTTTTTACTGCGTGTTGCGTGTCTTTTGATTGAAGCTATCAGCAGAGCTTAAATGCCCTCAATAGGGATTGGGTTCTTGCGGCATCGGTATTTGCTAATATGACCGCCTGTTCATCCAGATGGCGATCCAGCACTGCAAAATGAATGCTCCTTTTAAGCTGCGGCCTTACCAGCAGGAAGCCGTTGATGCCACTTTGAAACATTTTCGCAAACCGGATGATTCTGCCGTAATTGTGTTGCCGACCGGTGCGGGTAAAAGTCTGGTCATTGCCGAGTTGGCCCGTCTTGCCCG
>JAGPVT010000009.1 GCA_018066865.1 Marinobacter sp. | reverse complement strand
GAACTGACCGCGCCGTTGCTCACGCCAAACCCGGCGTTGGCGCCGCGGGTTTTGCTTTGGCTGCTGCTCTGGTTCTGCAGGCTGCGAACGTCCAGCGTGTCGGTGTCGATATTAACGGTGTTTGCGGCGACATCCGCTCCGGCCACGGTTAAGGTTTCGCTGGTGCTCGCCAGCGAACCTGCGCTGACGGTGCTGTTTCGGTAGGTCAGGCTTGAGCCATCAGAGTCGGAATTGCGATAGCCTGCATTAGCACTGCCGCTGAGGCCTTGGGCACCATAGCTTACGGTCAGGCTTTGGTTGGATTCATCGCTTGATGAGGTTGTTGCAAGGGCATCCGTGCCGGCCACTATGCTGACGTTCTTGCTGTCGATGGAAAGCTTGCCGTTGACGGCGACATCCGACCCCACGATGCCAATGTCTTCGCCGCTGTTCAGTGAAACGTTGCCACCGGCAAGGAGCTGGCTGCCGTTCCAGCTTGCAGACTGCTCAGTTCGGGAGCTGTCGAGTGTCGTGCGCTCAGCACTCCCTGTGGCGTAAAACCCAGCTGTCCCGGTCGTGGCGGCGGCGGTGGCACCGGCTGCTACGAACGCTATTCCCGTCTGGGCCAGATTGGCTGTCGCTGCGGCCAGATTGGCGCGGTAGTATTTCAGATCCTGCTCGCGGACTTTACCCTGCGCAACCTTATTCTCTGCGGCATTGAGCGCTTTCCTGGCGTCATTCACGCCCTGTCGCGCGTCTTCGATGGCCTTAAGCGCATACGCGGCGTCGACATACGCATTCTTGACTCCGACGCTTGTGGTTCGAATTTCGGTATGGCGGCTGTCTGTTGTGGTCTGGGTATCCTGTCGCCCGCTCACTTGAATGCTGTTGCCAGCCTGCAGGTCGATGTCGCCGGTACTGGCAACATCAGAGGCCAAAATCTGAATGCTGTTGTCAGCGTTCAACTCAATATTTGCGGCCGATATCTGGCTGCCCTGCCATTGCGTGGTGACCTGGGTATGACTGGACTGTTCCTTGCGCTCCTCAATGCCGCCTACACGAACTTGATCCCGATCCAGGGCGGCTCCCAGGCCCTTAACGGTTTCCTTTTCGGAAACGTGAGTTTCAGACGTGGTATTGGCAACCGCATCAACCTGTATAGTGTCGGCGTTGACAGTGAACGTATCCGCAGCGGACACATTGGCGCCCACAAATCGAGCGTCGTCGTCAACATTTACGCTGATATCGTTCGCGACAAGCGCTGATCCCTGGTGGCTCAACGTCTGAACCCGATCCGCTTCCCGGCTGCCGATCTCGATAGCGGGCGTGTCTGCTCCCACACCCATCACACCGACAATGGTATAGGCCGCCACCTTCGCGATGGCTTTCACGATACCGGTGAAGCTCCGGCTTTTTTCCACCCACTCTTCGTTGTTCAACGCCAGGGCATCGACCGTGAGGTTTTTGACGTTGTCGCCAGACGCCGTCTTGTATTCGTCGCCCGTGCGCTCAACCAGGCTTTCACCGATCTGGAGGCGCTCGCTGGCAACCAGGTCGGAACCGGTGACCTGTATGTCTCCGGCGCTGCCCAGGTGAAGATCGCCGCCGCTGGCCACCAGAGCACCCACGTCAGATTCACGGTGGTAGCCACGAACCTCGTCCTTGCGCTGTACGCTATTCTCTTCGGTTTTGCGGACGCTCTCCTGTTGCTGATCAACTGCAGCGATGAGCTTTATATCGCCACCCGCCGCGATTCGAACGTCGTCTCCACCCTGCAATTTTGAGCCGTAGACTTGCAGGTTTGTGCCGGAGGCCAGGGTAAGGTTACCGCCGGCTGTCACGCCCGCCCCTTTGTGGACGAGGCTATCGGACGTTGCGTCCATCTGTTTGTCGGATCCTAGTCCGCGGGATTTTTCGCGATAATGCAGCTCTGCATGACGGGTGTCGGCCACGGCGAGAACATCAATATCGCCCTGGGCCTGCAAATCCGCATCGTTCGCGGCGGTGATTTGAGCACCCTGAATCGCAATGTCACTGCCCGCGTTCAGTGAGAGGTCGCCACCGGCGTTGACGGAGCTGGCGAGGTGCTCCGTGCGCTGGAGAGACTGGTTACTATTGCTGTTGCCGACATTGAAACCGGTGATCTGCTTCTGGCTGTCAAAGCGGATATCGCCGCCAGCGGCTATAGCAAGATCTTCGCCGGCCTGGAGTTTGCCCGCCCGGTCGATAACATTGCCGGCCGCATTCATTTCGAGGGTCTTGTCTGCGGCAATCGACGCATCCCGGCCTTTTCGGCTGATCGCAAAACTGTCGAGGCTGCCGGCATTGTTCACCAGGGTCTCGTTCTGGATGTCCCCACCAGCACTTATGTGGATGTCGCTGCCCGTGATCTTGCCACTTTGGTTCACGATATCCCGCGCGACATTGATGTCCACCTGCCGGCTGGCCTGCAACCGGCCTTCACGGTTCGTCAGGCCGCCTTTTTTACTGGAAATCGTGAGTGCACCCAATGCATTGATGACGCCGGCGTTGACCACACCCGAGTTGGCGGTAATGGACACATCGCGCCCTGCGATTAATGCGCCATTGTCGTACGCCAGGTCTTGGCCGGCCGAAAGGTAGACAATCGGCACCAGCAGTTCCTGACCATCAACCACACGGGTTTCCATCCAGATCATGCTGCGGGTCAGACGATTGACCTGGTCTTTCGTCAGGGCCACACCGGCCGTAAGATTCAAGTCGTCCTTGGTGAGGACAGCGTTATCCATGAGTTGCTGAAACATGGCCATGCCCCCCTGGCCATCCAGGAAGCGGCTGCCGGTTCGTGCCTGGAGGCTCTGCTCAACCAAGGTCAGCTCATAAAAGCCATCACCGATACGGCGCATGTATTGCGCGCCATCCCAATTCAGACGACCCAGCAGATAATCAGAACTGGTGAAGCTGGCATAGTCTGTTAGTAGTGGATTGGTTTCGATCAGATACGGGTGATCGGGATTGTCATTAATGACAAATAGCCCGGAGCTGTCCGGTAGGTGGAAATTGTCTTGTGCAAGCGGATCAACGACCGCCCCATCCAAGGTGCCCGCGTCTGCGGAAACACCACTGCCGCCTAATGCTGTGGTGTCTGGTGCACTAGACAGCCCAGTCTGGCTGACCGCAGACACATGATCCGTCAGCGTGCCGTTGTTGATTTTTCCTGCAAAGTTCAGGCTGACATTGCCGGCGGACTCAATGGTCGCGCCCGCCAGGGTTACGTTCTCTGTTGATTTTATGACGACTGGATCGTCGTCGCGTACAACGTTTTTATGATTGGTTCCGAATGCCCCTGTGGAGATCTTTTTCCAATAACGACTATGGCGGGTAGTCGTGACACCAACTTCATCGACGACGGCGGTGTTATTGAGTTCATCGCCTTCCAGCGCGATTGAGTCACCAGCACCAATGTAGCTGTAGCGGTTTATCAGGCTAGTAGCATGGCCCGCCAAGCGGCCGCCCGCGATCAGGCTGGCCGGGGAGTGATCCTCCACCAGGGGGACTTCTTTAACGGTCTGTGTTTTAAAGGTCCGCTCGTACTTGCCCATGCACGTACGCGGGTCAGCAAAGCAAGCGGCGCTTTCACTGTATTCGTAGGGTCCTGTCTGGGTTACTGTGCCACCGGGCGTCCAGTCGCCCAGGTTCTCCAGGCTGTCGGTATTAATAGTGATATCGCCCTCGGCGCGCATCAGCCCCTGACGATTTCGGATCACTCGTGCTCGGCTGCCTGCCTCACGGCCTTCCATCGTGAGGTCGCCGAATGTGAAAATTTCAGCGGTTTCTGTGCTGGAATTCCACAATCCGCCCATTTCGTTTTCAATGTGATTGGCCCGAAGATCAAGGCTTTCCAAGCCAAACAGTAACCCCCGGTTCGCAATTCGGTCGGCAGAGACTGTTGCCCGACGTCCTCCCAAATCCTTGTAGTTATCAACCCGATTCGCCTCTATAAAAAGGGCCTGGGCCGCGCTGAGCCGGTTCCTGTTTTCAAGTGTGCCACTGAGATTAACATCAACATTTCCTTGTGCTGCAGCCAACCCTTGATAGCCAATGGATAGCCCGGCGGCCTCAACCTGCAAATCACCCGCGGTCTGAAGCTTTCCTTCCAAATCAACATCACCTGAGGTACTGATTTCAAGGTCGCCGCTTGTTCGCCAGTCATCGATGCTGTTCACTGTCACGGGGCCGGTGCTGGTAATAGCGATAGAGGCGGAATCAATCTCGCCTTCGTAGGTGAAGGCCTGCGTTGCCAGTTCGAGCCGGTCATTTGCTTTGATCGACCCAGTCCCGTTGTCGATATCAGTCGCGTCTACTTTCAGCGTGTGCAGTGAAGCCAACTCGCCGCTGCGATTGTTCAAAACACCCGCTTGAACGGACAATATCTGCCCGCCGAGAACCGATCCCTGCCGATTGTCGATCTGAGCGGCGCTTATACTGATATCGCCGTTGCTGGCAAGCTGTCCCTTATTGTTGAGTGACTCTGCGATATCCAACGTCAGGTTGCCGGTGCTGGCCTGACCAATAGATGCGCCGTTTGCATTTTCTAGGCTGGCCGCACTGATGGTGGTGTTTTCGCCATCTGCCAGTATCTTGCCCTGGTTTGTAAAGACTCCACTGAGATCAAATCGCGCACTTCCCTCTCCTGACTGGCGCAAATCTCCGGTGTTTTTCAGTGAAACGCCTGAAATTGCGAGCTGACGGCCCACAATTTGTCCCGAATTGGTCAGCTGATCGGAGGAAACCACCAGCTTGCCGTTACCGGTACGCGCGCCGGTTGAGTCAAACCCGGAATAGAGATGGCCCGCCTCATCTACCACAATCGTCCCGGCGCTGAGGTCAACTTCTGCCTGAGCGCCCGCACTGCCATTTATGGCAATCGTGCCATGCGCCTTGGCGTTTAGTGACCCGTCACTACTGACCGGCCCATGAAACGCGATATCGGAAGATTCTGAGATTAACTTGGTTGAACCCGCGGAATGCGTCGCACCCAAACGCAACGCACCGTCAGCCGAGAGCTGAAGATTCCCAGTAGACGTCGCGATCACGCCTTCGCTATTGACGCCCAGACCTTTCTCAGTGCCCACCATAAAGATGCGATTCGCATACATGCCTCCTAAGCCGGAGACATCCAGGGCGACACGGGGCAACTCTCCCTGGCCTTTGATCGCTTCTGCTGCAAGCGTGCGGTAATCAATTGCATTACTGCCAGTCACCACATTGAGATCCCGGGCATAGAGATCCGCATTGACTTCTATAGCGCGTGCAAGCAGGTCTAGCCGGTCAATATTCGCTGCGTTGATACCCTTGCCATCAATTCGAATCAGCCCCCGCCTGACCCTGATGTCGCCCAGACTGCCATCGCTTCTGAGTCCAGCAACACCGGTGGTCAGCGTGCCTCTGGGTGTATTGATAAAGCCACAGCCATCACAGGTGATGCCATTCGGGTTCGCAATAATAATCTCAGCACTGCGCCCTGCAACTTCGGCGTAGCCCCTGAGTTCCGATGGAAGATTGCCGCCGACCTGATTGACGATCAAACCAGCACTGGCGCTACCATGCAGGTTGGGATTACCTTCGATATAGCCGCCAAGCTGGGTTTGGATTGCCTGACTGGCGTTATTCAATATCAGGCCGTCCCCACCGATATTGAAGCTCCCATATCGGTTCATCGAGACTCCCGCATCGGTTGGGCGAGTAATCTGGACGATGGGTACGTCGTTGCCGGCGCGATCAAGGATGGGTTGTTGCGACGCCGGCGCGTTGGCATCGACTGACAGATCTGAGGCGACTCCATACAATGGCGCAAATGCCATGTGAAGGGCGAGAAAGATGCTGAGAGGGCGGTAATAGGATTTCACAGTTCTACTTCCTGGTATGAACAATGATTATTAGATGCTGTAAGACAGAGTCAGTCCAACGTCGGGAACATCCGCTTTTATTTGGTTGTAAGACGGGGCTTCAAGCCGCTTACCAACCTGAAGATTCAGCGACAGACCTTGCCCCACAACTGTAAAAGCGATCTGGGCAGCGCTGGCAGAGCCGTGTTGAGGTTGGCTGTCGGAACGGTGTGGCACCCACCCCTTCAGAAGTGAAAATGCCAGGTTGGTGTGAAAGCCGGGGATAAAGCGGAGAGCGACATAGGGGCTGCCAATATCCAGCTTTAGCCAGCCGCCGCTATCGCCTGCAAGACTATAGTCGCTGAAACCGGTTATCAACGAAGAACTGGCCACAAGGACTTGCTCGGACGCCGACAATCGATCAGGGCTGTACTGGTACTGCCCCGTCAACCCGACATTCCAGCGCCAAAGCGGTTTAGTGAGCGCACCGTAAAAGCGATACTTCCGAAACTGAGCGTCGTCTGGAAATCCGCCCTGCCTGTCGTCATCGGCGCCCAGAACTCGCAAACCATGCTCAGCCGCCAGGCTGGCAAAGGCCGTCATGTCCTGACCAATAAACTGCTTGATCCGAAGCTCGACACGTCCGATCGACAGCTGACGACTGGAAACATCAATACGGGCGTCCTCGATATAATTATTTGTCGTTTTGGAAGCCAGCCCGACCAGTCCGTCGAGCTTGGTGCTCTGCCCCCGGTAGAGCGTCCGGTTCGCGCTGGCATCAATAACCTGGCTGTCGCCGCTCACGACAAACGTGCGGTTGGTGCCCTGCACAATGTTTTCATAATTGAACTGGTTGCCACTCAACGTGAACAGGTTGTAGCGCCACGGAAATGAGTAATCGACGCCATAACCATATGATTGTGAATGGGATTTCTCTGCCAGTGACTGGTTACCATTGATAATCAAAGCATCGTTTATTCCCAGCAAGTCATCCGCAAACACATCCAATCTGCCACGATAATCGTCGCCCTGCTCGATGCTGTCGCCCTCCAGAGACATCCGCGCACCGAGCCAGAAATTCTGGTTATTTTTAACGTTAACAATCGTTTGGCCCGGTTTATCGCCGGGCAACATATCAATCGTCGCGTTGTTGGAGCGCAGCCGGTTTATCTGATCAAGCCCTTGCTCGATGTCGCGGAGGTTAAGAACGTCGCCAGCGTCAAGTGGGAACGCCCAGTGAATGTTGCGGGGTGTCTGCGTAAACCGCTGAAGGTTGCCACCCATTCCACGTGAAGCCTGCCGCCCGGACCGGAGCAAGGCTGCCACCCATCGGAGCGTAGCGACGCGGGGTTTCTCTTCTTACTCCGAAGTCTCGGTGCCCG
>JAGPVT010000176.1 GCA_018066865.1 Marinobacter sp. | reverse complement strand
AAAAGTGCCTGCGTAATAACAGTAATAATAGATCTCTTAAAGAATTCTAAAGAAACCTATAAATACTGTTACCCGACAGACAACTCTGGAATTCCCGTGCTCTTTCGCAACCTCCCAAAGAGCGCTATTTCACATCGGCACAAGCGCGTACCAATAAACGTTGAACCCGCGACAGAATTTGCATAGAATGCCGCTCCTGTTTTGGTTATTAATTTTTCAACCAACTCCCGAATGTCCAACACACGAATTGTGAGATAGTCACCATGAAAAGAACGTTTCAACCAAGCGTCCTGAAGCGTAAGCGCGTTCACGGTTTCCGTGCCCGTATGGCAACTGCCAACGGCCGCAAGGTAATTTCCCGTCGTCGTGCCAAAGGCCGTGCACGTCTGTCCGCGTAATCTGTCGTTCGCCTTATGAAGGCTTTGAATTTCCCGAAATCGCATCGTCTTTTACGACCTGCTGATTACGGCAAAGTCTTCAACGACGTACAGTTGAAGGTTCCGCACAGAAATTTTCTGATCCTGGCGACTCCGAATAACCTCGGACATGCCAGGATCGGTCTTGTTTTTGCCAAAAAGAACCTGAAACTTTCAGTACAGCGGAACCGGATAAAACGCCAGGTGCGGGAGACATTCCGGCATCAGCCTGAGCTACCTGGAATGGATATCATTGTTCTGGGACGCCAAGGGCTAGCAGCTATGGATAACCAAGCCGTTCGCATGTCTTTGAACGGCCTCTGGCATCGGCTAGCGAAAAAGTATCATCAGCTCCCCCCATCTCAACCAGCAGTATCACCATCTGCCGGTGAGGGAACAGATTAATGCGTAACTTGCTGCTTTTTCCTATCCGCTTCTACCAATACGCCATCAGCCCTCTGATGGCCAGCCACTGCCGCCATTATCCCACCTGCTCACAATACGCTGTGGAAGCCATTACTCATCACGGTGCGCTGAAAGGCCTGTATCTTTCTGCAAAACGCTTACTGAGATGCCATCCATGGGCAGAAGGTGGTTATGATCCAGTACCGGGCACCTTGAAATCCGGGCAAGAAGCAGCGATCGATTGCTGTTCGCAGGCTGACCACTCCTCAATAACAACCCAGACCAGACAGTAACTCTATGGATATTCAACGCATCGTATTATTTGCCGGCCTGGCTATTGTCAGTTATCTGATGGTGCTTGCCTGGAATGATGATTATAACCAGCCAGTGCCTACTGAGCAGGTAGCAGAATCTTCTCGCATCAAAGCAGACAACAGTTCTGTCGGTTCTGATTCTATGATGCTTCCGGGTGAATCATCGCAGGGGACCTCCACCGCAAACCCTGCGGATGAGGAGTTTGCGACACCGGAAGGTGGCCAGTCAGTCTCTAGCGCTGCCAACACCGATGTCAGCGTAAGTGATCAATACATAACAGTTCGCACGGATGTGCTCGATCTTGTTATTGATCGTGTAAGCGGTAATCTCGTCAGAAGCTCTCTGCTCTCTTATGACAAGACCCTGAACAGCAATGAGCCACTGAAACTTTTGAACAATACAGAAAACCGTTTTTATGTATTGGAAAGCGGGCTTATCGGACAGAACGGACCCGACAGTGCAAAAAATGGTAAAGCTCCGGTCTACAGCACTGATGCCAAGAGCTATGAGCTATCTGAAGGCGAGAATGAGCTTACCGTTAACCTCACACACACTATGGAAAACGGTGTGCGCATCACCAAGCGCTACCAGTTTATGCGTGATAGCTATGAAATCAGCGTTCGTTATCTGATTGATAATCAGTCCAGCGAAAACTGGCAGGCCAATTTTACCGGCAAAATTGTTCGCGATCAGTCACCGGATCCTACCTCCGGGCCCAGTATGGGTATCAAAGCCTTCCTTGGCCTGGTAACCAGCTCTCCGGAAGATCCTTATGAAAAGTTCGATTTTGGTGATCTGGAAGAAAAACGCGTTAATCAGACAGTAACCAACGGCTGGATGGCGTTTTTGCAGCACTACTTCCTTGTGGCCTGGATACCGGAAAGAGACCAGCCTGCGCAGTTCCAGACAACTCGCCGTGGCTTGTTACATGTAATGGGTTTTGTTTATCCGGCAACGACCGTAGCACCTGGAGAAACCACAGAGATAGGTGCTCGTGCCTATGTAGGACCAAAAATCATCGATCGTCTTGAAGCAGCTGCGCCGAACCTTGATCGTACAGTGGATTTTGGCTGGCTGTTCTTCATCTCACTCCCGTTGTTCATCATTCTGGAATGGTTCCACGGCCTGGTAGGCAACTGGGGCGTTTCCATTATCCTGCTAACGGTTCTGGTTAAAGGCGCGTTTTACAAACTTTCTGCCACCAGCTATCGTTCCATGGGCCGTATGCGTGCGGTTGCTCCGCAGCTCACCAGGCTGAAAGAGCTTTACGGTGATGATCGCCAACGTATGTCCCAGGAAATGATGGCACTGTACAAGAAGGAAAAGATCAATCCGCTGGGCGGGTGTTTGCCTATCCTGGTTCAGATGCCGGTGTTTATTTCCTTGTACTGGGTACTGTTTGAGAGTGTGCAGCTGCGCCATGCGCCCTTCATGCTGTGGATTCACGACCTGTCGGTTATGGACCCGTACTTCATTTTGCCGATCCTGATGGGTGCCAGCATGATGTTGCAGATGCACCTGAACCCGACTCCGCCGGACCCGATGCAAGCCAAGATCATGAAGCTGATGCCTATCGTATTCACGATCTTCTTCCTCTGGTTCCCTGCTGGTCTGGTACTTTACTGGCTGGTGAACAACATTCTGTCGATCAGTCAGCAATGGTACATTACCCGCAAGATTGAGCTGGAAATGGCCGCCAAGAAGCACTGATACAATGGCAAGTTGATTGTTCAGTAAAGGCTCCGTAACGGGGCCTTTACTGTTTCAGGAACACACAAAACTCCTGTGTAAGAGGCATTTGTCATGAACCAGAGCTCCGGAACTCTCCACGCACCCCACACTCCCGACACCATAGCGGCGATAGCCACGGCGCCTGGCCAGGCCGGCGTGGGCATCGTGCGGGTATCTGGCCCACTGGCAAAGGTCATTGCTTCTGAAATGTTGGGGTATACGCCAAAGCCCCGATACGCCCATTACGGAGCATTTCTCGATCAGAAGAGTGAGCTTATTGATGAAGGAATTGGTCTGTTCTTCCCGAACCCCCATTCCTTTACAGGCGAAGACGTATTCGAGTTGCAGGGTCACGGTGGCACCGTCATTCTCGACTTGCTGTTGCGGGAAGTCTGCCGCCTTGGGAGCCGGTTGGCGCGCCCTGGAGAGTTCTCTGAACGGGCATTTCTTAACGACAAACTGGATCTGGCCCAGGCGGAAGCCATTGCTGATCTGATTGAAAGCAGTTCGGAGCAGGCAGCTCGTTGCGCCGTGCGATCCATGCAAGGTGTGTTTTCACGACGCATCGAAACCTTGGTGGATGCGGTCACTCACTTGCGGATTTATGTGGAAGCCGCCATTGATTTTCCGGAAGAGGAAATCGACTTCCTGGCCGACGGAAAAGTCGCTACGGATTTGCAGATCTTGTTGGAACAGCTTGAGGGTATATTAGGCGAGGCCCAACAGGGCACGATTTTGCGCGATGGTATGAAGGTGGTGATTGCTGGCCGCCCAAATGCGGGTAAATCCAGCCTCCTCAATGCACTGGCAGGCCGTGAAGCAGCGATAGTGACTGCTATTGAAGGAACTACCCGGGATGTACTGAGGGAACATATTCACATTGACGGTATGCCCTTGCATATCATTGATACTGCAGGTCTGCGTGACAGCCCGGACGAAGTGGAACAGATCGGCATTGCCCGTGCCTGGGATGAAATCCGCCAGGCCGACCGTATTCTGCTTATGGTGGATGCCACCACCACAGATAAGACCACGCCCCACGAAATCTGGCCGGATTTTATAGATCAGCTGCCTGCTTCAGCACCGGTTACAGTGATCCGTAACAAGGTCGACCTGAGCGGAGAAACCGTCGGCCTCTCAGAGTTATCCACAGACCATACACCCGTAATACGCCTTGCCGCGAAATCCACAGAAGGGCTGGATGTGCTGCGGGATCACCTGAAGCAATGTATGGGTTTTGCCAGTACCACCGAAGGTGGCTTTCTGGCTCGTCGCCGGCACCTGGATGCGCTGGAGCGCGCCCGGGAATACCTGCTGCAAGGCCAGGCTCAGCTGGAAGGCTATGGCGCTGGCGAACTGCTGGCTGAGGATTTACGTACGGCTCAGGATGCGCTGGGAGAAATCACAGGGCAGATCACACCGGATGAGCTGTTGGGGAAGATCTTTGGCTCCTTCTGTATAGGGAAGTGAACGCTCACCCACCGTAGATACCACTAGTTCAGTCGCACGCTTCGGATAAATAGATACACTGGCATCAAACGTTCGGAATAAACAGCGAGGTCGAGCTCATGTCTGAGTGCTATCAGAATCTTCATCTGCAACTGCTGGCAGGGGAATGGCGAGAAGGCAGCGGTGAGGA
>JAGPVT010000097.1 GCA_018066865.1 Marinobacter sp. | reverse complement strand
TGATCCAGCTCCCCGGCAGCTTTGGCCCGGATACCTGAAAGCTTTCTGGCCAGTTCATTAAAACCGTCGCGCCGGCTTTCCAGTTCCTCTTCCAGCTTCTCCAGGCTGCCCTCACCGCCGTCCAGTTCTGCCAGCTCTGCGCTTTGCCGTTTGTGAAACTCCGGTAGTTCCTCGGGGCTGATTCGGTGCTTGCGTGCCATCTGGTATATGGCGCTCAGCCTCTCTTCAACTTCCGTCAGGCGCGCGGGATCTGCCTCGTAGTCATCGACAAAATGGCGAAGGTTGTCGCCGGCCTCGCTGATCTGGATTTGTGCTTCGTTGAGCATCTGGATGGTGTCGGCCAGCGCAGGTATTTCGACTGGCAGCTGCTCCAGTTGTTGCAGCGCCTGGCGCACCAGTCCTGCGGCATTGGTTTCGTCTTCGGTGCACAACAGGGCTGCCTGATGGCTGTTGTGAAGAATCGCATCGGCTTGGCTAAGTTGCGCTTGCTCTTGTTCCAGTTGCTCCTGCTCGCCGCTTTCCAGCGCAAGGCGGTCAAGCTCTTCAACCTGATAGCGCAGCAGTTGCAGCTTGGCTTCAGATTCTTCTGCATTCTGCTGGCGTTCGAGCAATTTTGTGCGGATCTGGTTCCACGCTTGCCATGCTTCGCGTGTCTCGCTGGCAAGATCTTCCGCACCCGCGAATTCGTCAATCAGTTTGCGGTGGGTTTCCTTGCGCAGGAGAGATTGGTGCTGGTGCTGGCTGTGAATATCCATCAGTAGCCCGCCCAGGTCTTTCAAGTGCGCGAGCGGGCAGGGCTGGCCATTAATGTAGGCCCGTGAGCGCCCGTCTTTACTGATTACACGGCGCAGGATGCAGTCGCTGTCGTCGTCCAGTTCGTGGCTCTCCAGCCACTGCAGTGCCTCCAGAATGGCAGAGACATCAAAGGTTGCGGTGATATCCGCACGCTTGGCGCCATGGCGCACTGCTCCGGCATCGGCGCGGCCGCCCATGGCAAGCCCGAGAGCATCCAGCACAATGGATTTGCCTGCTCCCGTCTCACCGGTGAGGGCTGTCATGCCTTTGCCGAATTGAAGTTCTACCCTTTCGGCAATCGCGTAATTGGAAACCGTGAGCTGTGTGAGCATGCAGATAACCTCCGCTCTTGAAATATACTGTTCGTACATACAGTGACTGTGAATATATACAGGGGTTTTCAGCTTTGCAAACACTTGGGCGGGATTTTTTCAGGAATAGGGGCTTTAGTGGTTGAAACCTGAGCGGTGAGCCCCATATCCGTTCGCAATAACAGACTTCCGGCTCTGCGGGGCCGGAGCCTATGTTCAATGGGTCGCGTTTTAGCCGGCCACCGAAGATCTGGCAGGAGTAGTCATGAGTACTGACGAAAACCGCAATGAGCAGGTAGAAGAATTAAATGAAGCCGTTGATGCGTCGGCGGAAGCGGCGGGCGAGCAGGAAGCCGGGCAAGGCGAGACGTCTGAGCTGGACGCGTTGAAAGCGCAGGTTCAGGAGTTTCAGGAGCAGATGCTGCGGTCTCAGGCAGAAATGCAGAACGTGCGTCGCCGGGCAGAAATGGATGTGGAAAAGGCCCACAAGTTTGCGTTGGAGAAGTTTGTTAAAGAACTGTTGCCCGTGGCAGACAGCCTTGAAAAAGCGGTTGAGAGTACTGAAGGTCAGGGGGATACCGGTGATCTTGTGGCGTCTATCCGCCAAGGTGTCGAGATGACGCTGAGCTTACTCGAATCGAGCCTGAAAAAATTCAATGTTGAGCCTCTGAACCCGATCGGCGAGCCGTTCGACCCTCAGCACCACGAGGCCATGTCTATGGTTCCGGCGCCGGATGCAGAACCGAACAGCGTGGTGGCTGTGGTGCAAAAAGGCTACCTGCTGAACGGGCGTGTGGTACGCCCGGCAATGGTGATGGTCGCGAAGGCTCAGGATGCACCAAAAATTGATGAGAAGGCTTGAAAAATCAGCCAAAGTGCCAATATAGCTTTTAAACAGCAGCAGCCGGAGTAGATATTTCCGGGCAACTATTCAGTACAGCATACAGAAGAACTGGAGTGACTCAATGAGCAAGATTATCGGTATTGACCTTGGTACGACCAACTCATGTGTGGCCATCATGGATGGCGACAAAGTTCGCGTTATTGAGAACGCAGAGGGTGATCGCACTACCCCGTCCATCATCGCTTACACCGATGATGGTGAGATTCTGGTGGGCCAGTCGGCCAAGCGCCAGGCGGTGACCAATCCCCACAACACTATTTATGCCATTAAGCGTCTGATTGGCCGTCGCTTCAAAGACGACGTGGTTCAGAAAGACATTAAAATGGTGCCCTACAAGATTGCCGAGGCGGATAACGGCGATGCGTGGGTAGAAGTGAAGGGTAAAAAAATGGCGCCACCCCAGGTGTCTGCAGAAATCCTGAAGAAGATGAAGAAGACTGCGGAAGATTACCTGGGCGAGAAAGTGACCGAAGCGGTTATCACCGTGCCGGCTTACTTCAACGACAGCCAGCGCCAGGCTACCAAAGACGCGGGCAGGATTGCCGGTCTGGAAGTAAAGCGTATTATCAACGAGCCGACTGCTGCAGCTCTGGCCTACGGTCTGGACAAAAAGAGCGGTGATCGCACTGTAGCGGTATACGACCTGGGTGGTGGTACTTTCGACCTTTCCATCATCGAAATCGCCGATGTGGACGGTGAGCACCAATTTGAAGTGCTGGCAACGAATGGCGACACCTTCCTTGGTGGCGAAGACTTCGATATGAAAATCATCGAATTCCTGGCCGATCAGTTCAAGAAAGACAGTGGTATTGATCTGCGCGGCGACTCCCTGGCCATGCAGCGTCTGAAAGAAGCTGGTGAGAAAGCCAAAATCGAACTTTCCAGCAGTCAGCAGACCGACGTAAATCTGCCGTATGTAACGGCAGATGCCAGTGGTCCCAAGCACATGAACGTGAAGCTGACCCGCGCCAAGCTTGAGTCGCTGGTTGAAGATCTGGTTGATCGCAGCCTGGAGCCCTGTAAGGTTGCCCTGAAGGACTCAGGCTTGAAAATCAGCGAAATCGACGAGGTTATCCTGGTTGGTGGTCAGACCCGTATGCCACTGGTTCAGGAAAAAGTGAAAGAGTTCTTTGGTAAAGAAGCTCGTAAGGATGTTAACCCTGACGAAGCGGTTGCTATGGGCGCTGCGATTCAGGCTGCCGTGCTGTCTGGTGATGTAAAAGACGTACTGCTGCTGGACGTAACCCCGCTGTCTCTGGGTATCGAAACCATGGGTGGTGTTGCAACGCCGCTGATTGAGAAGAACACCACGATTCCGACCAAGAAATCGCAGACCTTCTCAACGGCAGATGACAGCCAGACCGCAGTGACTATCCATGTGGTTCAGGGCGAGCGCAAGCAAGCGACACAGAACAAGTCACTGGGTCGTTTTGATCTGGCAGACATTCCGCCCGCACCGCGTGGCGTGCCACAGATTGAAGTGACTTTCGACATCGATGCCAACGGTATTCTGAACGTGTCTGCGAAAGACAAGGCTACCGGTAAAGAGCAGTCCATCGTAATCAAGGCTTCTTCCGGTCTGAACGACGAAGAAATCGAGAAGATGGTGCGCGATGCCGAGGCAAATGCCGATGAAGATCGCAAGTTCGAAGAGCTGGTTCAGGCCCGCAACCAGGGTGATGCCATGGTTCACGCCGTGCGCAAGACTCTGAAAGACGCCGGCGACAAAGTCAGTGACAGTGAGAAAGAGTCGATTGAAGCGTCGATTAAAGATTTGGAGGAAGCGCTGACCGGTTCAGACAAAGACGACATTGAGGCCAAAACCCAGAAGCTGACCGAAGTTTCAGGTGAGCTGGCTCAGAAGATGTACGCAGATCAGGATGGCCAGGCGCAGCAGTCTGGCGGTCAGGAAGATGCTCAGTCCCAGACTGCCGACGACGCGGTGGATGCCGAGTTCGAAGAAGTTAAAGACGACGAAAAGAAGTAAATCTGACGTACATCAGGTAGTTGGAAAACGCGGAGCAACTCCGCGTTTTCCGCGTTTAAAAAACAGGGTTTTAAAGCATGGCCAAGCGCGATTATTACGACATTCTCGGGATTTCCCGGGACGCGGATGAGAAGGAAGTTAAACGGGCGTACCGAAAGCTCGCGATGAAGTACCATCCTGACCGTAACCCGGAAGATAAAGACGCCGAGAACAAGTTTAAAGAGGCGAGCGAAGCCTACGAAGTTCTGGCGGACCAGTCCAAGCGGGCGGCCTACGATCAGTTCGGCCATGCCGGAGTCGATGGCCAGGCTGGCGGCGGTTTCGGAGGTGGAGGCGGTAACTTCTCCGACATCTTTGGTGATGTGTTTGGCGTTATTTTCGGTGGAGGCGGCGGTCGCGGTCGCAACACTCGCGGCTCGGATCTGCGTTACACCCTGGAGCTGGATCTTGAGGAAGCGGTAAAAGGAAAAACCGTCGAGATTACAATACCCGGGCATCGGGAGTGCGACGTTTGTGACGGCAGTGGCGCTGAAAAAGGTTCACGCCCGGAAGCCTGCAGTACCTGTAAAGGTATGGGGCAGGTACGCATGCAGCAGGGTTTCTTTACCGTCCAGCAAGCTTGTCCGACATGTCGGGGCTCCGGCCAGATTATCAAAAATCCTTGCAGGTCTTGCCATGGTCAGGGCCGGGTGCAGGAAGAGAAGACCCTCTCCGTAAAAGTACCTCCGGGCGTTGATACCGGTGACCGTATCCGGCTCTCCGGCGAAGGCGAAATGGGTGTGGATGGCGGCCCTTCCGGTGATCTGTACGTGCAGATGTCGGTGCGGGAGCACTCAATCTTCACCCGTGATGGCCGTAACCTGTATTGCGAAGTGCCGATCAGTATTGTTGATGCTGCGCTTGGTGGGGAGCTGGAAGTGCCGACACTGGATGGTCGCGTGAAGCTGCGGATCCCTGCAGAAACCCAGACCGGAAAACTCTTTCGGCTGCGGAACAAAGGTGTCAGCCCGGTTCGCGGAGGCCCCTCCGGCGACCTGCTATGTCGCGTAACAGTGGAGACCCCGGTGAATCTGACCAAGCGGCAGAAGGAGCTATTGAACGAATTTCAAGACGCCCTTGATGGCAGTAGCGGCACGAACCACGCGCCGAAGAAAACGTCCTGGTTTGAGGGTGTTAAGAGCTTCTTCGACGAAATGAAATTCTGATCAGCTTCATAGAGGGAAAAGGCCATGAGGGTAGCAATCATCGGCGCCGCCGGGCGCATGGGAAAGGTGCTGATTGAGGCGGTTGACGGCACAGAAGGGCTTGAGCTCGGTGCCGCTGTCGTCGAGCCGGGCAGCAGCCTGATCGGTGCCGATGCTGGCGAAATGAGCAGTATCGGGAAAACCGGCGTAAAGATGGCCGGTACCCTGGCGGATGTGAAAGACGATTTCGACGTGCTCATCGACTTCACCTTTCCGGATCTGACCCTGGAAAACGCCGAATTCTGCAAAGCTAATGGCAAAATGCTGGTTGTCGGTACTACCGGCCTTTCCGACGCAGAAAAACAGCAACTTGCCCTGGCGGCAGAGTCCACTTCGGTAGTGTTTGCGCCCAACATGAGTGTTGGCGTGAACGTGGTTCTCAATCTCCTGCACACCGCGGCAGCGGCATTGGGTGATGACTACGACGTCGAAATCATCGAAGCCCACCATCGGCACAAAAAAGACGCGCCTTCTGGCACCGCCCTGCGCATGGGCGAAGTCGTCGCTGATGCACTGGATCGCGATCTTAAAGAATGTGCAGTCTATGGCCGTGAAGGTTTTACCGGCGAACGTACCCGCAAGGAAATTGGCTTCGAAACCATTCGTGCCGGTGACGTAGTGGGCGACCACACCGTGCTGTTCGCTACCGAAGGCGAGCGCATTGAGATTACTCACAAGGCGAGTAGCCGCATGACTTTCGCCAAAGGCGCTATGCGTGCCGCCCTGTGGCTGAAAGACAAGCCTGCAGGCCTGTACGACATGCAGGACGTCCTTTCGTTGAAATGAGTTTTAGGCAATCCTGAGGTGGCGGGCTGGGGTTATCTTCCGGGAATGTCGGAGGCCATGGATGGCCGGAGTCAAGCGCACAGGGATGTGCTTGTAGCGTTTCCCGGAAGATAACCCCAGTGCGCCGCCGGTGCCTGAGCTAAGTGAGATTTTGCATGGACACAAAACCGCATTTTTAATACAATAAGGCGGTTTAACTGCACCAAGCGTAGGCTTTGAAAAGCCCAGGGAACAAAAATGGTTCCCGGATAACAAAAAGCGGGACGGAGTTTTTACTCCCTCTCGCTTTTTTGCGACCTGAATTTGCGCTTGCGTTCCTGTTCGTGACGAACCGATACGCCACTCGATGAGGATACAAGCCTTGAGCACACCTGCAATCCTTGCACTCGCAGACGGAAGCCTGTTTTACGGCACCGCTATTGGCGCTGACGGCGAAACCAGCGGAGAAGTGGTGTTCAACACCGCCATGACCGGCTACCAGGAAATACTCACCGACCCGTCCTACGCGCGCCAGCTCGTTACCCTGACCTATCCTCATATCGGTAACACCGGTGTGAATGAAGAAGATGTTGAGTCAGACCGCATCCAGGCAGCCGGCCTCATTATTCGCGACCTGCCTCTGGTGGCCAGTAACTGGCGCAGCACCGGGTCACTGGACGAATACCTGCGAAGCAGTAACATTGTCGGAATTGCCGATATAGATACCCGACGCCTGACCCGCATTCTCCGTGATAAAGGCTCACAGAGCGGCGCAATCGTGGCCGGTGCTGATGCCACTGCGGAGCGTGCATTAGAACTCGCAAATGCGTTCCCGGGGCTCGAAGGCATGGACCTGGCCAAAGTGGTCAGCTGCGAAAAATCCTATAAGTGGACCCAGGGAGAGTGGACGCTCGGCGAGGGCTACGCAGAAGGTGGCGAATCGAAATTCAAGGTTGTAGCCTGGGACTACGGCGTCAAGTTTAACATTCTGCGCATGCTCGCATCCCGTGGCTGCGACATCACCGTTGTGCCTGCGCAAACTCCGGCGTCAGAAGTGCTGGCGATGAATCCGGATGGCATATTCCTCTCCAACGGCCCGGGCGATCCTGAGCCCTGCGACTACGCAATCAAGGCGATTCAGGACGTGCTGGAAACCGAAATTCCGGTATTTGGAATCTGCCTGGGGCATCAGCTCCTGGCGCTGGCCAGTGGCGCGAAAAGTATGAAAATGAATCACGGCCATCATGGCGCCAACCACCCGGTTCAGAACCTTGAAAACGGCACTGTCATGATTACAAGCCAGAACCACGGATTCGCAGTGGATGAAGCTTCTCTGCCTGCCGTACTTGAAGTGACCCATAAATCGCTGTTCGATGGCACTTTGCAGGGCGTTCGCCGCACGGATAAGCCGGCGTTCAGCTTTCAGGGGCACCCCGAGGCGAGCCCGGGCCCCGGCGATGTGGCGCCCCTGTTTGATGAGTTTATCCGTCTTATGGAAGTCCGTAAGGGGTAGTACCGGCTCACGGATAGATACGTCATCCCAGGCACGCGCCGTTTTATTGCGCTGCAAGAATTTAAACGTTGCTGACAGGTTTACCAAGACATGCCAAAACGGACCGATATTAAAAGCATCCTGATTCTGGGCGCAGGCCCGATTGTGATCGGGCAGGCGTGCGAATTTGACTACTCCGGCGCTCAGGCCTGTAAAGCCCTGCGTGAGGAAGGTTACCGGGTAATACTGGTTAACTCGAACCCGGCCACCATCATGACCGACCCGGTGATGGCGGATGCCACCTACATTGAGCCGATTACCTGGCAGACCGTCGCCAAAATCATTGAAAAAGAAAAGCCTGATGCCTTGCTGCCTACCATGGGTGGTCAGACTGCATTGAACTGTGCGCTGGATCTGGAAAAGCACGGGGTTCTGGCTGAGCACGGCGTGGAAATGATCGGCGCCAATGCCGACACCATTGATAAAGCGGAAGACCGAAGCCGTTTTGACAAGGCGATGAAAGCCATTGGCCTTGAGTGCCCCCGCGCCTCTATTGCTCACACTATGCAAGAAGCCTGGACAGTGGCTGAAGACATCGGCTTTCCGTGCATCATTCGCCCGTCGTTTACCATGGGCGGATCCGGTGGCGGTATTGCTTATAACCGGGATGAGTTTGAAGAGATCTGTACCCGCGGGCTTGATCTTTCCCCTACCAACGAACTGCTTATTGATGAGTCGCTGATCGGCTGGAAAGAGTATGAGATGGAAGTGGTCCGCGACAAAGCGGACAACTGCATTATCGTATGTGCCATTGAGAACTTTGATGCCATGGGCGTCCATACCGGGGATTCCATTACAGTTGCGCCAGCCCAGACGCTGACCGACAAGGAATACCAGATCATGCGCGATGCCTCACTGGCGGTGCTGCGTGAAATTGGTGTGGAAACTGGCGGCTCCAACGTACAGTTCGGTATTAATCCGGACACAGGCCGCATGGTTGTTATCGAGATGAATCCGAGGGTTTCGCGTTCATCTGCACTGGCCTCCAAGGCGACCGGCTTCCCGATTGCCAAAGTGGCAGCGAAGCTGGCGGTTGGCTACACACTTGATGAGCTGCGTAACGAAATAACCGGGGGCGTGACACCAGCATCCTTCGAGCCCAGTATCGATTATGTTGTTACCAAGATCCCCAGATTTACCTTTGAAAAGTTCCCGCAGGCTGATGCCCGCCTGACCACCCAGATGAAATCTGTGGGTGAGGTTATGGCGATTGGCCGCACCTTCCAGGAATCTCTGCAGAAAGCCCTCCGTGGTCTGGAAGTGGGATCAGACGGTTTCGATGAGCAGCTCGAAGAGTTCAGCTCCGAAAGCTCCCGCGAAACCCTTACCAAAGAGCTCAGCGTTCCCGGTGCGGAGCGTATCTGGTACATCGGTGATGCTTTCCGTGCCGGGCTGAGCGTGGATGACGTGTTCGAGTACACCAAGGTTGATCCCTGGTACCTGGTGCAAATCGAAGATCTTATTCGTGAAGAGCAGGCGCTAAAGACCGCCGGCAAGGCGGATATCGATCATGCCACCCTGTTCCGTCTCAAGCGTAAGGGTTTCTCTGACGCGCGGCTGGCGAAGCTGCTGGGCATAACCGAAGCAAGCATGCGCAAGTTGCGGCATGATCTGAACATTCGCCCGGTGTACAAGCGTGTGGATACCTGTGCTGCCGAGTTCGCCTCTGATACCGCCTACATGTATTCCACGTATGAGGAAGAGTGCGAGGCGGAGCCTACCAATCGTGAGAAGATTGTGGTTATTGGTGGCGGCCCCAACCGCATTGGCCAGGGTATCGAGTTTGATTACTGCTGTGTGCACGCGGCGCTTGCCATGCGTGAAGACGGCTACGAAACCATCATGATCAACTGCAACCCGGAGACGGTGTCAACGGATTACGATACCTCTGATCGGTTGTACTTTGAGCCGATTACGCTCGAGGACGTGCTTGAAATCATCCACGTCGAGAAGCCAAAAGGCGTGATTGTTCAGTACGGTGGCCAGACACCTCTGAAACTGGCTCGGGGCCTGGAAGCTGCCGGCGTACCGATTATCGGAACCAGCCCGGATGCGATTGACCGGGCGGAAGATCGTGAGCGTTTTCAGCAGATGATTCAGCGCCTGGGCCTCAAGCAGCCGGAAAACGCCACTGTTCGGAGTCTTGAAGAGGGTATCGTTGCGGCCAGCGAGATTGGTTACCCGTTGGTGGTTCGGCCATCTTATGTGTTGGGCGGCCGAGCCATGGAAATTGTTTTCGGTGAAGACGAGTTGGTGCGCTATATGCGCAGTGCGGTACTGGTCTCCAACGACAGCCCGGTATTGCTGGACCACTTCCTCAACGCTGCCATTGAAGTCGATATTGATGCCATCTGCGACGGCACAGATGTGGTCATCGGCGGCATCATGCAACACATTGAGCAGGCCGGTATTCACTCCGGTGACTCGGCGTGCTCCTTGCCGCCCTACACGTTGCCGCCCGAGGTTCAGGACGCCATGCGTGAGGCGGTCCGGAAAATGGCTATCGAGCTTGAAGTTGTGGGTCTGATGAACGTGCAGTTGGCCTGGCAGGATGATGAAATCTACGTGATCGAGGTTAACCCGCGTGCTTCAAGAACGGTGCCTTTTGTATCCAAGGCTATCGGTGTGTCGCTGGCCAAGGTGGCGGCCAGAGTTATGGCCGGTACCTCGCTTGCAGAGCAGGGCTTTACAGAAGAAGTTGTTCCAGGTTATTACGCTGTAAAAGAGTCGGTTTTCCCGTTTAACAAGTTCCCTTCGGTTGACCCGATTCTTGGGCCTGAGATGAAATCCACGGGCGAAGTTATGGGCCTTGGCGACAGCTTCGATGAGGCGTTTGCCAAGGCTTCGCTGGCCATCGGAGAGCGTTTGCCTTCCAGCGGTACCGTGTTTATGTCGGTTCGTGATGTGGACAAGGCGGGCGCCATTCAGGTTGCCCGTGATCTGATTGATGTTGGCTTCAAGCTTGTTGCCACGACTGGCACAGCGAAGGCCCTCCGCGCGGAAGGTATCGAAGTGGAGCGGGTAAACAAAGTGGGTGAAGGGCGTCCTCACATTGTGGACGCTATCAAGAACGGACAGGTTCAGCTCATTATTAATACCACTGAGGGTCGCAAGGCAGTGTCCGATTCGGCGCAGATTCGCCAGTCGGCTCTGCAGACCAAAGTAGCTTATACAACAACACTGGCGGGTGGCGAAGCCTTCTGTCGGGCTATCAGGTTTGGCCCGGAGCGTACAGTACGCCGCCTGCAAGACCTCCACGCAGGGAAGTAAGATTATGAGTGAAAGAGTACCTATGACAAAAGCGGGTGAGGCCCGCCTTCGTAAGGAGCTCCAGAAGCTGAAATCCGAGGATCGCCCCCGGGTTATCGCTGCAATTTCGGATGCGCGTGAGCATGGTGACCTTAAAGAAAACGCCGAGTATCATGCTGCGCGGGAGCAGCAGAGCTTTATTGAAGGCCGGATTCAGGAAATCGAAGGCAAGCTTTCTGCCGCTCAGGTGATCGATGTCACTGCCATGGAGAATACCGGCAGGGTGATCTTCGGCACCACCGTTCATCTGCTGAATATGGATACAGATGAGCAAGTGGTTTACAAAATCGTTGGTGAGGATGAGGCGGATATAAAGGAAGGCAAATTGTCGATTTCTTCGCCCATCGCTCGCGCACTCGTTGGCAAGAGCGAAGACGATGTTGTCGCTATCCGTGTGCCCTCTGGCACCGTGGAATACGAAATCGAAAAGGTGGAATACATCTGACTCGAGCGGCGCTGGCGTAGCCCGCACGCAGAGAATAAAAAACCGACTGTGTTTTGCATAGCCGGTTTTTTATTCAGGGGTTTTTCTACCAGGTACTCTTGTTGCGGGTGTTCTTGTTTCGAGTGTTCTGCGGACGTCAGCTTTTATGGCGCAACAGGTTGGAAAGCTTTGGGTTGGGCGTTTTGGCTCTGCGCATAATAACGGCGACTTTCCCAATGGTCTGCACCACTTCAGCGCCACTGGCTTCGCACAGGGCGTTTATTGCTTCCTGGCGAGCTTCCCGATCCTGGCTTGCCACTTTGATCTTGATGAGTTCGTGGTCGTTCAGGGCGCGTTCCAGTTCTTCCTGGAGATTTTGGGTGAGGCCCTTGTCGCCCACAATAATGACGGGTTTCAGATGGTGGGCAATGGCCCGGTATTCCCGGCGCTGTTCCGGTGAAAGACTCATGATGTAATCTCTTTATCGGTGCAATTAACAAAAGGTCAGCGGCATATTCGCTGGCAACGTCGTATAATTGGCGGATTGTAACAGACAACCTTGTATACAGATCACCTTGCAGGCGTTGTAATTTCCGAGATGAGGCCCACATACAAGTAACATGGGGATTTATCCGGCGTTCTTAAGCGTTTTCAGGTTGATCCACAGCTGCGTTTTTCTGTGGCCGTAACGGATAGGCCGTTTCTGGTGGAGAGACGTATAATTGGTGTAAGGTGTCAGTAAAGAGTAGTTCCTTCGATGGCCTGCTCTTCAATTCACAGGTGATGATCCTTGAACGATATGGCAAAAAATCTGGTTCTCTGGCTGATAATAGCCGCGGTACTGTTGATGGTGTTTCAGAATTTCTCTCCCACCACCACCGGTCAGCAAGTCAATTATTCCCAATTCGTTGAAATGGTTCAGCAGGGCCAAGTCAACAAAGTCACTATTGATGGTCTGGAAATTCAGGGCACCCGTGGCGATGGTTCCCAATTCCAGACAATTCGCCCGCAGGTGGCGGATAACAAGCTGATGGACGATCTACTGGCGAATCAAGTAGAAGTAATCGGCAAGGAGCCGGAGCGCCAGAGTCTCTGGACGCAGCTGCTGGTCGCGGCATTCCCGATTCTGATCATAATCGCACTGTTCGTGTTCTTCATGCGCCAGATGCAGGGCGGCGGTGGTGGCAAAGGCCCCATGTCGTTTGGCAAAAGCAAAGCGAAGTTGATGAGTGAAGACCAGATCAAGACCACGTTTGCCGACGTAGCGGGTGTGGATGAGGCTAAAGAAGATGTTAAGGAGTTGGTGGACTTTCTTCGAGACCCCAGCAAGTTCCAGCGTCTTGGTGGCAGCATTCCCAAAGGCGTCTTGATGGTGGGGCAGCCGGGTACCGGTAAAACCCTGCTGGCCAAGGCCATTGCTGGTGAGGCCAAGGTTCCGTTCTTCTCTATTTCCGGTTCTGACTTCGTGGAGATGTTCGTAGGTGTTGGCGCATCACGTGTGCGGGACATGTTCGAGCAAGCGAAGAAGCAGAGCCCCTGTATCATCTTTATTGATGAAATCGATGCAGTCGGTCGCCATCGTGGTGCTGGCATGGGTGGTGGTCACGATGAGCGTGAGCAAACCTTGAACGCGCTGCTGGTTGAAATGGACGGCTTTGAAGGCAATGAGGGCGTTATCGTTATTGCTGCGACCAACCGCCCGGACGTTCTTGATCCGGCGCTGTTGCGCCCCGGTCGGTTTGACCGCCAGGTCGTTGTTGGTCTGCCCGACATTATCGGTCGGGAGCAGATTCTCAAGGTGCACATGAAGAAAGTGCCCTTGGATGAAAACGTTATGCCCTCGCTGATCGCCCGCGGTACGCCAGGCTTCTCCGGCGCAGATCTTGCGAACCTGGTTAATGAAGCAGCGCTTTTTGCGGCGCGCAGAAATATGCGTCTGGTTTCCATGGAAGAATTTGAGCTGGCGAAAGACAAGATCATGATGGGCGCCGAGCGCAAGTCCATGGTGATGAGCGAAAAGGAAAAGCGGAACACGGCGTTCCACGAGTCTGGCCACGCTATTGTTGGTCGGTTGATGCCCGAGCATGACCCGGTCTATAAAGTGAGCATTATCCCCCGTGGCCGCGCTCTTGGTGTAACCATGTTCCTGCCCGAAGAGGACAGGTACAGCCACAGCAAGCGTTTCCTGATCAGCTCTATCTGCAGCCTGTTTGGTGGTCGTATCGCCGAAGAGCTGACCCTGGGTTTTGACGGCGTTACCACCGGTGCCTCGAATGATATCGAGCGTGCTACCAGCCTGGCTCGTAACATGGTTACCCGTTGGGGCTTGTCCGAGAAGCTTGGGCCATTGCAGTACGATACCGACAGCGAAGAGCCGTTTCTTGGCCGGTCTGCCGGGCAGCCCCAAACAGTCTACTCGCCCGAAACGGCGCAACGTATTGATGAGGAAGTCCGCAACATCATCGATACCTGTTATGAGAAAGCCACGCAGATTCTGGTCGATAACCGGGACAAACTCGACCTCATGGCCGAAGCGTTAATGAAGTATGAAACCATCGATCGCCATCAGATTGACGACATCATGGAAGGCCGCGCGCCGCGTCCGCCGAAAGGTTGGGATGACAGGGGTTCTGCTGGAGGTGTCAAGGCTGACGAGTCTGAGCCGGCTGCGGGAAGCAAGCCTGCTGATGATGGCCAGAGGCCGGATGTTGGTCGGCCAGCTGGAGAGCACTAAGGCTCCAGGTTTTGGATAACCCGAGCTGACACTTGCGCCGCCCCGATTACGGGCGGCGTTTGTTTTTGCCAAGCGCGGTTTCTCAGGCTCAGCAGGTATGCCTGCCCGGAAAGGTTAGCTATGGAGATGAAATTTGCCGGACGAACCCTGGATATGCTCCGTTGCCATGTGATGGGTGTCCTTAATGTAACGCCGGATTCGTTCTCTGATGGTGGTCGGTTCAACCAGTTGGATGCAGCGCTTTTTAGGGCTCGCCAAATGGTCTTGGATGGCGCAGCGTTTATTGATGTTGGCGGAGAATCCACCCGCCCGGGTGCGGCCAAAGTATCGGTCCAGGAAGAGCTGGATCGTGTTTGCCCGGTGGTAGAGGCGCTTGCACGGGAACTGGATGTGATTGTTTCCGTAGATACCAGCACGCCTGAAGTGATGTCTCAGGCGGCTGAGCTCGGCGTAGGGCTGATTAACGATGTGAGAGCGCTGCAGAGGGATGGCGCTCTAGCCGCTGTGGCGCGTGCGGGAATACCTGTATGCATCATGCACATTCAGGGTGAGCCGGAAACCATGCAGGAGCAACCCGAATATCGGAATGTGCTGCGCGAGGTCAGCGAGTTTCTGACCGGGCGCATTCGCGCCGCGGAGAAGGCAGGAATAATGGCGCACGATATAATCCTGGACCCGGGATTCGGGTTCGGGAAAAATCTTGAGCATAATCTGCGTTTGCTTGCTTCGCTGGAGCAGTTGCAGGCTTTGGGGCATCCGCTGTTGGTCGGTATGTCCAGAAAATCCATGCTCGGCCACATCACGGGTCGGGAAGTTGAAGAAAGGTTGCCTGCGAGCCTTGCGGCCGCGACAATATCGGCCATGAAGGGTGCAAGCATTATTCGCGTGCATGATGTCAGGGAAACCGTAGATGCCGTCAAGGTTGCGACGGCTGTAAAGGAGACAGTTTGATGGCCGGAAGAAAGTATTTTGGCACGGATGGAATACGCGGCAGGGTGGGTGAATCCCCGATTACGCCGGAATTCATGTTGCACCTGGGATGGGCTGCCGGTCAGGCCTTTAAAAGGGCTGGTCAGCGTAACAGCGTGCTGATTGGCAAGGACACCCGGCTGTCGGGTTACATGTTTGAATCCGCTCTTGAGGCCGGGTTGTCGGCGGCTGGAGTGGATGTGAAGCTATTGGGGCCCATGCCAACTCCAGCCATCGCATACCTGACGCGCACCTTCCGTGCCTCCGCAGGCATCGTTATCAGTGCGTCTCACAACCCGCATCATGATAACGGCATCAAGTTTTTCTCTGCCGACGGCACCAAGCTTGATGATGCCCTGGAAGCAGAAATCGAGCGTTGGCTGGATAAGCCGATAGAGGTTTGTGACCCAGGCGAATTGGGTAAGGCATCGCGGGTGGAGGATGCTCCTGGGCGCTACGTAGAGTTCTGCAAGAGCACCGTACCGAATGAGTTCACTCTTGATCACTTGAAGATCGTTCTTGATTGCGCCCATGGTGCGACATATCACGTTGCGCCGAAAGTGTTCCGTGAGCTTGGCGCTAATGTTTCTGTCATTGGTGCGGAGCCGAACGGGCTTAACATCAACCTGGATGTTGGCTCCACTCATCTGGGCGCGCTCAAGAGGGCTGTTATCGACAGGGGTGCGGATCTGGGGATTGCCTTTGACGGCGATGGTGACCGGGTATTGATGGTTGATCGTGACGGTTCTGAAGTTGACGGTGACGAGCTGCTGTATGTGATTGCATCCCAGCGGTTTGCCGAAGATCGCCTCAAAGGCGGCGTGGTCGGTACGCTGATGACCAACCTTGGTGTTGAGTTGGCGCTGACGGAAATGGGTATCTCGTTCGAGCGCGCCAATGTGGGCGATCGCTATGTGATGGAACGGCTGTTGGCGAATAACTGGGTGCTCGGTGGTGAGGGTTCGGGGCACATGGTCATCCGCGACTGCACCAGTACCGGCGATGGTATTGTGTCTGCACTTCAGGTGCTGCTGTCTATCGGCAAGTCTGGCAAAACACTCGCTGAGTTGCGTCAGGGCATGAGCAAGCTGCCCCAGACGATGATCAATGTGCGCGTTGCAAAGCGCTTCGACCCATTCAGTCGCGCCGATATTGTCGCGGCGGTCAAAAAGGCTGAGTCGGAACTTGGCAGTTCGGGCAGGATCCTGCTGCGTGCGTCAGGAACGGAGGCGTTGATTCGCGTCATGGCGGAGGGTCAGCAGGCTGACGATATTCGCCGTGTTGCTGAAAAGCTCGCGCAAATTGTGGAAAACTCAACGCCCTGATTTTGTTGGTTTCAGGCGGTTGTCTGTTCTGAGGGACTGCTGTATAGTGCGCCCTCCCTTACATTCGGGAACTGTTATGCGTCGCAAGATTGTAGCCGGAAACTGGAAGATGAACGGGTCGAAAGACCTCTCGGAAAAACTGGTGGGCTATGTCCGGTCTGAAGCCGGATCTCTTGATAACGACGTGGAGGTTGTTATTATTCCTCCCGTAATTTATATCAAGGATGTATTGGAGCAGGCCCGGAACGCTGTTTCAGTTGGTGTTCAAAATGTGGGTCAGTGGCAGTCGGGCGCTTATACCGGGGAGGTTTCCGCGGAAATGGCCAAAGATGCAGGTTGCCGCTACGCACTTGTTGGTCACTCCGAGCGCCGTCAGCTCTTTGGTGAAACCGACGAGCAGGTCGCTGAAAAAGTGTCGCTTGTTGTGTCCAGTGGTTTAACCGCCATCGTCTGTGTTGGCGAAACGCTGGAAGAGCGGGAAGCAGGGCAGGCTGAGGCAGTCGTTGCTGGCCAGGTGCGCACGGGTTTGTCGTCAGTGGCGTTGGGTGAATGGCAGAATATCGTAGTTGCCTATGAGCCGGTTTGGGCAATTGGTACCGGTAAAACGGCAACCTCTGATGACGCTCAGGCTATGCATGCAGCTATACGGGGTGTGCTGAAAGGCATGGGTGCCCCTGCCGAAGAAATTTCACTGCTTTACGGCGGCAGTGTAAAAGCAGATAATGCAGCGGCTCTTTTTTCAGAGCCGGATGTAGATGGCGGTTTAATTGGCGGCGCATCACTGGTCGCAAAAGAATTTATGAGTATTTGCCGGTCTCTACCGGCGGGTGCCTAAAGTTAAAGGTTCGCGAGATTCGATATGGATTGGATGGAAACACTGGTAGTCGTTGTGCACGTGGTGATCGCGGTGGCGCTGGTGGGTCTGGTGCTGATCCTGCAGGGCAAGGGTGCGGATGCAGGTGCGGCCTTCGGTGGTGGTGCTTCCCAAACTGTATTCGGTAGTCAGGGTAGCGGCAGTTTTCTGACCCGCATGACTACCTTGCTCGCTATCGTATTTTTCGTGACGAGTTTTTCGCTGGCAGTATTCGCCAAACAGCGTGCAGAAGTGGCAGGTGAGGCAGGTATTCCGGTTGTAGAGGAATCCCGCCAGGCTCCTTCTCAGGGCGCTGCAGGTAATGGTGATGCTGCGAAGAGCGAAGCCGGGATCGGGGAGTCTGATCTCCCCGAGCTCGAGTAAGAGTGTTGCCCAAGTGGTGGAACTGGTAGACACGCTATCTTGAGGGGGTAGTGGCGAAAGCCGTGCCGGTTCGAGTCCGGCCTTGGGCACCAATTAAGAAGAAAAGCGGCTTGGATTTTCCAGGCCGTTTTTTTGAGCAGTCCTTGACCACTTCGTTCGGCGTCTCTATACTCCGGCGGAGATTGGAGCCAGGCATTATATTTGTTGTCGGGTTTCTGGCAGGCCAGGTGTCTGTCAGCAGGAAGCGGTTTACCGGTTTGCTTTCTGCGAGTTCTTGCAACAAAAGGCCCCAGTTATCGGGGCTTTTTGATTAAGGGGCCTGGCGCAACGGGCCCTGGTGCGTAAAAAGGGCTGATTAACAGCCCTTTTTTTGTTTTTGGGGCCGGTAAATTTTAAAACGGAGACCGCCTAACTTGTCAGGCAAGCTTAAACAACTGGAAGACATCCTTCGGCCTGTGGTGGAGGGCTTGGGTTATGAGTTCTGGGGCATCGAGTATCGCTCCAAGGGCTATCAATCCATGCTTCGGGTCTTTATAGACGATGTCGAAAAAGGCATTGGCATTGACGACTGCGAGAAAGTCAGTCGTCAGATCAGTGGCGTGATGGATGTGGAAGATCCCATCCAGACCGAGTACACGCTGGAGGTTTCGTCCCCGGGGATGGATCGCCCCCTGTTCCGGCCTGAGCAGTATCAGGCATTTGTGGGGCACCAGGTACAAATTCGCTTGCGCATGGCATTTGAAGGCCGGCGCAATTTTCAAGGGCTTATTAAAGGTGTGGAGGGCGATGATATTGTCGTGGTCGTTGATGATCACGAGTATCTGTTGCCTTTTGACAGCATCGAAAAAGCCCAGATTATTCCGGTATTCGAGTGAGCTATTTGAAAAACTCAGTAGATGCACAGTTTATTTTCAGAGCAGGGCAATCCAATGAGTAAAGAGATCTTGCTGGTGGTTGAGGCCGTCTCGAACGAAAAAGGCGTCGAGAAGGATGTGATTTTCGAGGCGATAGAGCTTGCACTCGCCACCGCTGCCAAAAAACGTTACGAAGACGAAGAGTCGGATGTGCGCGTGTCAATCGATCGTCGCACGGGTGAGTACGATACCTTCCGTCGTTGGCTGGTCGTTGATAACGACGCTGTTCCTGCGCTGGGTACCGAGCTGACGCTTCAGGAAGCTGAAGAAATTGATCCTGCGCTGAAGCCGGGTGACACCTACGAAGAGAAAGCAGAGTCTGTTGCTTTCGGGCGTATCGGTGCCCAGGCTGCGAAGCAGATCATTTTCCAGAAAGTTCGTGAGGCTGAGCGCAGCAAAATTGTAGACAGTTATCGTGATCGTGTTGGTGAACTGGTTTCGGGTACCGTGAAGAAGGTTACCCGCGATAACGTCATCGTTGATCTTGGCGCTAACGCTGAAGCTTTGCTGCCCAGAGAGCACCTGATCCCGCGCGAAACATTCCGCATGGGTGACCGGGTACGCTCATTGCTGCTCGAAATTCGCACGGATCATCGCGGCCCTCAGTTGATTCTGAGCCGATCTGCACCACAGATGCTGATTGAGTTGTTTCGCATTGAAGTGCCTGAGATTGCAGAAGAGCTGATCGAAATCCGCGGCGCAGCCCGGGATCCCGGCTCACGCGCAAAGATTGCGGTGAAAACCAACGACCGCCGTATTGATCCCGTTGGTGCTTGTGTAGGCATGCGTGGTTCCCGCGTTCAGGCTGTTTCCAACGAGCTGGGCGGCGAGCGCGTCGACATCGTACTCTGGGACGACAACCCCGCACAGCTGGTTATTAACGCCATGTCGCCGGCGGAAGTCGCCTCTATTGTGATGGATGAAGATCGACACACTATGGAAGTAGCCGTTGCAGCAGATAATCTGGCGCAGGCTATCGGTCGTAACGGGCAGAACGTACGCCTGGCTACCGAGCTTACAGGCTGGACTCTGAACGTGATGACCGAAGAAGAGGCCGGAGAGCGCCAGGAGCAGGAGTACAGCACCCTGGTTGAGCATTTTACTGCCCACCTCGACGTTGACGAAGAGTTTGCAGGTATGCTGATTGACGAAGGCTTTACTTCTATTGAGGAAGTCGCCTACGTGCCCATGGAAGAGATGTTGGCGATTGAAGGTTTTGACGAAGAAACTGTCACTGAATTACGCCGCCGTGCCAAGGATGTCCTGTTGAATCAGGCCCTGGCCAGCGAGGAAGCTCTCGACGGCGCGGAACCGGCAGAAGATCTTCTGAGTATGGACGGAATGGACCGTGGCCTGGCGTTCAAGCTTGCCGGCATGGGTGTACGGACCATGGAAGATCTGGCGGAGCAGTCGGTTGACGACTTGCTCGATATCGAAGGTATGGATGAAGAGCGTGCAGGACAGCTGATTATGACCGCACGCGCCCCCTGGTTTGAAGACCAGGCTTAATTCGGGAGGAGACCAGTATGGCTGAAGTAACGGTAAAACAACTGGCCGATGATGTAGGCGCTCCCGTGGATCGTTTGCTGAAGCAGATCGTTGAAGCCGGCCTCAGGGCCCGCTCGGAAGGCGACGCTGTATCCAGCGATGAGAAGCAGCAGTTGCTGGCCTATCTGAGAAAGACCCACGGTGAAGCAGGCGCTGAGCCGAACAAGATTACTCTGAAGCGCAAGACTACAACTACGCTCAAGGCCGGCAAGGCCAAGACCGTCAATGTAGAAGTGCGCAAGCGGCGCACTTACGTAAAGCGCGCAGAGCTTGCGCCTGAGCCGGAAGCAGAGACGCCGGAAGTGCTGCAGGAAGAGCAGAAAGCGGAGCAGCCGCAGGCAGAGCCCACTGTAAATGAAGCAGTTGATCAGGCGCCTCAGGCAGGAACAGAAGCTCCGGTCGAAGCTGCGAAAGCAGAAGCGCCAGCTGCTGAAGACAAGGCAGCGGCCGAGAAGGCTGAGCCGAAGAAAGCAGCAGAACCCGAGCCGGTTCCCGCTCCGGAAGATATGCCGGTGCCGCCGCCAGCAGATGGCGAAGGCAAGGATCGGAAGCCGAAGAAAAAGAAAGAAAAAGTTCGTGAACGTGGCGACGAAACCGAAGAAGGCAAGCCCAAGAAGAAGCAGGCCGGTCATCGTGGTCCACGTAACCGCCCTGCGGACGCACCCGTGGTGATTTCTGAAGACGATGATGACACCACATTGCGCAAGCCATTGCGTGCGAAAAAGAAACCCAAAGAGAAGCGTCATGGCTTCGAGAGGCCGACCAAACCAATGGTCAGAGAAGTAGAAGTTCCTGAAATTATTACCGTTGGCGATCTTGCCCAGCGGATGGCCGTCAAATCCGGTGATGTCATCAAGGCGTTGATGGGCATGGGCGTGATGGCAACCATTAATCAGCCGCTGGATCAGGCGACGTCGACTCTGGTCGTTGAAGAGTTGGGCCACAAGGCCAAGCCCATCAGTGACGATGCTTTCGAAGAGGGTGTGCTCAGCGAGTTCAGCGTTGAAGGTAAGGAAAAGGCCAAGCGCGCTCCTGTCGTAAGTGTGATGGGTCATGTTGACCACGGTAAGACATCACTGCTGGATTACATCCGACGCACCAAGGTTGCCTCCGGTGAATCCGGTGGCATTACCCAGCATATTGGCGCGTACCATGTTGAAACGGATCACGGCATGATCTCGTTTCTCGATACGCCGGGCCACGCGGCTTTCACCGCGATGCGTGCCCGTGGTGCCCAGTGCACGGATATCGTTATCCTGGTAGTGGCGTCAGACGACGGCGTTATGCCGCAAACCAAAGAAGCGGTTCAACATGCACGCTCGGCTGGTGTGCCTATCGTTGTCGCCATCACCAAGATGGACAAGGAACAGGCCGATCCCGATCGCGTGAAGAACGAGTTGGCAGCGATTGACGTTATCCCTGAAGACTGGGGTGGCGATGTCCAGTTTGTGCCGATCTCCGCTCACTCAGGTGATGGCGTCGACAACTTGCTGGAAGCCGTATTGCTGCAGGCCGAAATCCTTGAGCTGCAAGCTTCTCCCGATGCGCCAGCACAAGGCGTTGTGGTTGAGTCCAGCCTTGAGCGTGGCCGTGGTTCTGTTGCCACAGTATTGGTTCAGAACGGTACACTGCGCCAGGGCGACATGGTTGTTGCCGGGTCCTTCTTCGGTAAAGTTCGTGCAATGACGGATGAAGCTGGCAAACAGGTGAAAGAAGCCGGCCCGTCGATTCCGGTCGAGATTCTGGGCCTGAACGGCACGCCAAACGCCGGTGACGAGTTCTTTGCCGTAGCCGATGAGCGCAAAGCCAAAGAACTGGCAGAGTTCCGTCATATTCGTGATCGGGAGCAGCGTTTACAGCGAGCGCAAGCGGCCAAGCTTGAGAACCTGTTTGAGAACATGGGCAAAGATGAGGTTAAAACCCTCAATGTTGTTCTCAAAACGGATGTTCGCGGCTCTCTGGAGGCGATCACCAAGTCGCTGCAGGATCTGGGTAACGAAGAAGTTCAGGTGAAGATCGTGTCCTCCGGCGTTGGTGGTATTGCCGAGACAGATGTCAGCCTTGCGATGGCGACCAATGCCGTGATTTTCGGCTTCAACGTGCGTGCAGATACGGCCTCCAAGCGCCTTGTGGAGCAGGAAGGCCTGGATCTGCGTTACTACAGCATCATTTACAACCTGTTGGACGATGTGAAAGCCGCGTTGACGGGCATGCTGGCACCGGAGTTCCGCGAGGACATCATAGGTATTGCCGACGTTCGCGACGTGTTCCGTTCACCGAAGTTCGGCCAGGTTGCTGGCTGTATGGTGACCGAGGGCAACGTATACCGGAACAAGCCGATCCGTGTACTGCGCGACAACGTGGTTATCTTTGAAGGCGAGCTGGAATCCCTGCGCCGCTTCAAGGATGACGTACCTGAAGTCCGCAATGGCATGGAGTGTGGTATCGGTGTAAAAGGCTACGACGTGAAGGTCGGTGACCAGATCGAAGTCTTCGACCGTATCAGAGTCGAGCGTAAACTCGAATCTACGGGGGCCTGATGCCTAGAGAGTTCAGTCGTATTGATCGCATTGGCGATCAGATGCAGCGTGAGCTTGCCCAGCTGATTCAGCGGGAGGTCAAGGATCCGCGGTTGGGCATGGTAACGGTGAACGCAGTCAAGGTCAGTCGTGACCTTGGCTACGCCGATATCTATGTCTCCCTGTTGACCACCGAGGAACTCACCGCTGAGTCTCCCGAGGTCAAGGATTCGATTTCGGTGCTGAACAGGGCGGCGGGGTTCCTTCGCGGCCAAGTCGGAAGAGCCATGAAATTGCGGGTGATACCGCAACTTCGATTTCACTTTGATGCGCTTCAGGGGTACAGCCGCCGAATGGACAGCCTGATCCGGGAAGCGGTTGGTGATAAAACACCCGTTGAACGGAACGATGACAGCCGGGGTGAAAATCAGAGCGAAAACCAGAGCGACAATCAGAGTAATCCGGAGTCAAACCCTTGAGTCGCAGACGTAAGGGCCGTGATGTCAGTGGTATTCTGGTAATTGACAAACCGCTGGGTATTACCTCAAACGGTATTCTGCAAGAGGTGAAGCGCCTGTATGGTGCCGCCAAGGCTGGCCATACCGGTGCTCTGGATCCGCTGGCAACAGGGGTTCTGCCCCTTTGCTTTGGTGAGGCGACAAAGTTTTCGCAGATGATGCTGGACAGCGACAAGGCCTATATCGCCACCGCGCGGCTTGGCGAGCGCACCGAAACGGGTGACAGCGAAGGCGCTGTCGTCGCAACAAAGCCGGTACCAAAAGATTTGTCACCGGAAATGCTTGAGCCGGTGCTCGAGCAGTTTCGGGGCGATATCCAGCAAGTTCCCTCCATGTATTCCGCACTCAAGCACAACGGGCGTCCGCTTTACGAGTACGCTCGAGAGGGCATCGAAGTAGAGCGCCCTGCGCGCCCGGTAACCATTTATGAGCTCCGCCTGTTGGATGTGCGCGAGAACGAAATGGATATCGCGGTGAAATGCACCAAAGGTACGTATATTCGCTCACTCGTTGAAGATATCGGCGAGGTTCTGGGTTGCGGAGCACACGTGATTGCACTGAGGCGCACGCTGGCGGCCGGGTTCACTCTTGCTGATGTCCATGCAGTGCCTGATCTTGAGGCGATGCGTGAGCGTGGTGAAAGCCTGGATGGCCTGCTTGTTGCGCCTGATGCGGCGCTTTCCATGTTCCCGGAGCACCGCCTGTCAGGGCAGCCTTTGGTGTCGATATTGAATGGACAACCGGTTAGAATACCGGGCCGGGCTTACGACGGCTTCGTGCGCATTTATGGCAACGAAGGCTTTGTAGGGCTGGCAGAAGCATTGCCGGATGACGAGGAAACCGAACTGGTACCCCGTCGTCTGGTAAGTAACAGCGGCAAACGATAGTTAGACCGCTGTTTAGCCGGGCTGTAGAGATGCGCGGTTCGGCCGGATTTGACAGCATCGCAACCATGAGGTGAGTTATGGCACTTTCTGCCAATGAAAAAGCACAGATCGTTAATGATTATCAGCAAGCTGATGGTGATACAGGTTCCCCGGAAGTGCAGGTTGCACTGCTGAGCGCCAACATCAACAAGCTGCAGGACCACTTCAAAATCAACAAGCAGGATCACCATTCCCGCCGTGGTCTGATCCGGATGGTAAACCAGCGTCGTAAGCTGCTGGACTACCTCCGTCGGAAGAATGCTGACCGTTACCTGGAGCTGATCAAGCGCCTGGGACTGCGTCGCTAAATCCGGTCTTACGACCTGAAGGCCGCCCCGGTTTGTTCCGGTGTGGCCACCAGCCGGCGGGCTCCTCAGGGGCCTGCCGGTTGTGCTTTACATCACCGCATTGAATTTTCAGTGAATCTGGGATTTCCTGTCGTATTGGAAAGCTGAAATTGATAGCAGGTTGTTGAAAGCCCGGGCGGTGCGCAGATAAAGCGTACCAGTTGCCTGGCCGGGGTTTTGCAACAGCCTGTTAGCTTTCAGGCAGAGTACTTTCAGAGACACACTTCAATCATTCTGAACAGATAACGCAGGAGTTCGTTGTGGATCTGCAACCGCGTAAAAGATCATTTGAACTGGGTAGCGAAACCGTCACTCTGGAAACGGGTCGTATTGCCCGTCAGGCTACAGGTTCCGTTCTTGTCACCATGGGTGATATTTCGGTTCTGGGTACTGTAGTAGGTGCCAAAGAAGCCAAGCCGGGTCAGCCGTTCTTCCCGCTGACCGTTAACTACTTCGAAAAAACCTATGCCGTGGGCAAAATCCCCGGTGGTTTCTTCAAGCGTGAAGGTCGTCCTTCCGAGAAAGAGACCCTGACATCCCGTTTGATCGACCGTCCGATTCGTCCGCTGTTCCCGAACGGCTACATGAACGAGACACAGGTTATCTGTACGGTTATGTCGTCCAGCAAACAGCAGGATCCGGATATTGCCGCCATGTTGGCCGCTTCGGCAGCCTTGGCAATCTCCGGTATTCCTTTCGCCGGCCCCATCGGTGCTAGCCGTGTTGGTTACACCAACGAAAGGGGTTACTTCCTGAACCCGAGCTTTGAAGACCTGAAAACCTCCCTGCTGGACATGGTGGTTGCGGGTACTGAAGACGCGGTTCTGATGGTTGAATCCGAAGCTAAAGGCCTGAGCGAAGATCAGATGCTGGGTGGCGTTCTGTTCGCGCACCAGGAAATGCAGACGGCTGTTACCGCTATCAAAGAGTTCGCTGCTGAAAATGGCAAGCCCCGTTGGGATTGGCAGCCAGCTGCTGAAAACACTGAACTGCTGGGCGCGATCAAGTCCGAGTTTGCCAGTGCTATCGAAGAAGCCTATGGCATTCACGACAAGATGGCCCGTTACCAGCGTCTTGGTGAAATCAAAGCCGCCGCAGTTGAGAAGCTGGCAGGCGACGAGGAAGGTCAGCCTTCCGCAGACGAAGTCAAAAAGAACTTCGGAAAGGTCGAGAAGACCGTTGTTCGCCAGCAGGTAATCGATGGCAAGCCGCGTATCGATGGCCGTGATAACAAAACGGTTCGTCCGATCGAAATCGAAGTGGGCATTCTGCCAAGCGTTCACGGTTCGGCACTGTTTACCCGTGGTGAAACCCAGGCAATTGTTACCACGACTCTGGGTACTTCCCGCGACGTGCAGACAATCGATGCACTGGAAGGCGAGCGCAAGGATCCATTCCTGTTCCACTACAACTTCCCTCCGTACTCGGTAGGTGAAGCTGGCCGTGTTGGTACTCCTGGCCGTCGTGAAGTTGGCCACGGTCGTCTGGCCAAGCGCGGTGTGATGGCGGTTATGCCGACTTTGGAAGAGTTCCCGTACGCCATTCGCGCGGTCTCCGAGATTACTGAATCCAACGGCTCCAGTTCTATGGCGTCTGTTTGTGGTTCAAGTCTGGCGCTGATGGATGCCGGTGTTCCGCTTAAGGCGGCAGTAGCGGGTATTGCCATGGGTCTGGTCAAGGAAGGCGACAAGTTTGCCATTCTGACCGACATTCTGGGTGATGAGGATCACCTGGGTGATATGGACTTCAAGGTTGCCGGTACCAAAGACGGCATTACTGCTCTGCAGATGGACATCAAGATCCAGGGTATTACTGACGAGATCATGGAACTTGCTCTTGAGCAGGCCTATGCAGCGCGTCAGCACATTCTGGTTGAGATGAACAAGGTTATCTCCGAGTCGCGTACAGAGCTTTCTCCGCGCGCTCCGAGCATCACCACTATCAAGATCAACCCGGAGAAGATCCGTGACGTTATCGGTAAGGGCGGTTCGATGATCCGTTCTATCTGTGATGAGACCGGTGCTTCCATTGATCTGGATGACGACGGTAACGTGAAGATCTACGCAGATAACATGGAAGCGGCCCAGGCGGCGGTTAACCGGGTTAAGGAAATCACTGCTGAGATTGAGGTTGGTGCTATCTACAAGGGTCGCGTTGAGCGCATTGTGGACTTTGGTGCCTTTGTTAACATCCTGCCTGGCAAGGATGGTCTGGTGCACATTTCCCAGATCTCTGAGCGCCGGATCGAGAACGTAACTGACGAGCTAAGCGAAGGTCAGGAAGTTCTGGTTAAGGTTCTGGATGTGGACAACCGTGGCCGTGTGAAGCTGTCCATGAAGGAAGTCAAAGAAGGCGAGCAGCCGACTGACTTCACTGACTGATAGCTAGCAGCTACTAAAAAC
>JAGPVT010000162.1 GCA_018066865.1 Marinobacter sp. | reverse complement strand
CGCAGGCCCCCTCTGGCAGGATAGTTGGCACTACTTAATTTTTAACCAGTTGGGCGGTTCAGGTGTTGATAGTGCCTCGTTATTCCGATGAACGTAAAGCCGCAGTGCTGGCAAAGTTATCGCCGCCCCACAGCATGACCGTAGCCGCTCTGGCACGAGATGAAGGCATCTCGGAGCAAACCCTTTACAATTGGCGGACACAAGCCAGAGAAGAAGGACGCCCGGTGCCCGGTTCCAAAGCCAAGTCAGACCAGTGGTCAGCAGAAGCAAAGCTGGCAACCGTGATTGAGACAGCCGCGCTGTCCGAAGAAGAACTCAGTCGGTATTGCCGGGAAAAAGGGCTTTACCCTGAGCAAGTCCGGCGCTGGAAAGAAGAGTCCCTGCAAGGCTTTCAGCGCAGTGCCGAACGGGAAAAGCAGCTGCGCAAAAAGAGCCAGGCAGACCAGAAACAGATCAAGAAACTTGAGCGCGAGTTACGCCACAAAGAAAAGGCGCTGGCCGAAACCGCCGCATTGCTGGTGTTGCGAAAAAAGCTGGATGCGCTCTGGGAGAACGACAACGGGGACGACTAACCCCGATCCCGGAGCGCAGGATAACGATTGAGCTGATCCAGGAGGCCAGAGGTGCGGGAGCCCGGTTGTTCAGGGCCTGTGGTGAAGCTGGCATTGGCTTACGAACCTACCGTCGCTGGTTCCGTGAAGGTTTGGTGCAGTCGGATAAGCGCCCGGAAGCGGTACGCCCCAGGCCCACAAACAAGCTCAGTGAAGAGGAGCGGGAGCGAATCTTGTCGATCTGCAACTCAGCCCGTTACGAGAGCCTGCCGCCTTCTCAAATCGTACCATCGATGCTGGATGAGGGGTTGTACCTGGCGTCTGAATCATCGTTTTACCGAATACTGAAAGCGCACAATCAATTGAATCATCGGGGACAAAGCCTCACGCCCCAACGCTCCCGGGAAGCGACCACACACCATGCCTCGGGGCCTTGTGAGCTTTGGAGTTGGGATATTACGTACCTGACTTCGACGGTGCGTGGGCAGTTCTATTACTTGTACATGTTTGAAGATGTGTACAGTCGGAAAATCGTGGGCTATGAAGTCTACGAGGTTGAGAGCGGCGATTACGCGGCTGGGCTATTGCAGCGTTGTCTACTCCGCGAGCAATGCCTCCACCAGCCTCTGGTGTTGCACGCCGATAATGGTGCACCGATGAAGGCCCAGACCATGAAAGCGAAAATGGAAGAGCTGGGCGTATTACCCTCGTATAGCCGGCCAAGGGTGAGCAACGACAACGCATTCTCAGAATCGCTGTTCAGGACTCTGAAATACCGTCCAGAATGGCCTTCATCTGGCTTTAAGAGCCTGGGGGATGCCCGGCACTGGGTAGACAGCTTCGTGACCTGGTATAACACCGAGCACAAGCACAGCAAGCTGCGGTTCGTAACACCGCAAGAGCGACATAGTGGCGAGGATATTGCCATCCTTGCTCAGCGTCAGCGTGTGTTGGAAGAGGCCAAGCAGCGGACACCGAGTCGCTGGGGAGGTCGCCAGGTCAGAAATTGCGAGCCCGTTGGGCCAACGACACTGAATCCGGAAAAGCGTGCGGTAGAAAAAGACGCGGCTTAAACACAGAAACAGTGCCAACTATCTTGAAAAACACCGCAGGTTAAAAATTAACCAGTTTAACATTATTTAACAAAAATACTCCTCACCGAACTTCTCTGATTTCACTCCAACTTCCTGTTTACACTTCTGTTCTTCTACGCAAACCGCTTAAACGCCTATACTGATACGACATATTTTGTCAACCCTTTCTCTACTATAATTTTTGCGCTCGTGATGAACATCACCGCAACAAACTTTAATAAAGCATTCATAAAAGTCATCAATAACCCGTGGAAACGCCAGTGGATAGTACTTATACCGAGTCTGCAATTGCTGAATGGACTAGCATCCTGGGTGAATCCGGGGTCGTTGCAGCTAAGGCAGAAGATTTTGGCGCTTCCACAATCGGAACGAAGCGCTCTATTCCGGCTGTGCTTCGCCCAGAGAACCAGGAGCAGGTCGCAGAGGTTCTAAAGGTCGCGCAACGGTGGCACGTTGCCGTCTATCCCGTGAGCACGGGCAATAACTGGGGCTACGGTAGTGCCAACCCGGTTGAAGACGGTTGCGTCATCCTTGATCTTAGCCGGCTTAACCGTATTTCTGGTTTTGATCCCGAAATGGGCATTGTCACGGTTGAGCCCGGTGTCACCCAAGGCGCCCTGAGGGACTTCCTCGATCAACAAGAAGGCAATTACCTTGTTCCGGTGACCGGCGCGGGGCCCACCTGCAGCATACTTGGCAATGCGCTTGAGCGGGGCTACGGCATCACGCCGATTACTGATCATTTTGCGGCGGTGACAAAGATAGAAGCGATCTTGCCCGACGGCACGCTTTACCGGACACCGCTCAGCGAACTTGGCGGCGCGGAAGTAGATGGTCTTTTCAAATGGGGCTTGGGCCCTTATCTCGACGGGCTTTTCAGCCAGGGGAATTTCGGCGTGGTTGTGAATATGACCATCGCCCTTGCACCAGCGCCCGACACCGTGACTGCGTTTTTCTTTTCCACAAAAGACGATGCCAAACTGGAAGCGCTGGTGCCCACCGTCAGGGCTGTGTTGCGAACACTCGGCGGTTCGGTTGTGGCGATTAACCTGCTCAACAGCCAACGCATGCTCTCGATGATGACGCCCTTCCCTGAAGACAAGGCCCTTGACGGTGTTCTGCCTGCTCACGAAGTTGAAAGTCTCGCCAACAGTCATGGCGTGCCGGCGTGGAGCGGGGTTGGAGCGATTTATGCCTCAAAAGAGGTAGCCCGGGCGGCCCGACGTACGCTACGTAGGCTTCTCGGCCCAGTGACCGACCGTCTCATCTTTATCAACCGGCGAAAAGTTGAGGCTGTGCGGAAGATTGCCCGCGTGTTACCCGGCAGGCTGGCTACACGAGTTAAGGGCATGACGGATACGCTCTCGGGCGCGTTGGAAATCATGCACGGCACTCCCAATGATGTCGCGCTGGCACTGGCGTACTGGCGCTCAGGCGCCCTGCCCGGGCCCGGGCAACCAAAAAACCCCGCACGCGATGGCTGTGGGCTCATCTGGTTCGCACCGCTGGTTCCGATACGGGGCAAAGACGTTCGCCGTTATATCAATATGATTGAAAGAATTTGCCCGCAGTACGGCGTCAATCCACTCATTACATTGACGACAGTAAACGATCGCTGTTTCGACTCTACCGTTCCCCTGCTCTTTGATCGCAGTGACGCGGATGCAACAACACGGGCCAACGACTGTTATCGCGCACTGTACAACGCGGGGCGAAAGGAAGGCTTTCTGCCCTACCGCCTCAACATCGACGCGATGGACATCCTCAATACCAGTGGGGCTACTTGCTCCAGGCTTGCCAGCAAACTGAAAGCGGCAGTCGACCCTAATTTCATCCTGGCGCCCGGACGTTACGTGCCCAGGATCAAGCGTTCCGAGGTCTGATGAGCTGTAACCTCGATACACCCCTAGTACGCCGTCAGCTGAGTTTAAGGTGGCGTTTTTTCTCCGTGCGATTATTGGCATAACAGCTCCCTGAACGGGAAAGAATGAGGATCTAAAAATGCACGCAGGCTTTGCCCTTCAGCATGAAACAGGAAACATAATAAACCAACCAACTCACGAAAACGTCAGTACCATTTTCAACTCGGTATTCAATGTCGAGTTAGCGACGTCTCCAGAGGCGATTAACGAGGTCTTCGAAGTTCGGTATCAGGTTTATTGCATCGACCGACCTTTCGAGGACCCCAATTGCTTCGCCGACAAACGCGAACACGATGCATACGACCCGCGATCCGCGCATGCTCTGATCCGACACCGACTGACGGGAGACAGCGCTGCCACCGTTCGTCTCGTTATGGCGGGCGATAACCCGGAACAGGCCGATTTTCCCATGGAAGGCCACTGCCTCCCCCGGATGGACCGGTATGCAAGGGACGCATTCGCAGGCGCACGTCGCGAGCAGGTCGCAGAAATATCCCGGATGGCGGTCAGCCGAGAGTTTCGGCGGCGGCTCAATGAGGACGAATCGGACACTGGCGTCAGCGATTTCGTCTGCTACAGCGATTCGGAAAACGGCAAACGCGCCATGCCCTATATCAGCCTCGGGCTTTTCGCCGGTATTCTCCAGATGTCGGTCAGACATGGCATAACCCACTGGATGGCGGTCATGGAGCCAGCACAGCTGCGCCTGTTAAAGCGATTTGGTGTGGAATTTGATCATGTAGGACCCGTGATGGAGTATCATGGCCGCCGCCGCCCTGCTTTCACCGAAGCAGCGTCACTGATTGAAGGTATAAGGAAGCGTCGTCCGGATGTCTGGTCGCTGATTACTGACTCTGGACGATACTTGCCGGCGAAACCGAAGACAGACTATAAGGCAAACGAAAAAAAGGTTGCATGACCCCGCGCGCCACATAAGCCACATAACAAAGCCCCCGCTTCTTGGCGGGGGCTTTGTTATATCAGCACTGTCATCTAAACAATATAACTGCTCAAACGTTATGCCTTTGCTGCTTTTCTCCTGCGTGACAGACCAAGCCCAGCTAGGCCCATGCCCAGCAGTGCCAGAGTGCCTGGCTCAGGTACGATCTCTGCTGCCGTAATACGGAACCGAGTCTGGAAGTTGTTAACAGAGCTCTCTTCAGTTACAAGGCCCACACATCCGCTTGGAGCACCCGCTGCTGCACAGCTGAGAGGGTCCAAGGTGGCCAGGCCAGCCAGCTCCAGGAACACGGTGTAGGTGTAGCCGTCGAAGTCAAATGACGAATTGAATTCGAAGTTACCGAATTCATTTAACGTGGAGCCGGTGACGTCGCCAATGGTGAATATGTCAGCGCAGTCGGGGCCTGCTGTCTCGACACAAGGAGCACTATTGGCCGTCTCTATAAAGAAACTCTGGAAAGTAGTAGCAGACGCAGGCAGGGAACCACCAGGAACCGGAGCAAACGGTGTCAGCGTCAGTGTGGATGTCAGGTCAAAGCTATCCAAGGCAAGACCCTCAGACGGGAGAATGTTGTTGGTATGGGTGAATACCCCACCGTTAACGAAGCCTCCATTGGTCATAAGGCCACTCGTCTCATCGACGTCAGTGATCGAGACAGATGACTGCGGTCCAGGACCTACGCCCCATGACAGAGCGGTAGTGGTGTTGGTAAGGCTGCCGGTTCCGGGAGTGGCAGTCTCGTTTTCAAACACGCTGCTGACCTGATAACCCCAGTTATCAACCAACACCGCACTGGCAGATTGGGCACCTAGTGCAAAGGGCAGCACAAGAGATGATAGAAGTGTTCTTTTAAGGATTCTGTTCATTGTTATCTCTCCTTGAATGTGGACGCTGGCAGCTGGAATTCAAGTCAGTACGTCAGCGCTAACGTGGTTGTGAGCATCATCCATGCCACGTATTTAAATCTGTTATTTTTCAATAATGTAAAATAATGTAAAATGAAAAGTTATTTGATATGGTGATGTAGGTGTAAATATCTTCGACATCGAAGGGTGTGTAAATGCATCGCCTGAGGCGGCATGTGTTTTTAGGCGAAGCTTTTAACAGGGCCGATCAGAACAAAAACATTTAAATAGGCCGCTTTATAGTTCTTCCAGGATTAAAAACGCATTTGAAAAGCAGGTTGATCTCAAGGTACGTAAATTATGCTGACACCAGGAAAATAGGGCCGGCTTTTTTACCTCGAATTTGAGTTTTATGTAAACGGTATACACAGTATTCTATACTTTGATCATCGGTCCGGCGGACAAACAATGTTAAGGAAAACATTAGATAACCTACCTATATCCAGACCCTATCTGGTTGTTGCATCAATTGCACAGCATCACGTTACCCTATGGCCGCCTTCCCAGCTCCGATGGCTACTCGGACATTCGCTATTTCGCGATACCCTTACCCATCATTTCTACCTACTGAATCGTGAGCTGATATGAATGTGTACGATGTGTTTAACGGCGATGCCGATGGAATTTGCGCCCTGATACAGCTGCGACTGGCGGAGCCTGCCGAGACCAACCTGATTACTGGAGTTAAGCGTGACATTGCCCTTGTGCGACAGGTTCCAACTATAAAGCCTGTGAAGGCGACAATTCTGGATATCAGCCTTGATAAGAACCGGGAAGCTGTAGATGCGCTTTTGGCACTCGGCAGTGAGGTGTTTTATGTGGATCACCATTTCCCGGGTGAGTCGTTACCGGATGCCCCCGGCTTTACCGCACTGATTGATACCCAGCCCACCACATGCACCAGCTTGCTCGTAGATAAACATCTGGGCGGCCAGTTTCATAACTGGGCGATTGCTGCAGCCTTTGGTGATAATCTCAATGCTGTCGCTGAAAAACTCGCAGAAGTAGCCGGGTTATCTGCAGAGCAGGTGGAATCCCTCAAAACGCTCGGTGTGTGCATTAACTACAATGGCTACGGAGCCACAGTGGACGACCTGCATTTTCACCCTGCGGATCTCTACCGTGAGTTTGTGAAGTTTGAGGACCCCCTTGAACTGATAGCTTCCGAGCCGCCGGCGTGGGAGAAACTTCGGGACGGCTATGAGGCCGATATGGCGAGAGGCTTATCAGCCCCGGTGATGGCAGAGAATGATTCCTCCATCGTTGTAAAACTCCCCGATGAACCCTGGGCCAGACGGGTGAGTGGTGTGCTGGGCAATGAGCTGGCTAACCGAAACCCGGATAAGGCCTGTGGCATCGTTACTGAGAACGCCGATGGCAGCTATCTGGTGAGTATTCGCGCCCCTTTGAATAACCGCACCGGTGCCGATGAGCTGGCTCGCCGGTTTCCAACGGGGGGCGGGCGAAAGGCGGCGGCCGGGATCAATGAATTACCGGCAGATCAGTTGGAAACATTTTTAGGTGTAATGGCGAACTTCTGGAATTAAGCCCTCTCCCGCCAGGGGAGAGGGCATGTACACTCTGAACACGGTTCCAAGGGCAGACACTATGACCTTAACCCCTCCGAAGAAAACCCACCTCAAACAGCTTGAGGCGGAGTCTATCCATATCATCCGAGAAGTAGCGGCTGAGTTTGATAACCCGGTAATGCTTTACTCCATCGGTAAAGACTCTGCCGTTATGTTGCATTTAGCCATAAAGGCCTTCGCTCCGGGTAAACCACCGTTTCCGCTGATGCACATAGATACGACGTGGAAGTTCCGCGAGATGATCAAGTTCCGGGACGAACTAACGAAGCGACTGGGCTTGAAGCTGATTGTGCACACCAACCAGGAAGGCGTAGCGCAGGGTGTCGGGCCATTTACTCATGGCAGCGCCAAGCATACGGATGTGATGAAGACTCAGGCGCTCAAGCAGGCGCTGGAGAAGTACGGCTTTGATGCCGCTTTCGGAGGTGCTCGCCGTGATGAAGAGAAGTCCCGTGCCAAGGAGCGGGTTTATTCATTCCGGGATAAGTTCCATCGGTGGGATCCCAAAAACCAGCGCCCCGAACTTTGGAACCTATATAACGGTAAGGTGAACAAAGGAGAGAGCATCCGGGTATTTCCCTTGTCCAACTGGACTGAGCTGGATATCTGGCAATACATCTATCTGGAAAATATCGATATTGTACCTTTGTACCTGGCTGCTGAACGCCCGGTGGTGGAGCGGGAAGGCACTCTGATTATGGTGGACGATGAGAGAATGCCGCTTGAGCCTGGTGAAACCCCCAAAATGAAGATGGTCCGCTTCCGTACGCTGGGCTGCTACCCGCTGACGGGCGCCGTAGAATCTGAGGCGGCCACCCTGCCGGAGATTATTCAGGAAATGCTTCTGACCAAAACATCGGAACGTCAGGGCCGTGTCATTGACCACGACTCTTCGGCTTCCATGGAGCAGAAAAAACGCGAAGGATACTTCTAAGGAATTGTTATGTCACACGTATCCGAATTGATTGAATCCGATATCCTCGCGTACCTGGATCAGCACGAGAACAAAGACCTGCTGCGCTTTTTGACCTGCGGCAGTGTAGATGATGGCAAGTCAACGCTTATAGGCCGTCTGTTGTTCGACTCCAAGCTGATTTTTGAAGATCACCTTGCGTCACTTCACATGGATAACGAACGTCAGGGCAACGCCGGTGAAGCGCTGGATTTGGCGTTGCTGGTCGATGGCCTTGCCTCAGAACGTGAGCAAGGTATTACCATCGATGTGGCTTATCGTTATTTTTCGACCGACAAACGCAAGTTCATTATTGCCGACTGCCCGGGGCACGAGCAGTACACCCGCAACATGGCGACCGGCGCCTCCACGTGTAATCTCGCCGTGGTGATGATTGATGCCCGTAAGGGTGTTCTTACACAGTCCCGTCGGCACAGCTTCATTGTCAGTTTGCTGGGCCTGAAACACATCGTTGTCGCCATCAACAAGATGGATCTGGTGGATTACTCCGAAGAGGTGTTCAACAAAATCCGCGCAGAGTACCAGGAACTCGCGGTACAACTGGGCCTGAAGGACGTTTACTACGTGCCCATCTCTGCCCTGAACGGCGATAACGTGGTTAATCGGAGCGAAAGCATGACCTGGTACCACGGCGAGACTCTGATGAACATTCTGGAGCAGGTAGAACTGCGTGAAGACCAGAACGTAACGGACTTCCGTTTCCCCGTGCAGTATGTGAACCGCCCCAATCTCGACTTCCGTGGCTACTGCGGCACCGTGGCCAGTGGCGTGGTACACAAGGGTGACACCTTAGCCGTATTGCCCTCGGGCATGAGTTCCCGGGTAAAGGGCATTCATACTTATGAAGGCGAGATTGAGCTCGCATGGCCGGGCGATGCAGTAACCATCACCCTGGAAGATGAAGTTGATATCTCCCGGGGGGATCTGCTGGTTCATGCCGGTCAGGAACCTGCCATGGGCGAGCGCTTCGCCGCCCACTTGGTGTGGATGAATGAGAAAGCGCTAGTGCCCGGTCGTGAATACGGTATTAAAATAGGCACAAAGGTGACCAATTGCTTTGTTAATGAGGTGCTGGAAGAGGTCGACATAAACACGCTAGAACGCAACAAGAAGATTGCCGGCGGGCTGGAGCTGAACGCAATCGGCTTGTGTGATCTGCAGTTGACTGAGCCGGTGGTGATGGAGAACTACCAGAGCCAACCTGGCACCGGAGCCTTCATCTTGATTGACCGGCTTACCAACGTAACGGTGGCAGCGGGTATGGTGGAGCGTGCGCTGGGTGGCTCGGGCGACTTGCCGAAGCGGCAGTACACTGAGGCAGAGCGTAACCTCAACCGGTTTATCCGCGAAAACTACCCCGAGTGGGCCTGTAAATCTGTTTGATTCCAGAGGGATTCTGTTTTGGCAGACGATATTGTTTGGCACGATCACAAAGTTGTCCGTTCCCAGCGCGCTGAGAACAAGAACCAGAAGCCTTGCCTGCTGTGGTTTACGGGCCTGAGTGGCTCCGGAAAATCCACCATCGCCAATGCCCTGGATGTGGCCTTGCATAAGCGTGGTTATCATACGTTCCTGCTGGATGGTGATAACGTTCGCCATGGTTTGTGCAGCGACCTGGGCTTCTCCGATAAGGATCGGGTGGAAAACATCCGCCGCATTGGTGAGGTAAGCAAGCTCTTTGCTGATGCAGGGTTGATTGTATTGAGTGCGTTCATTTCACCATTCAACAGTGATCGGCGTCTGGTGCGTAAGCTTTTCCCGGCGGGTGAGTTTATTGAGGTGTACATGGATACACCTCTGGCGACTTGCGAAGAGCGTGATCCTAAAGGGCTCTATAAGAAAGCGCGTGCTGGTGAGATTAGTCATTTTACCGGCATTGATTCGCCGTATGAAACACCAGCCCACCCGGAAATCAGCCTGGATACATCCAACTCTTCGGTGGACGATTGCGTGGAATCGTTGATCAATTATCTTCTCGAGCGGAAGTTGATCGTAGGTTAATCACCGCTCCACGCTCCGACACAAGAGACTCCGCACTATATGGAATGGCAAGGCATTCTCACTCTGGCAACGCTGTTCTCGGTGTTGTCCACCCTGATGCTGACACGCTTTTCGGCAGACTTGGTGCTGATGGCAGCGCTGGCTCTCCTGCTGATTACGGGTGTCCTTACTCCGCCAGAAGCCCTGGCTGGTTTTGCCAACCCAGGCGTTATAACGGTTGCCACCTTGTATGTGGTTGCAGCTGGCTTGAAGGAGACCGGTGCGGTGCAGTGGATTGCACGGCGTTTGCTGGGCGATCCCCAAACAGCTAGAGGCGCGCAGTTACGGATGATTGCACCAACAGGTATTCTTAGTGCGTTTATGAACAATACTGCCGTTGTCGCCATGTTCATCCCCGCTATTCAGAACTGGGCCCAAAGGCTTGGAATACCTCCATCGAAACTGCTTTTGCCTCTCAGTTACGCGGCCATACTGGGCGGAACATGTACATTGATTGGCACCAGCACAAACCTGGTTATCGACGGGCTTTTGCAGTCCGAGCTTGATATCCATCTGGGGTTGTTCGAGTTAGCCTGGGTTGGCGTGCCGCTGCTACTGATCGGTGGAGCCTTCCTTGTCATGTTTGGCTCAAAGCTGTTGCCAGATCGCGGTGGTATAAGAGAGGAGTTGGATCAGGTTCGGGAATACGGTGTTGAGGTTGAGGTTGTTAGCCCTGGGCCCTTGGTCGGAAAAACCATTGCAGAAGCCGGGCTAAGGGCGCTGAGCTATGGTTATCTGGCTGAAATCGAGCGTGATGGCAGGCTTATTACCGCAGTTGAGCCCGACCGAGTGTTGCAAGCCGGCGACCGACTGTATTTTATTGGTGCTCCAGAGTGCGCAAGTGAGTTGCGGCGCATCCAGGGCCTGAGGCCCGCCAATGGCAATGTGCATAAACTGGATGTTGCGAATCACCAGCGCTGTCTCGTGGAGGTTGTTCTGGGGCCGGAGTTTCCCGCGCTGGAAAAGACTATCCGCGACAGCCGATTCCGTACCCGTTTTAATGCTGTGATTCTTTCCCTTGCCCGCGAGGGGCAGCGGGTGCCCGGTAAGCTTGGTGATATCACCTTTCGTATGGGGGATACTTTGCTACTTGAAACCAGTCAACAATTCGTAGAACAGTATCGCTTTCGGCGCGACTTCTTGTTGGTTAGTGCGCTGAATGATTCAACACCGCCGGACTTTCGCAAAGCTTCAACTGCTTTGGGTATTCTGGCGTTGATGGTGTTGGCCAGCGCCAGTGGTTTATTGCCCATTATGGAGGCTGCGTTTCTGGCAGCGGGCGGCATGATTGTTTCCGGCTGTCTGACAGCGAGCCGTGCCCGGCGTAGTGTGGACTTACCGGTGTTGGTCGTTATAGCGGCATCCTTTGCATTAGGCAATGCCATGACGGTGACCGGGGCAGCGGATTGGATTGTTGGTGGGTTATTAGGAATCGGGAATTTATCCCCGTGGCAAGTGTTGGTCCTGGTGTATTTATTGACAGTGATGTTTACCGAGTTGATTACCAATAATGCGGCCGCTGTGCTGATGTTTCCTATCGCGCTTGCTCTGGCACAGAAGCTTGACGTAAGCGTGTTGCCATTTGCGGTTGCGGTCATGTTCGCTGCATCCGCATCTTTTATAACCCCGCTTGGTTACCAGACCAATCTCATGGTTTATGGGCCGGGGCGGTATAAGTTCTCAGATTATGTGAAAATCGGTGTGCCGTTGAGCTTGATTGCCGGTGCTGTGAGCGTAACGCTTATTCCTATGGTTTGGAGTTTTTAGTGGCGTGCATTACGTTTACATCAAAGTCTAATAGATCAGCCGGGGCATGACGACGAGCTTAAAAGTTCTCAAGAGCGCTGGTTTGCTACTTGGCATGCAACTCGTGCAGCGTGGCCTCGGCATTACCAGCACCCTGATCCTGGCCCGTCTGCTGCTACCTGAGCATTTCGGCGTGGTCGCTCTCGTGGTCATCGCTCTGCAGTTCTTTGAACTATTGGTGGAAATCGGAAACCAGCAGTACATCATTCAGAAAACTGAAGTAACCGAAGCAGACCTCAACACCGCCTGGACCATGAACATCGTTATCAAGTCCACGATGTTCGTTTTGATTCTGTTTCTTGCGCCCTTCCTGGCTGACTTTTTTGAAACGCCAGAGCTCACGACGGCATTAGCCGTCGCAGCAATCACGCTGCCACTCCGGGCGCTGAAAAGCCCAGGCATGATGCTGTTAGCACGAGAGATAAATTACCGCCCAATATTCTGGCTGTCACTTTGGCAAAAAGGACTCTCGTTCATCGTTGTTGTCGCCTGGGCTTTCGCAAGCCCCAGCCACTGGGCAATCATCTCGGGCACTTTGGTCTCTGGATTGGTATTCACCATAGGATCTTACCGCGTCCATAACTTCCGCCCCCACTGGACTCTCGTCCACTTCCGCCAACAGTGGCAATTTTCCCAATGGCTCCTGTTACGGCGAATAGTCGGATTTACCCGCTCGCAAATCGACAACCTTATGGTTTCCCGCCTGTTTGGAACTGCTCAATTAGGTGGTTATAACCTGGTACGGGAAGTCAGCCTGTTGCCAGCGCTGTCAGCCATAATTCCCATGAGTCAGCCTTTACTGGCTGCCATTTCCGAAAGTAAAGTGGATCGCCAAGCCCTCGCTTACCGTATACGTTTAAGCTTGGCGCTGATGATAACCGTGCTCACACCCATAACCGCCTTCATCATGCTGTATCCGGAGCTCATTATCCGTGTGCTGCTTGGCCCGGGCTGGTCCGAGTTTTCCCCCTTACTGGAGCCATTCGGGCTATTTTTCTTCACCTTCTGCCTTTTTGCCCTGGTGAGTGATGCTATTATCGCGCAAGGAAAGGTCAAGCTGCTTTTCTGGTTCGATGTCGTTTCAACCGCAACGATCATTGCCATACTTTGGCTAACCGCCACAGGCGGTCTGGAGATTATGGCCTGGGTTCGCGGCTGGTTGGCGGTTGCAACGACCATTGCGCTGCTACTTATTCTGGAGCAGCAGACCGCGTTCTCGCTAATCAAGCTCCTATTCCTGTGCATTCCAACTCTCGCAGGAACGTCGCTGGCAGTTGTCATGATTCAGTCATTGGACCTTTCAGGCAGTCATTATCTTGTGCAATTTTTACTACTTGGTACCCTGCACGTTACAACTGCTGCAGTCAGCACTGGAATTATCGGTTTGTTCCTACTTAAGAGAACAGAAGAATGGGGGCAGCTTCGCTACCTGGTAAACCAGGCTCGTGGCAGATGATAGCGCCTTAACTTTTCACACATCCAGAAATGTATCTTTGTGTTACCGGATTTGCAGGCTATCCTACAAATTGTAGCTTTATGTTACCGGGCTGGCGGACCGCCCTGTGAGTTGCACGTTGACAGAGGTCATCCACACATTAATAGCCGCTACAGGCTAAGTCTTGACTCGGCCCTTCGAGAAAGCCGAGGCTATTTGGGGCAAGAACGCAGGCCTTGAGTTCATCTCAAAGGATAGAGAGAGTGACACATGTTGAAGCCGAATTCTTTTTTGGTGATCATTGGAACCGACGACACTAGGCCTACAAAAGAAAGGAATCCCGGCTCCCAGGCTTCCCTTCAGGTAATGGATGTTAATCCTTTCTATGTCCGCCACCACGTCCATCAATCCGGTAATTTCGAGCTCTTCTTCGGTGAAAGGAAGGACAGCGAGAGTATCGATTTCGAAACTCCCGTAAACGGAACGTCGATAACCTACTCTGTTGAAAGTAATAGGCTAATCGTAAGGTCAGATTTGGCGGGCGCAGAACCTGTTTACTATCGGAATGTTAATACCACCATTTTGTTGTCAAATCGGCTGGACAACCTGATAGAACAAGGCGACCTTCCCGACTGGGAAGGGATTCACTGCTACCTGACATTTGGCTATACGTTAGGAGCAAGCACCTTTTTCGAAAATATTCAGCAAACTCTGCCTAACCAAAAATTAGAGATAGACACCCAGTTGTTGGAGATAAGTAAGGAGGTTTCTGATGTCACGTCACGGGTAGCAAACTCCGAAACGCTAGCCAGCAATGGCAGAACGTTTGCAAAGCTTCTTAGTGACACCATGCTGACCTATCGCCCGATGGCTTTAATGATGTCGGCAGGATGGGATTCCCGTACGCTGCTCGCCCCACGAAAATCCCCCATCACTGTTGCCTATACCCATGGCGATATATCCAGTCGCGAATGCACAATCGCAAAAAAAGTCTCCGGCACTCTGCGAACGGACCATTATTTTAAAGATGTGAAAGGAATGGTGATAGACACGGACTTGCTCGATGAAATGCTGGAGCTTCACGGCCACTGCCTATGGCCAATCTGGCATTTATCCAGCAGATTGATATCAGAGAAATTTTCCCTGCCCATCGCCAGCGGCGTAATAGGTGCCCGGCTAGGAGGGCACAATGGCTTTTCAAGCGTAGGAACCCGGCTTCAGAAAACCTTTAATTCTTTACACCTGATAAATCCCAGAATAGCTTCAAAAGAAAAGATCATAAACGACCTCAAAAAACATTTAACCACACCAAAAAACTTCTGGTTCACCAGTGACAAAGGCAATAAAATATTTGGCGAGATCGCAACCAGCACAACCCAACGTATCCATGAAACTCTGGATAACTACTTAAAAGAGACTGACGATTTTTCTTTTGCAATTGAGAAGTTTAACTATGATCACGCCAGCCGCCAATACATGATGAAACAGCCAGGCATGGCAAAATCGTTTCAAGGATATTATTCCCCTCTGAGCCACCCGGAACTTCTTAAACTGGTCTACAATATCCCCTTTAAACAACGGGTTCAAAATCGATTAACAAAAGCCGTCATTGCTGAACTTAACTCGGATTTATTAGAGTTCCCCATGGCTGCTACGTTGGCGAAAGCTAAGCGGCCAATTTTTATTCAAGAGTTGTCACGAATTTTACGAATAATTTTTGAAAATATTTTTTTCAAGTTGAAAAAAAATCGCCCTAATTTAGGATGGTTTAACTACGAGCATCTTTATTCAGGGGACTTTTTCGAAACCACCATACATTCGCTAAGATCCGACATCTGGTCTAAAGAGCGAATGCTAAAAACGATCGCTTCAAATAAAAAAAGAGGTATCGAGGCTGGACCCACTACGGACATGATCTGTAAAGTAAAAACCATAGATTATTATTTATCCATAAACGATAAGTTTACATAAATGCCTGAAAATACCAAACTAAATCGATTGGAAATGACAACTGCCAATGCCGAAATCCCAGGGGGATATAATTTTGGAAAATCCCACTCAATATAATGATCGCATATGGATCTCATGAGAACGACAACGGCGAACCATCACGCTGAGTCACGAATTCAATGCAAAGATTTTTATTGTAAAAAATGAAAAAGATGGGTTTTTTCGCTACCCTCAACTGATAATTAAAACGGTTAAAATAATTTTACAAGAAAAACCGAAATACGCCTTCGCCCAAAATCCTTCTATAGTTCTTGCAGCTTTGGTTTGTTTTCTAAAAAATCATGCGAGTTTACAGTAATTATTGATCGGCACAGGGCACACGAACTTTAAGCTAAACCAACGTAACTCCAATAAATTTAAATTGCTTATTTTCAGATGTTTAAGTAATTACAGCTTGTCAAAAGCTGACCACACCATCGTAACCAATAAATACCTGAAGCTGCTTATCAGGAATCGTTCCAGAAGCTCATCTGTGCTTCCAGACAAAATACCCATTCTAGAGCCTTCCAGCGATTTGGGAATTAGACCTTTTAAATCGAAACTTACAGCTTTCTTCATTTGCACGTTTGCTGATGATGAGCCCTACCGAGAGTTGTTCGCCGCCTTCAGGGATTTTCCAGAAATATGCCTTGAGGTCACAGGAAATTATGATGGTGCACTGGATCATTCAGAAATTGAAAACCTTCCTTCGAATGTAAAACTTTTGGGCTTTGTAAGCAATCGATGTTACATAGACCATTTGTTTAATTGTGATTTCACAATAATACTAACAAATCAGGAGTTCACATTGAATTGTGGTGCGTATGAATCTCTTGCAGCAAGAAAACCGATGCTACTTTCTGATACGAAGACTATTCGATCGTATTTTACCTTCGGCGCAAATTACATAAAATCAGACTCGCTTGAAGGAGTACGCGCTGGCGTTCGATCTATAAAATCAGAACTGGCATTAAGGGAGAATGAGATCACCGATCAACTCCCTTTAATGGAATTTGCCTGGGAAGAAATGTTTGCGGCGACTGACGCCATGTTTATGAATTAATATTGACATTATACTTCATAATCATTCCACTTTTGACTATTTACCGATATCCGGCTTGCCGTCGTATATTTTGAGATCTGTAATGGCGAACCATTGTTCATACCGATTCTCTTCAGGAAAAGGCACGTTGTGAGAATTCCCACCGATGCTAAACCAGTTAAAACCAACGCCCTCTCCCTCTCCAGCTCTGCGAAAAGGAATGTCATAGCGGGCTTTTTCGAGAATGTCATTTATCCAAACTTCCTCAACACCATCTGCCGCCCCTGGTGCAGAATCCATTTTAATTAAAATGTTAATCTTCACCCATTCGCCAGTTTGGAACACTTCTGCAAAGGAGAAGCTGTTTCTTCCACCTTGCTTGATTGAAGTTTCTTTTTCATATTCCTTTAAAAAATAATGCTCATCACTGCCAATTAATTCTTGCGGGGTATATCCGCGGACAAACGGTGTCAGGCGAGCTACCGAAAAATTATTCTTTGCAACGGTCCAGGATTTGAAATCCAGCATATACACTGGCGATTTGGCTCTACCGCCGACACCAAAAAAATCGTATCGGGTTTTTCCTTTATAATTCTCAGGAACATGACGAGCCCTGAACACTTTCATAATGGACTGCCCGGAGCCTTTTCGCACATCATGTAATACATAATCCCGTTGGAATTTGATGTAAAACTCAACCCACAACTCTTGGTGGTTTTTTTGTAAATCCTTGCCTAACTGGGCTTCTGACCCCCACGCGCCATTGCTACCGTAGGACTCGTCGTAAACCAGAAGGGATTTACCCCCCAGCCTACGGGACTGAACCCCCGAAATTTGACCTACGGGATGCGGGCCGGTAGTGGATGCAGCCCTATACGGGCCCTTTGGGTACCACTTTTCGGTTGTGAAATAGGAGTCAAAATTACCCGGTAGATTTTCTTCAGCTCTGGCTCTGGCTGACTTGCCTGGATACTCGAGAGATTGACCACGCTCAGTATTTCGCCAGTCCGCCTGGTTTCCAAAGTCTGCGTCGAAAATCAACTCACCAGCTGTAAGTGTTCCTTGCCCAGCAGCCAACAAACCTATTGTTGCAGCCAGATTACGTATCGCTTGTCGGAAAGATTTGTTTTGAGTGCATCTAGCCATCATCGGTGCCCGTGACGTTTATTTTCCTTCGCCGCTGATCCTCGGGGGTTTATAGAGTAACAACAAGCGGCGCTTGCTACGGTTCAGTGTAGTTGTCCTCTGAACTTTCACCACCCTAAGCCATTGGGCAATCATCTTTAGCGCGTCGGCCTTTTGACTGCTGTTAACAGATTAAAAACCCTGGGGTTATAACGCCGCCAAATTGCGGCTTTAAGTTACCAAGCCGGCAGATTATCCTATGCACCACACAGGAAGTCAGGCCGTAGGTAAAATTATGGAAAAAATAGCCATTCAGCTAGAGAACGTAAGCGGTATAGCTCGCATTAATGAACCCGTTAGCCTTGGTATACCACTAACAAAAGGCACCGTTCATACTGTCGATAATCTCGTACTGATGGATGACCAGACGCCTCTAAGCCTGCAGCTTGAACCCCTCACACACTGGCCAGACGGCAGCATCCGTTGGGTCCACGCAAGCTTTTTGATCAACCTGAATCCAAACAGCAAGAAAGACCTGGCACTGGCACAACAACAAGTACACTCCCCCTATACTTCTGAGCCCGTAATTAAGCAGTCGCCAGAAAGGCTCGTAATACCCACCTCAACGGGCAGAGTTGTTCTGCAGGCCCGTAGCCTAGCTTGGCAAGCATTTAATCATAACGACGCTGGCGTTCCATCTACGGTAACGCTGAGCGATGAAACAAGCGCGCCCTGCTCAGCTAAAGCGGAAGCCGATTGGGAAATTACTCAAAAAGGCCCCGTTTTCGTCGCCGTGGTTTTAAAAGGCGAATGGTTAAAGCTAAACAACGAGCCGCTTGCGCGTTTTCAATGTGAGCTGCGTATTTTTGTGGGAACCGGGCTAATACAAGTGGAGCTGATAACCCATAACCCCAAACGTGCCCGTCATCCCGGCGGCTTGTGGGATCTAGGTGACCCAGGCTCCGTTTACTTTCGGGAACTTGCGATAGAAACAACACTGCCAGCCAACGACAATACCAAGGTCACACCGCAGGCCGCAGACGAAAACGCAAGTGTGTTTCATCTTTCTGATTTCAATCTTTATCAGGACTCAAGTGGCGGCGAAAATTGGCAAAGTCGGAACCACATAAACTCCAACGGTGAAATCAGCACCCAATTCTGTGGTTACAGGCTCACTAACGCGAGCGAGCTGCAACACGAAGGTAAGCGCGCTAATCCGCTGGTGAATATTGAGCACGATTACGGACAGCTCAGCCTGGCAATACCCGGCTTCTGGCAGAACTTCCCAACCAGCCTGCGTAAAGAAGAAAACAAGGTAACGATTGGCCTGTTCCCGAAAGATTCAAAGAATGCTTATGAACTACAGGGGGGTGAACAGAAAACTCTGCGCTGCTTAATGGCCCATGACGCCAACAACAGCATCCCTGCAACGGCTTACACACCGCTGGTGCCAGTGCTTGCCCCAGAGTGCTACGAGCAAGCCGATGCTTTTCCATGGTTCAAGGCTAACGTCCAACCTGGTGCTCTCGAAAAACTCATAGCCGAGGGCGTGGACGGAAAATCTAACTTCTTTGCCAAAAGAGAAGTTATTGACGAATTTGGCTGGCGTAACTTTGGCGATATTTTCGCGGATCATGAAACTCTCTACCAGAGCGAAGGCGAGGCACCCTTCATCTCCCACTACAACAACCAATATGATCCGATATATGGCTTTGCAAGACAGTACGCCCTGACAGGTGATAAGCGCTGGTTTCAACTAATGGACGATTTGGCTCGCCACGTCACAGACATCGACATCTACCATACCGAAGAAGACCGGTCTGAATACAATAATGGCCTGTTCTGGCATACCGACCATTATCTGGATGCTCACACCGCCACACATCGGACGTTCACCCGTCACAACGACACCAGTTCAACACCCGGCCAGACAGGCGGGGGGCCAGCGTCCGAACACTGCTATACTACCGGTTTGCTGTACCATTATTACATGACAGGTGCACCGGCCTCGCGGATTGCGATTCTGGAACTCGCCAACTGGATACGAACCTCCTATGAGGGCCAAGGCGGTCTTCTGGAGCAATTACTGGCTGTAAAAAAACACGATCTGCCGAAGCTGATAGCGTTGCTGAAAGGCGAGCGTCCATCCCCACACCGTTATCCGTTTACCAGAGGTACCGGAAATTACCTCAATGCCCTGCTGGACGCATCGTTACTGGAACCCGGTGAGGACTGGCTGAAGCATTCGGAGGATGTCATTCGCAGAACCATCCATCCGGCAGATAATATAGAAAAACGAAATTTACTGGAGGTCGAAACTGGCTGGTCGTATCTGATATTAATGACCGGTATTGCCCGCTACTTATATCTCAAGAAGGAAACAAGAGAAACCGATGCCCATTACCGCTACGCCAGGGCTGCATTCATGCATTACGCCGATTGGATGCTGAAGAACGAGCGCCCTTTCCTGTCCGATCCTGGGCAGCTCGAGTTCCCCAACGACACTTGGGTTGCGCAGGATATACGCAAAGCCATGCTGATGTTTCAGGCAGCAGAACTGGACCCGACGCACGCGAAAGACTACAAGAACAAAGGAAGTCAGTGGCTCGCAGAACTCTGCGAAGTTCTGCTCCAAGGTAAGCAAAAGCACTACGCCCGAATTATGATCATATTGATGCAGAACTATGGGCCACAGCATGTCAGCTCATGCCAAAGCTTGGCGCAACATACCGACGACCCGGCGCCAGTGAATTACGGCCATCCACCCAGCCTTACCTGGGGTGAGCTTGCAGCCAGGATAGTTGGCCGTATGGTCCGTGGAATACTCGCATTCCGGCCTGCCAAGGAGCGGGCCTGGATTCATGCCCGCCTGAATCGGACTTAACATGCAAGCTTTCAAACGTCTCGTAAAACTGGCATTTTTGGCGCTCACATTACCGCTGTATTTGCTGTATCTGCTGTTCAGTCAGTTGGGCAATGCTGACGGGGTATTCACGTCATTCTCACAGGGATTAAGCCTGATGCCTGGTAAATTCGGAGTCTACATTCGAGCGGCGTTCTACCGGCTAGCCTGTCCGGCTACATCTGACGAAATTTCAGTGGGTTTTCTGACCATTCTGTCCCACCGTGACACCAGTATCGCAATGGGGGTGTATATCGGTCCCCAGTGTAATATCGGAATGTGTTCTATTGGAGAAAACACTCTGATCGGCAGCGGCGTCCATATTTTAAGTGGAAGTCGTCAGCATGACTTCAAAGACATTCAAAAACCTATCCAAGACCAAGGCGGTGCCTATGAGAAAATCCGCGTAGGTGCTGACTGCTGGCTGGGCAATACGTCATTGGTGATGGCAGATCTGGAAGACCACAGTATCCTTGCAGCAGGAAGCGTCCTGACAAAACCCTCGGCCAGAGGGGACATTCTGGTGGGCAATCCGGCAAAGTGTATCAATAATCGGTTCAAGCCGAACTCACCGTCTTCTCCTGAATCCACAAAGGGGTTGGAGTAATGGGGACAATCTCACAAGCAATTTACTCCCGATCACCGACATTTCTGCAGGATTTGTTAGTGTCCGCTTATGGATACAGGCTCTACCACAAGCGCTACTCAGGCCCCCTTTATCACGAGCTTTTAGAACAGGTTCGCCGTTGCAGGTCCTGGAGCCCAGCAGAGATCGAAGCTCATCAGAGTGAGCGCCTGCATCAAATGGTGAAGCACTGCCGTTCGAACATTCCCTACTATCAGCAGCAGTTTGCCGAGTACGGGTTGCATGAAAATGACATTACCACTACTGAACACATTACGCGGTTACCAGTCCTCGGAAAGCAGACCCTCAGAGAACATTCCCCACTGTTCAAGCAGCCCGGTGCAAAGCCTTTCATGCTCCAGCACACCAGCGGTAGCACAGGCACGCCGCTTGCACTGATGGTCAACGAAGAGACATATAAACTTGCCATGGCGCTCCTTGTGGCGCATGAGGAATACCACGGGGTCCCATTTGGTGCCAAGAGGGCAACCTTTGCGGGACGTATGGTTCAGCCCGCGAGCAACATGACTCCCCCTTTTGCCAGAATGAACCGGGCCGAGAACCAGAAGCTGTTTTCCAGTTACCATCTGAATAGCCGGACGTTCCCTTGGTATCGGGCAGAGCTCGACCGGTTCCAGCCGGCCGAGCTGATCGGCTACCCGTCTGCGATTTGCGAACTCGCCTCTCATTACCTAAAGTCCAATTCCAAACCGGGTTTTCAACCAAGATCGGTTATTACGAACTCCGAGACACTCCTCCTATGGCAACGGGAAAGAATTGAATCTGTGTTTGGGTGCCCAATTTACGACTACTATGGAACTGCCGAATATGTAATGTTTGCCGGGCAGGACAAGACAGGGCTCTATCAACCAAACCCTATAATTGGAATTACAGAAGTTGAAATAAGTCCAGACTCAGATGATACAGGCAGATTATTGGCCACCACGCTGACTAACAAACAAATGCCATTACTTCGGTACGATCTTGGCGATACAGCAACGTTAATGAATGCTTCCGGGACAACTATTGGTACACCAGCGCTAAAGTCAATCAACGGGAGGATCGATGACTACATCGAAACAAGCGATGGGCGCCTAATTGGGCGAATAGACCACATTTTTAAAGGCGTTGCAGGGATCAAAGAGGCTCAGGTCCGACAAAATTTCCCCGGGAAAGCCACAATTGTGATCGTGAAAAACGGCATTGAGGCAATAAGCGAAGATCGACTCAAGAGGAATCTTCGAGAAAGAACCGAAGAAGGGTTTCAAATCGAAATTCGTTATGAGGACTCAATTGTCCGAGGCAATAATGGGAAATTCAGGTCGGTAATCAGGACCAAAAAAAACAGTTAAAAAGGATGATCTCCAATGCCCGATGAACAGGAAAGTATGACGTTAGAAAATTCTACACAATATAATAATCGTATATGGATCTCATGGGAGCGGCAGAGGCGAACCATAACGCTGAGTCAGGAATTCAATGCGAAACTCTTTATCGTGAAAAATAAACGAAACGGGCTATTTCGCTACCCTGAATTAATTGTTAAAACCGTGCAGATAATTTTTCGAGCAAAGCCAAAATACGTCTTCACCCAAAATCCCTCTATCGTCTTAGCGGCTTTGGTTTGTTTTCTAAAAAAACCTTGCAAATTTACAGCAATTATCGATCGCCATACAAATTTTAAACTAAACCATCGAAATTCTTATAAATTAAAATGGATTCTTTTCAAGTGCTTGAGCAATTATAGTTTATCAAATGCCGACCACACCATCGTAACCAATAAATACCTGAAATTGCTTATCAGAAACCACACTAAAAAAACGTCCGTACTTCCGGACAAAATCCCGAATCTAACGCCCCCAAGTGAGCTGGGCATTAGATCTCGTAATTCCAAACTTACAGCCTTCTTCATCTGCACTTTTGCCGATGACGAACCCTACCGTGAGGTGTTCACCGCCTTCAAAGATTTTCCGGAAATTTGTCTCAAGGTGACCGGAAATTATGATGGAGCACTGGATCTCTCAGAAATTAAAGGCCTCCCGTCAAATATAAAACTTCTTGGCTTTGTAAGTAATCAAAGCTACATCGATCATCTTTTCAACTGTGATTTTACCGTAATCTTGACAAACCAAGAGTTCACATTGAATTGTGGGGCTTATGAATCGCTCGCAGCGAAGAAACCAATGCTCCTTTCCGATACTAAGACTATTCGATCGTATTTCACCTTTGGAGCTAATTATACAAAATTAGATTCATTGGAAAACATTCGTGCTGGTATCAACTCTATCAAAGCTGAGTTAGCAAAAAGAGAACGTGAGATTCTCGATCAACTTCCTTTGATGGAAAATACTTGGGAAAAAGCGTTTGCTGCGACCGACGCTTTTTTTATAAATTAATAATAATCTCATATATAAAACACGAACCAGAACTAAGATACATTCATTCCACAAGAAAGACGAATTATGAGCTTGCAATATAGAGCAGACATACACGTTTTAAAAGGTCTCGCTGTATTAATGGTGCTAACATTTCATATTTCGCCCACTATAATGCCTGCTGGTTATTTTGGAGTGGATGTATTTTTTGTAATATCTGGCTTCCTAATGTGTTCGTTATATAAACCGAATTCCGAAGGAAAGGTGATTTCCGCTTTCTATTGGAGACGCTTCTCCAGCATAATACCCGCTTATCTTCCCCCTCTGCCAGCCTAGCCCGAACTTCTCATAGTATCCCATCACGGTCGGTTGCCTGAGCGCATCCCGGTTTCCGGTGTCTCACTCGGGTTGTTTTTGGTCAGAAGTTAACCGATTCCCGGCGTTCGGACACAACTCCCCCTATCCCCCATTGGTGTCGGGCCGGGGGAGCCCGGTCATCTAAGTGGGTACCAATCGCTGGACCAGGGCCGAGAGGTCTTTCTGGTAAGGATAGCGGTCACTCATCAATACCCGGATTCGACGGGTGTTGCGGATGATGACAGCCCCAACCTTGATCAGCTTCAACCGCAGGGTGCCTGCACTCATACGCTCGAAGGGCGTGTTTTTCAGGTGCACCCGCAAACGCTCAAACAGGGTGTAGGCGAAGCCGGATAAGATCAGCCGCCACTGGGGAAACATGGTCTTCAGTGTGCCGCTGATTTGCTGAGAAGACCACTTGTTTCGCAGCATGTCGACGACCACCTCATGGAGGTCTGTGCCCTCGACCAACTTGCGCCGGGGCCGGCATAGCAAACGTGCTGAACGCGCTGCGAGTCCTGCTGCTTCGGCATCATAGGGTCGGCCTTCAACCGTACGCCGCTGCAATTCCCGGCTCAGGGTACTGGGTGAACGGTTCAGCTCACTGGCAATGGCACGAAGGCTTAGGCCCTGGCGCTTCA
>JAGPVT010000154.1 GCA_018066865.1 Marinobacter sp. | reverse complement strand
GGTACTGGCCAGCTCAAGGCAGCCGTGAAACAGTTCGGACAGCCGTTCGGTCAGCGTAAAGCCAATAACGGAAAATAGATCAGAGGGGAGTTCGCCAACACGGGCGGTAAACTGCAATCCGTTTGCCTGGGGCATATCTTCGATCCCTGAAGATTGGTGTCTTATTCGTGCTCATCCTGAGCCGGTGCCCGATTATAACCTTCAGATCCCGTAATGTAACCCCATAGTGTAGAGGCCGCATAGAACATGAGAGGTTGACCACAACATCATTCTGCTGCACGCTAATCTGGTTTCATTACGCAACCCAAGGAGCAAGACCGCTCCGAATTACCTCACTTCAGGTAGCGTAGTACCACCTAACATATAGCACCATCCAACTTCAGGTAGAGAGAAACACCATGAGCCAATATCAAAATCATGCCATTGTGCTGAAGCAGCGCCCCAACGGAGAAATCCAGAAGGGTGATCTGGTTATGGAAGAGCGCCCGGTGCGGGAGCCCAAAGAGGGTGAAGTCGTTGCGCAGATTCTTTGGCTGTCGCTGGATCCGTACATGCGCCCGCGCATGAACGATGCAAAAGGGTACATGGACCCGATCGCCATTGATGAGCCCATCACCGGCGAGAGCGTGGCGCGGATTGTGGAGTCCCGGTCAGACAAGCTTAAAGTCGGTGATCTGGTCACTTGTTATTCAGGCTGGCAGGAATACGTAACCTTCCCGGCAGACGCGCCGATGGTTTACAAAATCCACCAGAAAGAAGGCGTTCCGCTGCAGACATATCTTGGCGTTGCCGGCATGCCAGGTCGCACCGGCTATTGTGGCCTAACTTACGTGGGCAAGCCCAAAGCCGGTGAAACCGTCGTGGTTTCTGCGGCATCTGGCCCAGTGGGAACGGTTGTTGGCCAAACCGCCAAAACAAACGGTTGTCGGGTAGTGGGTGTTGCCGGCGGTCCGGAAAAATGCAGCTATGTGGTTGATGAGCTGGGGTTTGATGCCTGCGTGGATTACAAAGCAGGCAATCTGGAAGCCGATTTGAAAGCCGCCTGCCCGGACGGCATCGACATCTACTACGAGAACGTAGGTGGTGACGTTACCAGAGCCGTTGCTCCGCTGCTGAACCCAGGGGCACGGGTACCCATTTGCGGTTATGTCTCGGCTTACAACGCCAAAAGCACAGACAAGGTAGAGACGCCATTCGATATTCTCAAGCGCCTCGACCCGGTTCCCGAGCACCGCTTTTTCCTGGTAACCGAGTGGCAGGACAAGCACCAGGAGATTACCGATATCCTTACAAGCCGTATCGCTTCAGGCCAGATCAAATATCGTGAAACGGTTGCTGAAGGCCTCGAAAATGCCGTTGAGGCCTTCAAGGGTATGCTGAAGGGCAAGAACTTCGGCAAGCAACTGGTTCATATCGCCGACTAAAGCAACACGGCGCGCAACGCCGGGAAGGCTATTTTCCTATTTTGAGGAGCACTTTCCCGGTATTCCTGTTGGCCGCCACGTGAGCCATAGCATCCTCGGCCTGTTCAATCGGCCAGGTGCTGTCGATCATAGGCTCAATCTGCCCTGCAACCAGCAACGGCCAGACGTGACGATACAACGCCTGCATGACACGCCCCTTGTCTGCGACTGAGCGGGACCGCAATGTAGAGCCTATCAGCCTGTGACGTTTCATTAACATAAGGCCCAGATCAACTTCTGCAGACCGACCACCCATGAGGCCTATCAGAATAATCCTGCCATCGGCGCTCAGAACCTTCTGATTCTCTTTGATGTAGCTTCCCCCGACCGGGTCCAACACCATATCGACACCGCCCCAGCTTTTCACCGCATCCACAAAAGAGCCGTCTTTTCGATTCCAGGTGCCCGTTGCACCCAGATTACGACACACCTCCAGCTTTTCTTCATCGCCGGCTGTCGCAAATACCGGATTACCAAATGCTGTGGCAATCTGAATAACGGCTGTGCCCAGGCCACTGGCGGCCGCGTGCAAGAGCACCCTTTCACCAGGCTTCAGATCAGCTTCCTGATACAGGTTCAGCCAGGCCGTCGCAAACACTTCCGGAATAGCCGCTGCTTTTTTCAGCGTGAATCCCTTCGGAATCGGCAGCACCTGAACCGCAGGAACAGCAACCTTGGTCGCGTAACCACCACCTGTAAGCAAGGCGCACACTTCATCGCCCGGCTTGAAGCCTGTCACGGCCGTGCCAACCGCAGCAATTCGACCACTTGCCTCCAGACCCAAAATATCTGAAGCTCCCGGAGGCGGCGGGTAAACTCCGGCTCGCTGCATCAGATCAGCCCGGTTAACGGCACTCCAGACAACATCAATTTCTACGTGATCTGCAGGCAGCTCTTCAACGCTCGCGCAGTCTTCCCATGCCAGGGAATCACCGGTTATCTTGATTGCTTTCATCATGTGTCGAATCTCGGCACTTTTGAGTGTCCAGTTATGAATCGAGTGTCCCGTCAGGATACCCCATGTGGCTGGGTGGTTGTAATGAGTATGTTTTCATAATCCGGTTACCGCCTGCACTTTGTATCCGGGTCTGATATCAGGCGCTGCCTGCAATAGCTTTCGAAAGCAGCGTCTTGTATACCGGCGTCAATGCGTCACGACTGAAACGTTTCACGTCTGGCACCGTTAATCGCTCATGGTGGCTATCCACAGACTGGTTTTCAATCAGTGCCGCTGCGTGGGCAGCCTCAGCCGGAATATCGTCACCACCGTCCGGATACAAGTATTCCGGTGCAAACAACTCCGGATAAACTTCCCGTTCCGGTGCAATGGGTACACAGCCAGCGGCGACAGCCTCAAGCACCGCCAGCCCCTGAAACTCATGCAACGCGGTCGAAAGAATGACGTCCGCACTCCCCAGCCACTCGTAGTATTGAGTGCGGCTGGAGGCATATCCAAACTGAACCAGTCGATGGGAAAACTGCTCCCGGATTGTCACCAGCGCTTCGGGTACTTTTCGGAAGCTCTCACCAAGAATGCACACTTGATAGTTCACCGCTCTACGATCGAGTTCCTGCAGAATCGCGAGCAGCCGGTCAGGGCCCTTGTCATATTCCCAGCGGGCCGCCCACACAATCCTTAGCCGCGATGAACAAGGTCTGAGCTCACGACCATTGCTCCATAAACACTCTCCCACCTCAGGGTTCCGGCATCCTTCGTTGTTGATGAATACGTGGTCATCGATAGGAACCGGCAGAACAAAGGATTTCGCGGCAAGGAGTTCGAGCGTTCCCTCCGGGATGCCATCAGGTAATCGTCGGAAGAGTGCATCAACACCATCAAGAAAGCTCCGCCGGTTCCAGTCACTGTTGAACAGCACACTATCGGCCGCAATAGCGCTGTACAGATTTACCATTTGGGGGTCAATGCTGTTGTGCTGATCATCAGATGCCGGATAGGCAAACTGGTTTTCGTGCATATAGAGAAGCGCTGGCGTATGGGCCAGATTCGGATGAAACCCCCGAATTGACGCCAGATCTACCATGGACGTCACGAGCAGCAGATCCCAACTCTGTTTCAGCAGGGGCTCGTTCAGCCAGGTAAGAGCGTTACCCCGAATCCGCCAGCGGAAGAACCTCGGAGACAAAGAAAGCACATGCCACTCAAATTCCGGCTGGCTGTGCACCAGCTGCTCTCGCCAGCGACGATGGCTGCCTGCATCATAGGCAGAGAGCAAGAGGATTCTGGGTTTTCGGAGCGTGGACGTTTTGGGCATAGGGGCATTCTGCCCTACTCCCGATTGGACAACCAGACGCTCTGATAAGGCTTCAAGGTAATAGCACCTGAAAGATCCTCGATCGCCGTACCCGCGATAAGATCGTGCCAGCGATCCGTGCCGATCAGGTTGATGTCGCTCAATGCCACCTGCTGCACTTCGTCACTGATGTTATGAATGCAGAAAATAGACTGGTCCCGCCGCATGCTCTGGCGCCAGAAGCCGAATAGCTTTAACCCCAGGTGTAAGGTGAACTGGGTCGCATTGGGATGGAAAGCTGGCTGTTTGCAACGAATCGCAATCAGGCGTTTCAACTCTTGATAGACTTTGCTGTGGTGGCTCAACGGGTTCTCCAAGTCCTTTTCCAGATCCGCAAGCTGCCACTGGCCACGATTGATAGAGCGTAGGCGGCCGGTATGTTCCATCCGAGCGGTATCGTTTTCCGTAGCCAGCAGGCTGTGTATGTAAAAAGCGGGTATGCCTTCCAGTGCGAGCATCACCGTGTGCGCACAAATGAACCTCTGCAGTTGCCAATGGTCCGCGCCATTCTCTGCCGTACCTTTCAGCGCATCATAAAGAGCGATGTTGATTTCATAAGGCTGGTCCCGGCCATCTGGCGTGCGCCGGAACGACACTTTACCGCCGAATGAATCCATGGTGTTGACCAGTCGCTGTTTTTCCTCTTCCGACAGCAGCCCGTCCGTGGGTCGCATGCCAATGCCATCGTGGGAGGCAATAAAGTTGAGATAGGTAGTTCCCATTTGTGCCGGCGGCATGCTCATAAGCCAGGTTTTCAGGTGCTTGCAGTCGCCAGTAACCAGCGTATTGATCAATAGTGGTGGTAGAGAGAAGTTGTAGATTACGTGGGCTTCGTTGGCGTTGCCGAAATAGGTCAGGTTTTCCCGGTTGGGCACGTTGGTTTCTGTAATGACCACTGCATCGGAGCTGTGGTGTTCTATAAGCAGGCGCAAAATCTTGATCAGCTCATGGGTCTGTTGCAGATGGATACCCGGGGTCCCGGGCTCCTTCCACAGGAATGCAACAGCATCCAACCGGAAAATAATCACGCCACGCTCAAGGTAGTACCGGATAATGGCAGCGAACTCGATCAACACCTGAGGATTGGCGAAGTTAAGATCAACCTGGTCTTCACTGAAGGTACACCAGAGATAACGCTCGCCATCGTCGGTCTGCACCGGCGTAAGTAATGGTGATGTGCGCGGCCTGACCACGGCACTCAGGTCGTCCCGCGGGTTGCCCTCGAAAAAATAGTCCTTGCCTGGATCAATCCGTTTCTTGAAATTCTCAAACCAACGGCTGCGGGCTGACATATGGTTGATCACCAGATCTGCCATAAGTTTGAAATCCCGCGCAATGGCTTCGACATCTTCCCAGTTTCCGTGAGACTCATTAACCGCAAGGTAGTCCATCACCGAGAAGCCGTCATCGGAACTGTAAGGAAAGAAAGGCAGGATATGGACGGCGGAAATAATGTCGGAAAGGCACCGGTTCAAAAACTGATGCAGTGTCGCCAATGGCTTTTCGTCCGCTTGCTGAATCGTATCCGCATAGGTGATCAGAACGACATCCGATTCCGTCCAGCGGTTCTGATGCGCCGGCGGTGGAGCCTGATCCGGATGGAGGCCCATTGCTGTCAGTAGCTGCCCGGCGATGAAATTGCAGTCCAGCGACGGATAAACAGTCTCAAGCATGCTAACCAGCTTAGCCTCCAATACCTGGCTCACGGCCGATATTCCTCATTGTCCAGATTCACAGCCTCAAGCAGTTGCTCCTTGATGTCCGGAATTGCACTGGTTACGCGGTTCCAGCTTGGAATAAAGGGCGTATCCATGGGGTTCTCGAGAAAGTATGCACCCGCACTCATCACGTTCTGGGCGAAGAGTTCAACGGCCTTCTCTTCCTTATGGCGATCAAAACCAAGACCGTTGATGATGGCATCATTCTGGTAGGTCTCCACAAAATCCAGGGCAATACGAAAATATGTGGCCTTGATGGTGCGAAATTTTTCGCTTGAGAATATCTCTCCGTTCGTTGCCAGTTTCCTGAACAGCGCCTTGGAAATATCCACACTCATCTTGGACAGTCCCTGGTTGACATCCTCTGGTGAGAGCTCCTGATGTTTATGATCGTAGAGATCAGCAATGTCCACTTGGCAGAGCCGGTTGGTGGCATAGTTCCGCTTCATTTCCGAGAGCACACCGATCTCCAGGCCCCAGTCGCTGGGAATGCGAAGATCATTAATCACATCCGTGCGGAAGGAGAACTCTCCAGCCAGGGGGTAGCGGTAACTGTCCAGGTAATCCAGGAAATCACTCGGACCACACACTTTTTTCAAAGCACGAATCAGAGGCGTCACCAGCAGGCGACTGACTCGCCCGTTCATCTGTCCATCCGCCACCCGGGCGTAGTAACCCTTGCAGAACATATAACTAAAACCGGGGTTAGCCACCGGATAGATTAAGCGCGCCACCAGGTCTCGCGAATAAGTAAGGATGTCACAATCATGCAATGCGACCGATTCACTGACGCCGGAGGCCAACACATAGCCGAAGCAATACCAGACATTGCGGCCCTTGCCCATTTCCGTCGGCGCCAGATTCTGCTCTCGAAGTTTCAGATCAATAGCGCGGAGACGCGGGCCATCGTTCCAGAGCACTTTGAAGTTTTGTGGAAGTTCGGAAAAATATTCAAGCGCATGGCGATATTGCTCTTCATCGGCCCGGTCCAGGCCAACAATAATCTCATCCAGATACGGCACTTTCGTAAGTTCATGCACTATGTGCTTTAACGCCGGCCCTTCCAGTTCGGAGTAGAGTGACGGCAGTACGAGTGACATAGGCCGGGACTTGCGAAATGTCATCAACTCGGCTTCCAGATCCTCCACCGGCCGGCGAACAAGGTTGTGCAGTGTGGTAACGATGCCGTTCTGATAAAAGTCGCCCATGGCGATTCTCCTTTGCGGTACTAATATCCATACTCAAACAGGAGATTGAGTACACACTCGTTCCAGCCTTCAGGGCCAGGCTTGAGAGAGCGCATAGCGTGTTTCCCTGAGGGCAATTGCACCTCGTTGCTATTCACCCCACGAATGACGACCGGAATGTCGGCCTCTTCCAGCATTTGCTGATCGTTGGGGCTGTCCCCCAAAGCAATGGCTATCACTCGCTGGTCGCCATAGCGCTCCCGGTATTGTTCTCTGTATTTATTTAGCAAAAAACGGGCCCCATCGGCCTTATCAAAAATGCCCATGGCGTGATAGAACCGGCCGCCTTTAACAAGTCGCAGGTTTTCAGCCGCCAGGGCAGCTTCAAAACATACCCGCTCGTCCTCGCTTCCCTCCCACAACAGCGGCTCCGTTCCCAGGCGCTGCCGGGCCCGTGCAGCCGAAGCAGAATCCAGCCCGGAGTATTCCGCCAATTCGTCATCTGACATATCCGCAAAGCCCCGAAAACGTGCACCACTTGCTCTTTGTGTCACCAGCACTTGCAGCACTTCATCCCGGGGTGCCCCAAAATGCACAACTTGCTCGCCTTCATTTCCAAAAGCATTTTCAGGAATAACGACAGCTGCACCGTTTTCTACGATGAAAGGATCGGTGTTTCCCAATTGCTCACGGAGTATCCGGACTTCCGCAGCGGTTTTGCTGGAATTCAGGATCAGCGGAATGCCTGCCTCTGTAACCCTCTGCAATGCCGGCCTCGCTTGCTGCCAACGATAGCTTTCATGGTTGAGCAGGGTTCCATCAAGATCGGTAAATATGAGCAGGCGCGGTTTGGCCATGGGAAACCCCTTTATGATTGGGTCCGAAAATGAGGGCGGCTCAAGGCATGGTCTCCTGAGACCTCAATCAGCGCATCCGCCCGGCTCGGTAGTTGCTTTAGGCAGGACCGGGTAACCCGCTCGTAGTGCATGATGAAGCGGATCACCTCCTGATCACTCATGATGCGCAAATCCTGCGCAGCGTTCGCAGAGGTGCGCTCATTTAGTGCACTACTTACTTTTTCCGCGAGTTTATGTTCCTGCAGGGTGCGCCATTCCAGAACCCGCGACATCGACGGAGCCTTCAACATAATCAGACTATCCAGCTCGCTGAAAAACTCTTGATACTTGCCTTTAAGGCACTGATTTACATACCTTCGCCAGGTGCCCGAGGGATCCTCCTCCGCTTCCAGTGCATTGAGGGGGTCGGCCAGAGCGTTCTCTTCTTCAGGGAGAGCGCCAAGACACCAGCCCTCAACCAGAATAACCTCTGCCCTGCCGTCGAAAACGGGCCACCCGCTCGATGGGACACGGTCGTCATGAGACTTGTCGAACGCAGGAATACGGGTGTGATCGCCTGGGCCGGCGGTTCGAAGCTGATCAATAACCCACTCGCCAAGCTCTACATCATGTGTTCCGGGCACACCCCGGGTCATAAACAGGGGGTGTACCTGCTCAGCAAGTGCCCGCCGCTCGGCTCTGGTAAGGTAAAGATCGTCCAGCGAAAAGCTCGCTGTGGGGTATTGCCAGTGATCGCAAAGCAGCCTGTTCAGAAACAATGCCAAAGTGGACTTCCCGGTGCCCTGGGCGCCGTGAATCCCCACAACAACGGTCCTCTTCTTCGCGTTCCTTAACGAGACAATTTGTTCTATCAGAGGCAGGATGGTCTGTTTTACGGTAGTAGCGTAATTTTGAGGAAGCCCTTCTTTCTCAATCAGGGTGTCGATGGTTGTTTTGAGTTCACTGTCGGTCACGTTAAGGTTCCCGTCTTTGATGGATCGGCTAATTAAGCATTCAGCAGAATTCGTACCATATGGGAGTATAGGTTTTTATGAGTAGCAACGATTTTCGTGTAGAGCACCGCTACCTCGAACTCCCGGACAGCTTCTACACTCGCGTTCAGCCCACTCCACTTAAAGACGTAAAAATGGTGTGCTTCAACCACAAACTGGCGCAGGAAATGGGGTTTCATGTCACCAACGAAGCCGACTGGGCCAAAATCGGTGGAGGCACGGAGTTACTTGAGGGCATGGACCCGGTCGCCATGAAATACACCGGCCACCAGTTTGGCATGTACAACCCGGAACTGGGAGATGGCCGTGGCCTTCTTTTATGGGAAACGGTAGGCCCCGATGGCCGCCGTTGGGACTGGCACCTCAAAGGCGCCGGCATGACACCCTACTCCCGCTTCGGGGATGGCCGGGCGGTTCTGCGCTCCACTATTCGCGAATACCTGTGCAGCGAGGCCATGAACGGGCTGGGCATTCCGACCACCCGCGCCCTGTTTATGGTCAGTGCCCGGGATCCGATTCGCAGAGAATCCATTGAAACAGCTGCAGCACTGGTGCGCGTTGCCCAAAGCCATATCCGCTTTGGTCACTTTGAGTTTGCTGCAAATCACGAAGGCCCGGAAGCGGTAAAAACACTGCTTGAGCATGTTATAGCGCTTCACTTCCCGCATCTCATCAAATTGGCAGAAGAAGAGCGCTACGCCCGATGGTTTGAAGAGGTGGTGGAACACACCGCTCACCTGATTGCAGACTGGCAGGCTGTAGGCTTCTGCCATGGCGTTATGAACAGCGACAACATGTCTATTATCGGCGACACCTTCGATTACGGACCCTTTGCATTCCTGGACGACTTTGATGCCGGTTACATCTGCAACCACACCGACCAGGGTGGCCGTTACGCTTACAACCGCCAGCCCCAGGTGGGCTTCGCCAACTGCCAGTATCTTGCCAACGCCCTGCTGCCAATCATGGATGAAGACACCATCCGCAACGGCTTACAGCGCTATGAGGCTGCCTACAACGGACGTTTTTTACAGAACATGCGAGACAAACTTGGCCTGGTGCAGGAAGACGAAGCCGACCTCAGCCTGATTATGGACACCTTGAGCATGCTGCAGGAACACCATACGGACTACACGGCTTTTTTCCGTGCGCTATCAAACCTCCACGCGCACGGCCATGCACCTGTGCGGGACTTGTTTATGGATCGCGAAGTGGCAGATAACTGGCTGGAGCGCTACGAGCAGCGGCTTGAACAAGAAACACGGGCCCACGATGAGCGTGAATACGAGATGCGCAGGGTAAACCCCAAATACATCTTGCGGAACTATCTGGCGCAGCAGGTGATTCTGGAAGCACAGAACGGCGATTACGAGCCCATGAAAGAGCTGATCAAGGTTCTGGAGCGGCCGTATGACGAGCAGCCGGAACATGAAAAATACGCAGCACTGCCGCCAAACTGGGGCAAGCACATAAATATCAGCTGTTCGAGCTAGAGGAGAAAGGGCAGAAACCTGAAGCGAGGGGCCAGAGTTGAAATTCCGGCCCCTCGTTTTACCGACTTACTTAATCTCAGACCGCCTTGGCAGCAATGATTTTCTCGTGCCACTCAGCCGGGCCAGTCTGGTGCACAGAAGAACCACGGGAATCCACCGCGACCGTTACTGGCATGTCTTCCACATCAAACTCGTAAATGGCTTCCATACCCAGTTCCGGGAAGGCCACCACCTCGGCGTGCTTGATAGCTTTTGACACCAGGTACGCAGCGCCGCCCACCGCCATCAGATACACCGCACCAAATTCGCGAATGGCATCAATGCCCGCCTGACCGCGCTCGGCTTTCCCGATCATGCCGGTGAGGCCGGTTTTTGCCAGCATGGTGTGAGTAAACTTATCCATTCGTGTTGCAGTGGTGGGGCCGGCAGGTCCAACCACTTCTTCACGCACCGGATCAACCGGGCCTACGTAATAAATGAAACGACCTTTCAGATCCACCGGCAGCTCTTCGCCGTTATTGATCATATCGACCATCTTCTTGTGCGCTGCGTCGCGGCCGGTCAGCATCTTTCCGGATAACAGAACGGTCTCACCCGGCTGCCAGTCTTTTACATCTTCCGGCGTAACCGTATCCAGGTTCACTCGGCGCACGTTCTCACCCACTTCCCAGGTGATTTCCGGCCAGTCGTCCAGGCTCGGCGGCGTTTGCAGAGACGGGCCAGTGCCGTCGAGCGTAAAGTGCGCATGGCGGGTAGCGGCACAGTTCGGAATAATCGCAACCGGTTTGTTCGCGGCGTGAGTTGGATAGTCTTTAACCTTCACATCCAGAACGGTTGTGAGGCCACCCAGGCCTTGGGCACCAATACCCAGATCATTCACCTTATCGAACAGCTCAAGGCGCAGTTCTTCGGCACGATTGGATGCACCGCGCGCCTGCAAATCGTGGATATCAATCGGGTCCAGCAGCGATTCTTTCGCCATTTCCATAGCCTTTTCGGCCGTCCCGCCAATACCAATGCCCAGCATACCGGGTGGGCACCAACCCGCACCCATCTGTGGCACCATTTTCAGTACCCAATCCACTACAGAATCGGATGGATTCAGCATGGCAAATTTGGACTTGGCTTCAGAACCGCCACCTTTGGCAGCCACGTGCACTTCAACGGTATCGCCCGGAACAATCTTGTAGTGGATGATCGCCGGCGTGTTGTCTCCGGTGTTCTGTCGCTTACCATCCGGATCAGCCAGAATTGACGCACGTAATACGTTGTCGGGCTGGGTGTAAGCACGGCGTACACCTTCATTGATCACGTCGTCCAGCGACATCTCGCAGTCCCACTGAACGTTCATGCCGACATTCACGAATACCGTAACAATCCCGGTATCCTGACACAGCGGCCGGTGGCCCTCTGCGCACATGCGCGAGTTAATCAGGATTTGCGCCATGGCATCCTTGGCCGCTTGCGACTCTTCCCGCTGATAGGCCTCATGGACAGCCTGAATAAAATCTTTCGGGTGATAGTAGGAAATAAATTGCAGCGCGTCCGCTACGCTTTCAATCAGGTCATCCTGGCGGATTACGGTGGTCATAGGCGCCTCATCAGGTTGGTCTCGTTATGATCGTATCGTCGAAAATCAGGAGGCACAGTTTACCAGAAATTCGCAAGAACGCGGCACCAGACAGAAAGCGAAGCTTTTCTTAACAAACGCCTCAAAAAAGGTATCATCCTAATTAAATGACAAAAAGACTTCAGAAAGCACCCCAGGAGAGACCGTGACAGACTTTGTTCTTACCGAGATCAACAACCGAATTCTGACCGTTCGCATTAACCGCCCGGACCGCAAGAATGCCCTCACCCATGCCATGTATACAGCGCTGGGAGATGCAATTGAACAGGCCGACTCCGATTCCGATATTCGCTGCATACTGTTTACCGGCAGCGATGAGTGCTTTACCGCCGGCAACGACTTGGGCGAATTTGCCAGCGGGTTACCCGGTAGCTTCGAAGAAACACCCGTAGGCCGCTTTCTCTTTCTTCTGGTCAACGCAACCAAACCGGTGGTGGCAGCGGTAAACGGGGCAGCGGTGGGCATTGGCACCACTATGCTCCTGCATTGCGATATGGTATTCGCCGGCACCAATACACGCTTCCAGATGCCATTTGCCAACCTGGGACTGTGCCCTGAAGGTGGCTCCAGCCTGCTACTGCCTTCCTGGATTGGCCGGGTGCGCGCCGCCGAGTTACTGATGCTGGGCGGGGCTTTCAGTGCAGACGATGCTTATCGCCTTGGACTGATTAACCGGGCATGTGATCCCGCCGACACCGAAGCAGCAGCTCTCAAAGCCTGCCAGCAGCTCGCCAGCCAGCCACCTGCTGCCATACGCGCTACCAAAAAGCTCCTTTGTGGCCCCACTCAGGCAGAACTCAAAGCCACCATGCTAGCTGAGGGTGAGCTGTTTGGAGAACGCCTGAAATCGCCGGAGGCGGCTGAAGCCTTTCGCGCATTTATGCAAAAACGCAAGCCAGACTTCTCGGGTTTCAAATAACCCGCTCGCCCACCAGAACACGTACTCTGGCGGGCGATTGATACAAATTGCGAAACCCCCTATATATCCCCTGCTTAGGCTCGACAAACAGCGTACAGCCTACTATTTTTCAGTAAAGCCAAGCTCCCCTTTGTGCGAGGAGGATCCAAACAGCAAGAATCACACTTTTGGCTGATCAACACTGGCTATAGTGGCGCTATAGTCATAGGTATAGAAATTGGCTTGAAGCGCTGGCTACAATTTCAGATAACCGTTTAAGCAGAACAGGCCACTGACATCGGGTTTACCGCATCAGACCGGCCCCGTTAGTTGCCGAACATAACGATACAACAACAGGAAAAGGTTCCACCCATGTTCAAGAAAACTCTAATAAGTCTTGCCGTGGCGTCTTCCCTTGGGCTAACAGGCTGCCTCAGCGGTGGTGACAAAGGGGCGAATGCTAATCCGGATTATAAGATTAACGATACGACAATCGACAGGTCAATTGTTCGTCCGATTTACGATCCGAACCCGATTGCCGCAGAACCAAAGTTTCCCATCAACGCCGACCTTATTCTGTTGCTGGGCGCAACTCAAAGCGCCAACTATGACTTTACGGGCCTGTCCACGGGCACAACACCTGCTGATGATGCAGTAAACCGCCTCTCGGGTTTCTCTACGTCTGGCGCTTTCAGCCTGAAATTCGACGGCTCGCTGAACCCGGCCTCAGTTATCGCCAACACAACCGTTTTCCTGGTACCTCTGAATGTTGGGCCGGCCCTTGCCTCTGCGCCGGACGCTTTGCCAAACACAAACCCGTCCAGCATCGTAGCTACTGATCCATTTGGTCAAGGTCTCCAGCCCCCTCTCATACAACCTAACTTCAGAGCCGATGTTGTCAGCCTTGATGGTGGTAGCGACAACGCGATTCGCGTAGTGCCCCTTGAGCCGCTCGAAGAAGGCCAGAAGTATCTGGTAGTTGTTTCTGACGGTGTTGTCGGTGCCAACAACAAACCAATCGCACGCTCGGTTCAGGATGTCGCACTTGCGGATGGCAATCTGGGCAATCCAGCCCTCGCAAGCGTGAAACAAATCCTTCAGTTGTCCAATAACCTTGCAAACGGACTACTCCAAGGTACAGGCACCAAATCTGCCTTCGCCTACACACTTACAACCAACTCAGACACGGACGTTCTGAAAGCCATGGTGGCGCCGGCTGTATTCGGCACGGCTCTGGGTCAAAAGATTGGCTTTACTGCCCAACTGAAAGTAATCAGGGATAACTACCCCACACTGAATTTCTCGCAGCTGACAGTCAAGCTTGGAGACATCGCAACCAAGGCCGCAGCTCTAGGTCAGGGTCAGCTTGATCCGAGTACGCTCACAGCCGCTGAACTGGCCTCGATTACCAGGTTAGGGCAGATTACGCCGTTGATCGCTCCTGCCAATATCGAAGCAGCAATAGGAGCTGAGGTTGGAAAGACTCTCCATATTCCAGTTCCGCGTCCCTCGTTTTTCTTCCCTGCGACGTCGGCGACTACGCTCGCTACCATTGCCAGTCTGGATGCAAGCAACTCCATCAGGATGGCTGCGCAACAGGTACAAGTGTCTCAGGGCGCAATTACTCTTCCCTACTTCCAGTCTCTTCCGGGCGATACCGGAGCTGGAATCACAACGGGTAGCTGGTCTGGCAGCACGAGCCTTGAAGCAGGCCTGAACGAGAGTCTGGCTCCAGGTGAAAAGATTTTCTCTTTCCTGCGCGACATCGACGGCAAGCTGAACGTGAATGGTTATTTCCCGTTCCCGCAAAAGAATGCCACTACGACCGTTCCTGTTGTTATTTTCCACCCGGTACTGGATGGAACAGCTCCACGGCCATCATCGTGCGTAAACCCAACAGCAGGCAAGCCTAACGGTGTAACCATCTTCCAGCATGGCATTACCGTAGATCGTAGTGTATCCATGCTTCCTGCAATCCTGCTGGCCCAAGCTGCCTGTCAAACAGTTGTTGCTATTGACCAACCGTTACACGGCTTGGCTGGCGCAACAAATGGCCGCGTTCCAGGGCTTACAGCGCTGGACGAGGCTACACTGACCGCGACAGTGAACCAGGTTCTGCAGGCACCCGGCGTTGCTGGCTCGCCACTTGAAGCTCAACTTAACGCACTCATCGGTGCTGACTATATTGGCGAGCGGCACTTTGGCTATACCAATAACGGCCAGCTGCAACCCGTTGCAGCCGATGCAGCTGACATCTCATCAGGCAGCCTGTTTATCAATCCAGGCAATATGATGAACAGCCGTGACAATCTTCGCCAGGGCGTTGTGGACCTGCTAAATGTTGCAGCCTCCATACAGACCTTTGATATCGACGGTGACTTCACTACCCAAGGAGACTTGGCAGGTGTACCAGTGAACTTCGTCGGCCACTCACTGGGCGGTATTTCTGGAACCGCATTTGCAGCGCTTACGAACGATCCACTCCTGAACGGAACGCTCAACGGCATATACACAGCCGCCGGTTTGAACCCCTTAACGTTCCCCGAACTAAATTCAGTTGTTCTCCACGACACAGGTGGTCAAGTCACTCGCCTGATCGAGAACTCGCCAGGTCTCTCCAGCTCACTTCTGAGCGGGTTGGCTAACGCAGGTGTAACTCAGGGTAGCTCTAACTTTGAGAGCTTCTTCTATGTGTTCCAGTCAATTGTGGATGCATCGGACCCTGTCAGCTTCGCAAAAGAACTGGGGACTTCTACAAGCAACATCCTGATCACCGAAGTTGTCGGTGACACCACGGTTCCCAATGAAGCAAACGTGAGCCCCTTCGGCAATGCTCTGTCAGCTCCGTTAGCTGGAGCTGAGCCGCTTATGGCCCTGATTGATCTTGGTGCAGGCGGAACTTCCTTGGCTGATGGTTCTGAGGGACTCGGCATTATCGACACCGACACTCCAGCAGGCAGTGCAATGCCGGTTGCGAGCTTCTTCGCTGGTACCAATCCATGCTCTGAAGCAAACCACGGCACATTCGTAGGCCCAATTGCACCTAATGCAAACTGCCCGGGTGGAGCGGCTGATACCAGCGTTGCATTCAGCGCGATGGTTACCCAGACAGCCCAGGCTGTTAGCGGACAACCGATCCCAGGTCAGTCTGCCCCAGCCGTTGGAGCTTCGCTGGGCGTCAGCCTGACGATCGACAATGCACTGGACCAGAACAGTAACGGCCCATTGTAAACAACCCAAGCCCCGAGTTAATCGGGGCATTTGAATACCAACGAACCCCGGTCTGCCGGGGTTCGTTGCATTTAGCGCAAGGCAAAATACCCAACACGCAAACAGGATTTTCCTGGCTCCCAAAGCATAGGAGGCAGGCTTGCGCTATTTGATTTGCTAACAGGCTGCAGATTAGAGGGGCGGAAAGATACAGCAACACAGTCTGAAGGCATTCAGCCGGCCCCTTCCTTAAGGCCGGTCTTTACGAGTTTCCTTCAGCTTACAGGTACTTACTGATTACTCGCTACTGATTGTCGACTCACCATTGGTAACCAGGCTCACCGCAATTTCATCCTCCGTGAACGGCAACTTCCTGTAGTTTTTGTCGGAGTACATCTGGCTCTGATCCTTGAAATAAGGCGACATGGCATCTGATGACTGCGAATAGCTCACAAGCCCATAAGCCTCTGGGCCATTTTCAGTAAACTCAAGCCCGAAATGCCAACTGGTTCCTCTGGCCATCAACCAACCGCCAATTCCGTCACTACCGTCAGAAAGTCCCGCAGTATTAGGAAGAGTTGTGGGCGCAATCCTGGGGAAACGAGTGTCCTCAGCAACATTATCTTTTACCACTCCAATGGCATTAAAAGCACCATCAATATTACCGTCGCCACCATGCCAGGGAATCCCAACCATTTGAAAGATCGGCGTATCACCTGAGCCCGGTATCACATCACCCGATGCACGATAGTACTGGAGCGTTCCCAGTTCATCTGCCGGCTGAATTCCTTGCGACTGAAGATCACCTACCCCCGCCGAGAGCGCCAGGAGCATGGTATCGACCGGTGTTCCGGCATTCTGCTCATCGGGCAACGCAGGTGTTCCTACAGGGTCTGCCGGGCTGAACGGCTTGGTAAGGTCTGAATCCATATCTCCCAGGTAGTTCGCCATGAACACTCTGAAGATGTGCGCGCCTTTACTATCAAGGTTATAAAGACCATCCCAGCTATCGAGAGCCTGACACCAGGATGAAAGATCACGGCCATCTACCGGGGTGCTGCCTATGGTGTTACAGCGATCCTTCAACTCAGGCAGAAACTGCTCTGCATACCAGGCCCTGTTATTCCAGATAACCCCAATAAGCTCTTCCGCACTGAATTTACCATCTTGCCCCGCAATAAGCGGTGCCGAGGGGAAACCCTTATCCATAGGATTCTGTAGCATCTTTATGCCCAAACGAGTACGGGCATTGATGGGCGCTTTCTCGTCGCCGTAAAGCGGCGAATATCCGATCAGGAATTCATCGGGATTGGTCGACCAATGACTACTGTTAGAGTTCTGAACCCAGTCCGTGCGCAATAGCTTTGGCTTCTGATCATAAGTTGTTAACGCACCGCACTGGGTCTCGACCCAATCCTCAATGGACTGGCTACCGTCCAGTAGGGTAACACCCTGATCAAACAAGCCGGCATAGGCAGGCTGTAACCTCCGCAAGTTCACCAGAGCCGCAGCCTTATCCGAGAGATTTGGTACAGAGCTGCTATCTATGTAGAACGCATTACCCTGATCATCAGCATATGTGGTATTCGTCCAAAGCGTCGAACCACAATTTTTGAAAACGTTCTGGAATTCGCTAAGATCCTTTGCAAGACTCATCTGAAGCCATGTATCCAGCAAGCCACCGGTGTTGGCGTTGGCATCACGATAGGTCAAACCAACCTTTTTACCCGCGTTAAGACTTCCATTGCTTCCCCAAGCGGGCAATTGCGGATTGATAGCATTCGCGGCAATCATCGGCCCATACTCGGAGAAGTAGAAGTCCCGTTCGAGCACCAGTGGCTCGGGCATACCAGGCACCTTGACTTCAACCTGGTAGGTTTCTGAGGTGATCGGTTTCTCCTGACCATCTTTAATATAGGTCAGGTTGTCACCGTCTTTCAGTACCAGTTCATACCAGGTGAAACGACGGCTAGTCGTCACTGTGTGTGACCATGCAAGATTTTCGTTGAAGTTAATCAAGGGAATGGCCGTACCAAGCAAACCAGCTCCGTGAACGTTGATATAACCCGGCACGGTCATCTGCACCTCATACAGGCGGCGATGGCCAGTGTAAGGGAAATGAGGGTTGGCCAGCAGCGCACCACGACCCTGTTCGGTCATGGTCTTCCCGATGCCCCAGGCATTACTTGCGAGGCCGGTATCACTGAAGTTCTGAATGGACTTTGCGGACGCTAAAGCTGTCTCAACAACATCTTTTTGTAACTTCTCAACCACGTCGTTGGCGCTTATAGCAGCTACCGGAGTCGGTGCTGGGCTTACTTCAGGGGGAACCGCAAGGAATGCCACTCCGGTGGCAAAAGAATTTCCACTAGCGTATTGCCCCACTACCCTGTAGTGAGCAAGCAAATCAACTGGCGTAATAGTTTTGACCCACGCCTGGCTTTCGCACTCGGCCGGGAATGTCGCTGGATCCGTTTCGATGACATAGCGGTTATAGCCTTCAACAAAACCCTCAATCAAAGCACGGCTCTCGTCACTGAGCGTTGGCAGCTCTGCTTCAGCGCCACTGTATATTTTCTGAGCTTTATAGCTGAAGTCTGTCACGACATTAAGGCCAACACCGAACCCAGCGTCTGGCCCCGGCCCAAAGTATTTGGAACGCTCACTTCTTGCCTTAACTACCGCCTCCGCCAACAGACAAACATTATCCTGCGCCTGAGCATAACCATGCCCAAAGGCCGCTGACTTCAGGTTGTCCGCTTTAACGTGGGGCACACCCCCTTCCGTTCTCCGTATGGTTGCTACCAGCTTGCCGTCGGCCGGAAACAGGTTGGTGTCGAGTTCAGGCTGAGAGGAGCCGGACGATGAGCTACTGCCATCGAAACAGCCAGTGAGCAGAGTGCTACCCAATAGCACCAGCGCTGCGCCGCGCGCTGTTCGCGCGACCCGTTTGTTCCAGGTTTGCATAGTGTCACCCTTATAATTGTTGCATACAGGATTCGCCGTCATCGGCGACACTATTAAAGCTAGCAGAAGGTCGAGAAAACTGAATTTATATTCAGGCTATTTCGCAACAAATCATACTTTCTGACTACTTCCCTCCCATCGGCTGTCCAATGAGTGTCGTCGCAGCTGGCGTTTTCTCAAACTTGATCGGAAACCCGATCTGCCTCTGCAGAGTGCCATCGCCCCGATCAACACCTATTACCATATCCCGTGCTTTCAGCTGCGGATGTTCAGCGGCTTCGGAAATGGTCAGTACCGGCTCCACACAGGCGTCTGTGTCAGCAAAAATAGCCTGCCATTGCGCCAGCGTTTTCTGCTGTATCTTTTCACTGAGCGCAGTTTTGAACGCTTTCTGGTGTTCCGGTTTCTGGCTCAGGACCAAGCTCTTCATATCGGCCAGCTCAAGTATGTCGCACAGCCTTGCGGAGAACTGGGGCTCCAGGCTTCCTGCAGAAAGCCAGCGGTTGTCCTGAGTCTGGTAGTAATCATAGAAAGATCCGCCATTCAGCAGGCTGGTTTCCGGTTTCTGTTCCTGGCCACCGGCCAGGCAAGCAGCGCCGGCCATGCCGTTGAGAGCAAAGGCGGCGTCGGTCATGCTGATATCAACAAACTGCCCTTCTCCGGTTTGCTGGCGATGGATCACGGCTGCGAGTATGCCCATTACCGCATGGTGAGAACCGCCTGCCACATCTGCAATCTGGATCCCCATGGGAGGCGGACCACTCTCGGTACGGCCACAATGGCTGCTTACGCCGGCAATAGCGAGGTAGTTGATGTCATGCCCTGCCCGGTCTTTATAAGGGCCTGTTTGGCCGTATCCGGTAATGGCGCAATAAATAAGCTTGGGGTTAATCGATTTCAGGGTTTCATAACCAATACCAAGGCGATCCATCACGCCAGGCCGGAACTGTTCGATCACGATGTCGTAATCCTTTATCAGCTCCAGAATTTTTTCCTTACTGCCTTCCTTTTTCAGGTTAAGCGCAAGAGACTGCTTGCCCCGGTTCAGAAACCCATGAGCTGTGCTCACACCCGCATCGTGGGGCGGCATTACACGGGTAAGGTCTACCCTGTCTGGAGCCTCAACCCTCAATACTTCCGCGCCCATATCGGCCAACAGCATGGTGGCGTATGGCCCGGGCAGCAGCGTGCTGAAATCCAGAATCTTCATCGAGGTCAACGGACCTGCCATGGTGCTCTCCTTCTCTGTAATGTGTTGTTCTGTTTGTTTTTAAGAGTCACTCCATGCTGCACGCTTTTGCCGTTAAGGCCAACTGCCTGTTGCACCATTCCCATTAGCCGATTGTTACAACCGCTTCGGTTGCATTGTAGCTGGGGGGTTTTATGATAGGTTTCGTTTTCATGAATTGGCGAGTTAGATGTCTGATCTGACAGTTTCACGGCACTTTGTGCAGGCCGCCCTGGCCGGCGCTGAGTATTTGGGGTTTGATACCGGAGAAATGCTCCGGGAAGCGGGCATATCCCCGGATCTGCTACGTATCGAAATGGCGAGGGTTAGCAGCGATCAGTTCAGTTTGTTGTTACAGACTGCCTGGAACCGCATGGATGATGAATTCATGGGTATGGGTCCACGGCGGGCCCGGGTTGGCACGTTCGCCACTATGTGTGCGCTGGTTATTGACTGCCCTACGCTGGAGGCTGTTTACCGCCGGGCATACCAGTTTTCCCGGCTGTTTGATCCTATGGTTGCCATGAAACTGGAAATCGATAAGCAGAAAGTTCGGCTGGTTACTCATATGGAAGGCGAGATCCACGATCCTCATTATTTTCTGCGGGAGAGCATACTGGTTATCTGGCACCGGTTAGGTAGCTGGCTGATCGGGCAGCCGGTGGAGCTTGAGAAAGCCGGGTTCGACTACCCAAGGCCGGCTCATGGCGATGAATACCGCCATATTTTTCATTGCCCTCTGGAATTTGAGTCTGACCGCACAGCCCTGACGTTCGATAAACGTTTCCTGTCTGCCCCGGTCATCAGGGACAAACCGGAGATCCGTCAGTTTCTGAAAACCTCACCGGCGGATCTGTTATCCCGACCGGACGAGAGCAATACCTTTACGGGCAAGATCCGGGCGCTCATTGGGCGGGATTTTTCAACCCCCCTGCCCGATTTCGAACGAATTGCGAGCGAACTGCACACCAGCCCGCAAACACTGCGCCGCAGGCTGAAGCAGGAAAACACGTCGTTTCAGGAGATCAAGGATTTGCTGCGCCGGGATATGGCGATTTACTATCTGAGCCGGCAGGAGCTCTCAATTAACGACATCGCGGCAAAAGTCGGGTTCACAGAGCCCTCAACCTTTCACCGGGCCTTCAAAAAGTGGACGGGCGTTACCCCGGGCGCCTATCGTGAAGGCGATCGGGGCAACCCCAGGATTGTGCACTAGGAACCCGAAGGGGTCTGCAGATTGCGGATCAGTTTACCCAGAGTCTGCGCAATCTCTTCCACCTGGCTTCGGTTTGGCGAAAGCTGGAGCAAACGCGAGCCGTCTCTCGGATCGTATACCCAGCAGGTAGCCACCGCAGGTTCACACCCCCATTCTACTTGGGGGCTTACACCAAAAACCGGAATCTGGCTGGTTGTCCGTGCAACACCGCCGGAGCTGTTACGCCGGAGTTGCTGAATGGAGATGGCGTCATCTCCGCTGCTCAGCCGGTATTCAATATCCGCTGGCCGGTCGAGACGCACAATCGCCTGGTCCTGTCGCCACCCGGCAATACCCAGCAGACTGTTGAGGTGTAAAACAAGCGCTTCGCCGTCAGAGTCTGCCAGATACAGCTTGCGCAGAGACGCGCTTCGCTTGTCGCCGGCAGGCTCAATCACGGCGATTCGGGATTCAGCACCAACCTGTGTCACCTGAGACTTCTCTTTTCTTGCGCGCTCAATCCCGGTGATCAGTTTCAGAGCATCCTGATAATGACTGCCTTCAGTACCCGCCTTGGTCACGTAGGCTTCAAGCGCTGATTGGGCTTCGTTGAAGTGAGAAGACTGCAGCATTACTCTGCCACGGTAGTAGTTATAATCGACCGGCTTTTCCGCATCCAGAAGCTGCAAGCGGTTAAGGTATTCACTGGCTTCACCCCAGTTTTCAGCAGCTACCGATTCTTCGATCGCCATCAGCAGCCTGCGAGTTTCATGCTCTGGCGCAAGTGCAGCAGCCTGACCCGCCAACAGCGCCAGGGTGATACCCACAACTCCTGCCAGTTGCTTGCTTTTTATTCTCAAGACCGAAATATGGATACTCCCAAACCCTACTGCCATGGTCCTTACTCCTGTTCGTTATCTGCACCAACTGCCTGTCTTTCTGAATCCGGCTGTTCGCGATGTGCTTCCTGCTCGGAATCAACCTCGGCCTGATCCGTAATTGCTTTCGGCAGTTCCCTTTTAACCCGCACTCCAAGCTCAACAAACCGGTTTGCCTGGGAAATAAGGTTACCCCGCCCTCTGGTTAACGTGTTCATGGCGGAATCGTAGGTAACCTGTGCGGTATGAAGTTGCCCGCCAAGGCGTTCCATGGCTTCCACAAACACCCTGAGTTTGTCATAAACTGCGCCCGCGCGCTCAGCAATCAATCGCGCGTTCTGGCTTTGGCGCTCATACCGCCAGATGTTTTCGATCGTGCGCAGCGTCGCCAGCAGTGTTGTGGGTGTTACTACAATAATCTTTCGCTCAAACGCTTCCGAGAAAAGGTTCTCGTCCTGCTGAAAAGCCGCTACAAATGCCGGTTCTATGGGCATAAAAAGCAGAACAAAGTCAGGCGAGTGCAGGCCACCAAGCTGGCTATAGTCTTTCTCACTGAGGGTACGAATGTGGTTGCGCACCGCTTCCACGTGATTCTTCAGTGCTTCTTCCCGAGCGCTGTCGCCTTCCTCCGTCACCCACTTCTGATAGTCCAGAAGAGACACCTTGGAGTCGATAACCAGGTTCCGGTTATCCGGAAGGTGCACCACCACGTCTGGCCTCAGCAGTTGGTTTTCGCGGTCTCGGTAGCTGCCTTGGGTTTCGTATTCAACGCCCTTGCGTAGCCCGGACTTCTCCAGAACCCGCTCAAGGATCAATTCACCCCAGTTACCCTGAATCTTTTTATCGCCTTTTAAAGCCCGGGTCAGGTTGGCGGCCTCTTCGGTAATTTGTCGATTAAGATCCTGAAGGGATTTTATCTCGCTGCGAAGAGCCTGCCGATCCCGGGTTTCTGAGGTGTATACATCTTCCACCCGCTTGCGGAAATCCTGCAACTGATCCCGAAAGGGGTTAAGCAAGGTATCGAGGCTTGTGCGTGTTTGTTGGGTGAAACGCTCGCTTTTCTGCTCAAAAATCCTGTTGGCGAGATTTTCGAATTCCTGCTTCAGGGCATCCCGGTTGCGCTCCAGCAGCGCAAGTTTTTCCGTAGCCGAACGCCGCTCTTCTTTCAGCACGACTTGCTGCTCTCGCAGAACTGCTCGAGCTTCGCTCAGCTCACTCGCTAGCTCATCAATCTTCGCTCGCTGGCTTTGGCGCTCTTCCAACAGTTCTTCGATCCGGCGGTTGTGCGCTGCCACGTCAGCTTGCAGGCCTGCAGCCCGGTTTTCCGCCCTCGCCTTCGCCAGAAACACGGCAACAATAACGATGGTTGCCAACAGCAGAGTCAAAAATGCCGCCACCAATCCCGGCTGGGATATCACAAATTCGCTGACGGCCTCAGGCACAGACAAGACTCCTCTGAGTTTTAAGTATTTATCAGGATTAACGTAGGCTAACGCACGCATTACATTCTATCGGAACGTAACGGGCTTTTCTTTGTTGGTCTTCGACTGTGGCGGGCGCACGGCCTGCATCACGACTGTTTGGCAATTTGGTAACGCACCTGAATCCGCCCCTGGACGCGGGACCTAATATCCATTAGAAAGATAAACGTAGCCTGCGGTTAGTGGCATTACGCTTTTTTAACGGCATTCGGGCACACTCAGAGTCAGAACCAGAGCCAAAACGGATAAACGAACATGCTGAAAGAACTCTGGCGAAAGCTGGGCGCAGATTTCCTGCAGACTGATTGCTCCGGCGATGAGTGCAAAGGAAGCATGCCCGGGATGTATGACTCAAGCGAGTTTCGTATGCTTCCTCACATCACCCACACCGGTGAGTTCCACCTTGAACGGCTGACCTCCCTGCTGAACAGCCGGTACGGCAAACGCCCTGCAGATAGTGAAACCAACAGTGACGATGCCATACGCGACCTGATCACCTATGCGGCGCGAGTGCAGGATCAGGACATTCAGCGCGAACTGCTGTTGTTTTATCTGAATTGCTCACCGGTTATTCAGGAGTACCTGCGCTCTGACGAGGTACTTGGAACGCGTCATTTCTTCTCCCCTTAACCAACTGTAAACCAAATACACAGGTCTGTTGTTGTATACTTCCGCTCCAGATATTCTCAGATCCACACTTTCAGACCGTCACATTTTTTTATTTTTGAATGTGACGGGCAACCGGCTCAGAGGTTTTCCATGTGTTCTAAACGATTGCGAGCTGGTCTATCGACTTTCTCCGTTATAGTTCTTGCAGGCAGTGTTCTGCTAACGGGGTGCTCGGCAGACAGATATTTCATGGTTCCTAAAGCGGATCTGGGTGATATGAACGCCTCTGTTCAAAGCCAGCGTGCGACTCTGGTAACCATGGAGCAAAACGCAACGGTTCGTCATGAAAAACTTCTGGAGAACAACGTCGCCTCCACGCAGAAAGTACTGGACGCGATTGCAACTCAGGTGGCTAAGCCTTCCTGCCCTCCGATCCCGGCCCAGAAGGCCTGCCCTGCCTCCGACAATGCGAAAGGCCGGGCTGACCGCCTCAAGGGGAAAGTAGTGGTCGGTGAGGTTGAGAATTTTCATCTGGCAGGCCCGGGGCTGATCTACAAAGCACGGATTGACAGCGGAGCAGAAACCTCTTCGATCGACGCACGGAATATCACCCGCTTCGAGCGCGACGGAAGCAACTGGGTTCGCTTCGACGTTCCAGTGCCAGGCACGGAAGAGTTTGTTACCCTCGAAAAAGAAATCTCCCGCCGCGTGAAAGTCATTCAGGCGAGCGCCGATGAAGCGGAGCGGCGCGTTGTTGTTGAACTTCAGTTTTCTATCGGCGATCACCAACAGGTTGCAGAATTCACGCTTGCAGACCGAAGCAACCTGACCTACCAAGCTCTTATCGGCCGCAACGTGCTCCGGGATGTCATGCTGATTGATGTCGGCAAGGAGTATGCAACGGAACTGCCCGAATCAATCCGTAACGATAATGACAACGGGGAAAAATAGTGACTACCCCCTCCCGCTCACCGTTTTATATTGCCGTTTTCCTGCTTATCACCGCAGGTATTTCTTTAGCCGTGTGGCGACACATAGAGCTTGGAATTCCCTGGCTAACCGGCGAGCAACGCCCCGTCTGGATGGTGGAAGCCCGCGTTGATTTTGATGGCGCCAACGACTCGGTTGTGGCCAGCCTGAACGTTCCGGCACAACCACCCGGGTTCCAGATTCTGACAGAACAGGCAGCCTCACCCGGCTATGGCTTCTCGATCATTGACAAGCCTGGAAGCCGTCGTGCGGAGTGGACAAAGCGTGAAGTAACGGGGCCACAAACGCTGTATTTCAAGGCCCAGTTCATACCCGACCCGGGCGCCGAGCCTGAACCACCCGCTCAGCCGCCTAAAACCAAGCAATTGTTCTGGGAAGAACCCCAAGCGACGGCTGTCCGGGAAATTCTGGCCCAGGCGAAAGAGCGTTCAAGCACACCGGAGAGTATGACGCGGGAACTGATTCGGCTGATGCAGCCAGACACCCGCGTTCAGAACACCACTTTGCTCATGTCCGAGGAAAACTACCTTCAGCTGCTGGTTAACATGCTCAACCACTCCGGTATTCCTGCCAGGACAGCCGATGGCCTCAAGCTTGAAGATGCACGTCGGAGACAGCAGCTGACCCCCTTCCTGCAAATCTATAACGGCGAACGCTGGCTCACGCTTAATCCGAAAACCGCCGCTCAGGGCGTTCCGGAAGACCTGCTGCTTTGGCGGCAAGGTTCCGAGTCACTGCTGGACGTTGTCGGCGGCGACAACTCCGAGATCAGCTTTTCCATGCTTCGGCAAACCGTACCAGCCCTCCAGCTTGTCGCCATGCAGTCCAAGGGCAACGGTCTCGGCTTTCTGAGCTTCTATGAACTCCCGATTGAGGAGCAGGGCATGTTCCGCATGCTTCTTCTACTGCCACTCGGGGCGCTGGTGGTAGCATTCATGCGTATCGTGATCGGTATTCGTACCTCAGGCACCTTCATGCCGGTACTGATTGCCGTCGCCTTTGTTCAAACCACACTTATACCCGGCCTTATTGCCTTCCTGTCGGTGGTGTCCATTGGCCTGGCGATGCGGGGATATCTCTCCAGCCTGAACCTCCTGCTGGTATCGCGGATATCTGCGCTGATCATTCTGGTCATTTTCATTACGGCAGGTTTGAGCATTTTTGGTTATCAGATGGGCTTCAATACAGGCATGACCGTAACCTTCTTTCCCATGGTCATCATCGCCTGGACGGTTGAGCGCATGTCGATTCTCTGGGAGGAAGAAGGCGGCCAGGAAGTTCTGGTTCAGGGGTCCGGCAGCCTGTTCGTTGCGATCTCTGCCTATTTGCTCATGAGCGCACCTTTGGCGGGCCACCTGACGTTCAACTTCCCCGAGCTGCACTTTGCGATTCTGGGCCTGATCCTTCTGATGGGTCAATACACCGGCTACAAGCTCACCGAACTTAGACGCTTTACGCCAATGAAGGTGTACGACTGATATGGACTGGATCTCCCCGCGCTCGCTGACCCGGCTAGGCATACTGAACATGAATCGGCGCAACGTGGACTATATTGCGCGTTACAACGAGCGCTCGTCCTATCCACTGGTAGACAACAAGCTCAAAACCAAGCTGGTTGTTGCCGAGTATGGTGTAAAAACGCCGAAACTCCTGCAGGTTGTAAAGCAACAGCATGAGATATCCCATTTCAGGGAAATGGCTGAGGGCCTCGCAGGTTTTGCCATCAAGCCCGCAAAAGGCTCCGGCGGCAAAGGCATTACGGTGATTACGGGCCGGGATGAGGATTACTTTGTAAAAGCATCCGGAGCCCGTGTGGGCGCGCCTGTGCTGGAGCGGCACCTGACCAATATTCTGGCGGGTCTCTATTCGCTTGCAGGCACGCCCGATGTCGCCATTGTTGAAAATCTGGTGGAGTCGGCCCCTTCTCTGGCCCGATACTCTCACCAGGGCGTTCCTGACATACGGATAGTCGTGTTTCAGGGCTACCCGGTTATGGCCATGCTGCGGCTTGCAACCACTGCATCTGATGGCAAAGCCAACCTGCACCAAGGCGCTGTAGGTGTGGGCCTGGACATAGGCACAGGTAAAAGCCTGAATGCGGTGCAGTTCAACCGCCCCATTACGCTTCATCCAGACACCGGCCTGGCATTGGAAAACATCAACATTGAAGACTGGGAAGAGATGCTCGAAATGGCCTCACGCTGTTATGAGGCGACCGGCCTGGGCTATATGGGTGTTGATCTTGTGGTAGACGCCAACGAAGGCCCCTTACTGCTTGAACTCAACGCTCGCCCCGGCTTGGCAATTCAAATGGCAAACGGACGCGGGTTGCTGCCAAGGCTAAGGGCTATTGAAAGCCTGAAACGCCCTCACTTTACGCCCAGAGAACGGGCAAACTACGCGATGGAAACCTTCGCCAGCCTCTAAGCCACAAACACATCATTCCCATCGGATTTTCTGACTTTCTGACTGACAAGCGTAAAAAAACCGAAGCCAAGGCTCCGGTTTTTTTACGCTTCATTGCTTACATTATTATGTCATCTCGCCTCTGGCGATCAGCAACTTGCGCTCATGGGTCAGGCCTTTCAACAGGCCCCAGGTCATGACCAGTAGAATCACCGTGAAGGGTAAGCCCGCACTGATCGCCGTTGCCTGGATAGCACCCAGCGCATCTGCACCGCCGCCAAAGATCAAGGCCGCTGCAATGGCCCCTTCCATCACCACCCAGAATACACGCTGTGCTGTGGGCGCATCGGTTTTACCACCGGCGGTTATGCTGTCGATAACCAGTGAGCCGGAGTCCGACGACGTTATAAAGAACACGAGCACCAACACAATGCCGATAAACGAAAGGATGCCTGTGAACGGCAGGTGTTCAAACATCTGGAATGTGGCCAGAGAAACCTCGGTAATACCCTTTTCTGCAAGCACACCGATACCTTTATCGATCTGCTCCAACGCTGAGCCACCAAAGGAGCTCATCCACACCGTGGTAATCACTGTCGGTATGATCAAAACAGCTGTCACAAATTCACGAACAGTCCGGCCTTTGGAAACCCGCGCAATAAACATACCCACGAAAGGTGACCAGGAAATCCACCAGGCCCAGTAGAATACCGTCCAGCCACGCAGCCAGGTTTCGTCTTCACGCCCAAACGGGTTGCTCAATGGCACGATGTTGGTCACATAGCTGACACTGGTCGCCCATATGTTTTCCAGAATGCTCATGGTCGGGCCGGCAAAAATAATGAAGAACAGCAAGATGCCCGCCAAGGCCATGTTGATGTTACTTAGCACCTTAACCCCGCCGTCAAGACCGCGCAGCACAGACATAAGCGCAACAGCGGTCACACCAACGATGATAGCCATTTGAACGTTGATGCCAGAGCTCATGCCAAACAAGTAGCTCAAGCCGGAGGCCGCTTGTTGTGCACCGAAACCAAGAGACGTCGCCAGGCCGAAAATGGTCGCAACAACTGCCAGGATATCAATAATATGGCCGGGCCAGCCCCACACTTTGTCCTTCAGCAGAGGAAAAAAGGCAGATCGGATGGTCAGTGGCATACCCTTATTGAACGAAAAGAACGCTAACGAGAGCGCAACAATAGAGTAAACCGCCCAAGGATGAAGACCCCAATGATACATGGTGGCGCCCATGGCAAGATCACGGGCTTCAGGTGTGTTGGCAACCACGTCAAAAGGAGTCCCGTACCAACCAGTGTAATAGGCCACGGGCTCTGCAACGGCCCAGAACATCAGGCCGATACCCATGCCAGCCGCAAAAAGCATGGAAAACCAGGATATGGTTGAGAACTCAGGCTTGGAATCCATTCCACCCAGGCGGATTTTCCCCACAGGCATGAAAATCAACGCAATACACACGATGACAAAAATGTTGGCGCTTAGCAGGAAAAACCAGTCAAAGGTTGCAATGATGTCCAGTTTGGCGCCGTCCAGCAATTCCTTGGAGGCCTCCGGAAACATCAGCGTTCCCATGACAAAAACAACCACCAGTATTGCGGTGATCGGAAATACCGGTGCGTGCAGATCCAGCCCGAATGGTTTGATATTATCCTGGCCGGCCACGTAATCCGTCTGATACTCGTCTTTAACTACGTCGCCCACGTTTGGCGCCTCCTGGTTCTGAGTTTAGTAACGAATACTCGTCATAATCCGGATTCAAACGTTACAGGCGCGCCATACTAATGTTTTGAGCTCAAAACATCAAAAACGTCACAATGGAGACACCAACTATCAGGATAGACTAAATTCAGAACACCAAAGCTGAAAGCTTCATCAATCGGATATCAGTCAAGCGTCGTATCGATATACCCGGCCCTGTCAAAATGAAGCAAGCCATCCGATACAAGCCACCGAAAGCACCCACGAGATATTCATGGAGAAAACAACTACCTTCCCAATGCGCTACTCAGCCTATGTGATCAGCATTTCAGGCTTTATTGTCTCTCTGGCACTCAGCCTGCACCTTGAGGGAGGGTATATTTTCACGGGTATATTTGGTGCCCTGGCGATTCTTGGCACCTACGACTTGCTGCAGAAATCGCGCACGATCAGCCGAAACTACCCCATTATGGTGCACTTCCGTTACCTTTTTGAGTCCATAGGGCCCGAAATCCGCCAGTACTTTATTCAGTCTGATAACGACGAACAGCCCTTTTCAAGGGATCAGCGCACCCTCATCTATCAGCGCGCCAAAAATGTGCTGGACAAGCGCCCCTTTGGCTCGCAACTGAAAATGTATGAAGACGGTTTCGAATGGATAAATCACTCCCTCAAACCATCAAAAATCGCGAATAGCAACTTCCGTGTGCAGATTGGCTCGCGCTGCGCCAAGCCCTATAACGCAAGCGTTTTCAACATCTCTGCCATGAGCTTTGGCTCGCTTTCTGCCAACGCGATTCTGAGTCTGAACACGGGCGCCAAAATGGGCGACTTCTATCACGACACAGGCGAAGGCTCTATCTCCCGCTATCACAAGGAGCCCGGGGGCGACCTGGTCTGGGAAATCGGTTCCGGCTACTTCGGCTGTCGGAACAAAGATGGCACATTCAGCCCTGAACAGTTTGCAAGAAATGCGACGATCGATCAGGTAAAAATGATAGAGGTCAAACTATCTCAGGGTGCAAAACCCGGCCACGGAGGCATTCTCCCCGGCGCCAAAGTAACACCGGAAATTGCAGAAGCCCGAGGTGTATCCGTTGGCGAAGACTGCATATCGCCCGCACAGCACTCGGCCTTTTCAACGCCCATTGAAATGCTTGAGTTTCTGGACCAGCTCCGCGAACTGTCCGGAGGTAAACCAGTGGGTTTCAAGCTGGCTATCGGCCACCCCTGGGAATGGTTTGCTATTGTTAAAGCGATGCTCGAGACCGGGCGCAAGCCCGACTTTATTGTTGTAGACGGCGGCGAAGGTGGCACTGGCGCAGCGCCCCTGGAGTTCATCAATCGTATTGGCACGCCCATGACAGAGGCGCTTCTTCTGGTTCACAACACTCTGGTGGGCACCAATCTAAGGGAAGATATCGCCATTGGTGCTGCCGGGAAAATCACCTCTGCTTTCAATATTGCACGTACGCTCGCCTTGGGAGCTGACTGGTGCAACGCGGCCCGCGGCTACATGTTTTCACTGGGCTGCATCCAGGCCCTGAATTGCCATACTGGTCGCTGCCCCAGCGGTGTTGCCACTCAGGACCCCAGAAGAAGCAACAAGCTGGATGTAGAAGACAAAAGCAAGAGGGTGTACAACTTCCACAAAAACACTCTGGATGCGCTGCAAAACCTGCTGGAAGCCTCCGGCCTGCGCCACCCCGGCGAGCTGGGACCCGAGCACATTGTTCGCCGGGTGTCGAAAACGAAAGTACACTCGTACATCGACCTGTTCCCCTTCCTTGCGCCCGGCGCACTGCTAGAGGGTAAAACCGGCATGGCGGTCTTTGATAAATACTGGGCTGTATCGCAACCAGACAGCTTTGATCCGCCAGAGTTCGTGCAGAAGCTCAGAGAAACCAAGCTCCGCTAAAAATCCGGGAGCGAAACCCACAAAGTCTGTTTATTTTTGCTTTGGGCTAGTGTAGACTTCGCTCCCGCTAAGCCACTGAGATTCCTCTTTAAGTCTCTTTGGCTCATGTCATCAAAGCTTGGTATCAAAGCCCGGTTTCGAAACGACGGCATATAGCGTATCGGGGCGTAGCGCAGCTTGGTAGCGCACTTGCATGGGGTGCAAGGGGTCGTAGGTTCAAATCCTACCGTCCCGACCAGATTTATCAAACACTTAGCCCGGTCTCGAAAGAGTCGGGCTTTGTTGTTTCTGAGAAAAAGCCTTTTTCGTCACCGTTTCGCGTGCTTCTCAAACATCTCCTTTGTAAGAAACGGCTCCACAAGTCGGCCGAAGTCCTCACCGCCCATTTTCTCAAAATCCCGCTTTAATTGTCTGCGGCGATTGCGCTCTTGTTTCAACTGCTCCTGAAGCAACTGGTTTTGCAGACACATCAACCCAGCCAGATCGCCAAGACGAGACGATCTCTGCTCTACCTCAGCAACGACAACCTCCTGTTCAGAACACCGCTCACGAAGCTCCTGCGGGCTCTCTCTGTCGCCAAAATCTGGCAGAGTTAATTCATCCAAATATCTCAGTATCTTAGCCCAACACACCTGAGCGTCACCAAGCAGGCGCCAAGCGTCTTTTTTGCAGATTCACCATCCGCCTTCCCTGACCGAATATCACGGTGAAGAATGTGGCAGTCAGACTCAAACCGCTTTTGCTGATCCTCAAGACACGAAACAAATCCCATAACAGCCCTCCTTTCTTGTTGTGTTCTGAAAACATTACCAACAGAAAGTGGCGTCGCCCTGTATAAAGTTGTGGCGAATAATGGCAATCGTACCAACACCGAATTCCAGACGCTGGTACCTCGCTAATTTCCAGTAAGTATTATGAACAAGAATGGGAATGATGATATGGAAGTTTTGAGACTGGCAGAAGTGATTGGGAAAACCGGCCTGGCAAGATCGACCATTTATAAGTACGCCGATCCGGGAAGGTTCCCCAGACCCATATCGCTGGGTGGTAAATCGGTAGGTAATCCCTCCGCTAAAAATGGAGGGATTACCCCCTACCCCTGCAATTTCACGTAAGGCTTCAATACGTTAAGCCAAGCCAAAGGTTTTTGCTTCAACCAGTAACGGTTGTTCAATGCTAACCGCGCGCCCAAGGGGGAATGGGTGATAGCACCTGGATCAGAACCCAACCGCCGGATTCTCTACATTCACAGCGGTTCTGGATCGCTGGCAACCCCAAAAGCCATCGCGCCATTACTGACCGGTTGTCGAGGTTGGCACACGCCTGCGTATTCGCCATTGATTGCCGGCTAATGCCGGAAGTGGCGGTGCAGTTACCGCTCTTTCTGGTTAAAATTTGTTCATGTTTTATGGTCTATTTTCACTGTGAAAGTGGACCATAAAATATGTCAGGGATCGCTGAAAGAACTGCCTGTAACCCCATAATAATACGTCGCTTTTCATGACACCAACCTTCAGTTTAAGTGCCAAAACTGAAAGAAAAAACCATAAAATCAAGCTACTATATAGAGATGCAGGTGGCAGCTTTTCAGCCCACAAAGCGGGTGTTTATTGGGAGTAGCAGGTGCCAACCAATTGCCACCTTGAACACGTATATTTGTGAGGAGCGTCGCTGCGGAACATTACAAATTCTGTTAGGTGATCACCAAACGTTCGAGCCTGCTCTACGCTTTATATAGTGTTAATCAACGTTCGGCGGCACAGCATTTTTGCTTGTATGCTGCCGAATCATGTAGGAGAAAGTGCTATGCAGTGGAAAAATTCTTTGGCCGTTTTGTGCCTGACTGTATCGCCAGCGCTTGCATTAGCTGAACCTGAGGCCGGCGATCGGCTCTTTACCCTTTCGGGTTCCGGAGCGAGCGACTCTGGCTTCGATAACAACACTACCAGTATCAGCTTTGATCTTGGCCAGTTTTACTCAGACCACACAGTTTTTGGTATTCGCCAAAGTGTTGGCTTTGCCGATTCCGATAATGACTCAAGCTGGAATGGTGCGACCCGGGTGTTCGGGGATTATCATTTTGATGCAGGGAAATGGCAGCCATTTATTGGTGCAAACATTGGTGGCATCTATGGGGACGGTGTTGATGAGACCTTCTTCGCAGGGCCCGAGGCCGGCGTGAAGTACTACGTCAAACCAAA
>JAGPVT010000149.1 GCA_018066865.1 Marinobacter sp. | reverse complement strand
GAATTGGTATGGCAATGATTCTCACATTAATGGTGTTTGCTCTTTACAACGACCTGATGCGGTTGTGAGAATTGCGGGCTCCTTACGCGCATTAACCAGGCGAAATAATTGAATGAGACGTTCTCTTCTAGGTTTAGCCGTTGGCCTCGCTGTTGCCGCAACCGGCATGAAGCCAGCTTTTGCAGATGAATTTACGGTTGCAGATATTGAGGTGGAAGGCTTGCAGCGTGTTTCTGCGGGTTCTGTGTTTTCCGCTTTCCCTGTCAATATTGGCGAGCAGATGGATGAAACCGAGCTGGCAGAGGCGATCAAGTCACTTTTCCGGACCGGACTGTTCACAGACATAGATGCCAGCCGCGATGCCGGTACTCTCATCCTCACCGTGCGGGAGCGCCCTTCAATTACGTCGATCGACATTGAAGGTAACAAGAACATCGAAACTGACATGCTGATGGATGCTCTGGCCGGCGCCGGGCTTCAGGAAGGTCAGGTGTTCCGCCGGGCAACGCTGGAAAGGCTTGAGCTGGAGATTTTGCGGTCCTACATTGGTCAGGGCCGTTACAATGCCCGGGTAAAAGCAACGGCTGAAGAGCTGCCGCGCAACCGCGTAGCCATTCGACTGGATATTAATGAAGGTACCGTTGCCGCCATCCAGCACATCAACCTGGTAGGTAACCGTGACTTCAGCGACGAGGAACTGAGGGACCTCTTCGAGCTGCGGACCAGCAGCTGGTGGAACTCCCTTACGAATTCAGACAAATACGCGCGGGAACGCCTGAGTGGCGATCTGGAAACGCTGCGTTCTTTCTACCTCAACCGTGGTTACCTTGATTTCAATGTAGAATCCAGCCAGGTGTCCATTTCGCCAGATAAGCGGCAGGTCTTCATCGCGATCGCATTGAACGAAGGCCCTCAGTACACGATCTCCGAGATCCGGCTTCGCGGCAATCTCATTATTGATGAGGAGGAATTGCGGGAGCTGATTCCGGTAGATGAGGGGGATGTATTCTCCCGTGCCCGCATGACGGCGATCTCGGAAACCCTGGCATTCCGGCTGGGGAAGGAAGGTTATGCATTTGCCAGCGTGAATGCCGTGCCTGAGCCAAGTGATAACAACACTGCTGCCGTTACCTTTTTTGTTGAACCGGGTAAGCGAGCCTATGTTCGCCGCATCAACTTCGATGGCAATGTGTCCACCCGTGATGACGTCCTGCGCCAGGAAATGACTCAGATGGAGGGTGGTATTGCCTCCTCGGATCGCATCGAGTTTTCCAAAACCCGCCTCGAACGGCTTGGCTTTTTCAAGGGGGTCAATGTGGAAACCGTCCCCGTGCCTGGTACGGACGATCTGGTAGATGTTAACTACGCTGTAGAAGAACAGCCAACGGGTAGCCTCTCTGCTTCTGTGGGCTTCTCTCAGGATTCCGGTGTTATTCTTGGTGCTAACGTCTCTGAAAATAACTTCTTCGGCACCGGCAAGCGCGTATCGTTTGGTGTGAATGTCAGCGATTCGGTCAAGAGTGCCAATATTGGTTACACGGATCCTTACTACACGGTAGATGGTGTTAGCCGGGGATTCAGCGTTTTTGCCCGTGAAACCAACTTTGAAGAAGAGGATATTACTTCCTATCTCCTGGATGAGTATGGCGGACGTCTTACGTTTGGTTATCCTACGGACAACATCACGCGATTGAACTTCGGGGCGGGATATACGCTCTCCAAGGTCAAAGGCGGCGTGTTCACTTCGCAGGAAGTGCGCGACTTCATAGCTGAAGAAGGCGACTCATTCAATAACTACTTCCTGTTTGGCAGTTGGCGCCGCAGCACACTCAACCGTGGTGTATTGCCCTCAGACGGCTACAGCCATTCATTGTCACTCGATGTTGCGGTGCCTGGCAGTGATCTCACCTTCTACAAGGTGAGCCACAAAACCGATTTTTACTTCCCGCTCACAGACACCAATCGCTGGGTGCTGCGCACAAGAACAGACATTGGTTACGGGGATGGCTACGGTGACCGTACAGTCATGCCGTTCTATGAGCACTATTATGCAGGTGGTTACGGCTCGGTCCGGGGCTATCAGGCGAATTCCCTCGGAAGGCGCGCCACCAACGCGGCCAACGATTTCTCCGACCCCGATCCTTTCGGTGGTAACCTTCTCACTGAGGGCTCACTGGAGCTGATCTTCCCGACTCCGTTTGCCGGAGATAGCCGCTCGATGCGGACGGCGTTTTTCCTGGATGCCGGGCAGGTATTCGATACGGATCGGGGATTTAGCCCGGAGCTGAAGGAGGTGCGCTTATCAGCCGGCATCGGTTTCCAGTGGATTACAGCGGTAGGCCCATTGGCATTCAGTCTGGCCAAGCCGCTGAACGACAAGCCTGGTGACGATACTCAGATATTCCAGTTCTCACTGGGTCAGACATTCTAAATCAGACACACAAGAAACAAGAACGAATGAAAAACAGGAGCCTTATTATGTTCAGAACCTTACTGATGTTTGCCGCAGCTGTTTCACTGGCAATGCCTGCCGTGGCTGAGAGCCGTATTGGTGTTGTAGATCTGCGTCAGGCTTTGTTTTCGTCGGAGGATGCCAGGACGTTCAGTGAAAGTCTCCAGAAAGACTTCGCTGGCGACGAGGAGAAAGTCCGCGAAACTCAGGAGGCTGCCCGCAAACTGAAGGAGCGTCTGGAAAAAGATGGTGCGATGATGAACGAGAGCGAGCGCAATAAGCTTGCCGGTGAATTCCAGGAGAAGGTTAAAGAGTTCAACTTTCTCAAGCAGCGTCTCGACTCCACCGTTAACCAGCGGAAGCAGGCGTTTCTTGAAGAGGCTCGCCCGGAGGTAGATGCGGCGGTGAAAGAACTGCTCGAAGAAAACGACCTTGACCTGATTTTGCCTAGTGAAGCTGTCGTTTATGTGAAGCCGGAAATGAATCTTACCCCGCAGCTTCTGGATAAGCTGAACCGTTAATTCCTGCCGGAGAGCCTTCGGGCTCACGAGCGTGTTGTGGAGCGCGTGATGACAGAAACGTCTTACCGGCTTGGCGAGATCGCAGAAGCTCTGGGGGCAGAGCTCCGTGGCGACCCTGAAACCCGGGTTTCAGGCCTCGCGACTCTGGAGGCAGCTGGCCCGGATCAGCTCAGCTTTCTGGCAAACCCCGCTTACGCAAAGCACCTGTCGGATACCCGCGCTGCAGCGGTTATTCTATCGCCTGCGGCCGCGGTAGATCGTCCGACCAATGTCCTGTTACTCGATAATCCGTACCTGGGCTATGCTCGGCTCAGTCACTGGTTTGATCCTGCACCCGTAGCGCCGCCAGGTATTCATCCTTCGGCCGTGGTTGATGCCAGCGCGACAATAGCGGTCAGCGCCAGTATCGGCCCTAACGCCGTTATCGAAGCGAATGTTGTGATTGGCGAGCGAGTTGTTGTTGGGCCAGGTTGCGTTATCGGGGCTCGAACCAGCATCGGCCCTGGCTCCATTGTCCGTCCCAGAGTGACCCTGGCCCACGATGTCGTTGTGGGGCAGCGCTGCCATATCCTCAGCGGTGCGGTGATTGGTTCTGATGGATTTGGTTTTGCCAATGAGAAAGGCCAGTGGCATAGAATCGCGCAACTCGGGCGCGTTGTTCTAGGTGATGATGTTGAAGTTGGTGCGAATACAACGATTGACCGTGGCGCACTGGATGACACGGTTATCGGTAATGGCGTAAAACTCGACAATCTCATTCAGATTGCTCACAACGTTCGCATTGGCGACCACACTGCCATGGCTGCTATGGTCGGGATTGCGGGTAGTACACGGATTGGCAGTCACTGTGTTTTCGGTGGAGCCGCCGGAGTGGCCGGGCATCTGGAAATTGCCAACCAGGTGCACCTTACCGGCATGACCCTGGTAACCGGGGATATTCGGGAACCGGGAGTCTATTCTTCGGGCACCAGCGCAGACACGAATCGGCAATGGCGCAAAAATGCTGTACGTTTCCGCCAGTTGGATTCGCTGGCACGGCGGATAAAAGAACTGGAAAAGAAATCAAAGGGCTGAGGCCGATCAAAATGATGTACATCGATGAAATACTGGAATACCTGCCGCACCGCTATCCGTTTTTGCTGGTGGACCGGGTTACCGAGCTTGAAAAGGCCAAGTCGATCAAAGGTTACAAGAACATCTCGTTTAACGAGCCATTCTTCACCGGCCATTTTCCAGGCAACCCGATTATGCCGGGTGTGCTGATTATTGAGGCCATGGCGCAGCTTTCCGGCATTCTCGGTTTTGTGACGGTGGGGCGGAAACCTTCGGATGGACTAGTACAATATCTGGCCGGCTCCAGTAAGGCGCGTTTCAAGCGCCCTGTGTTACCCGGAGACCAACTGTGTTTGGAGTCGGAGTTTATCTCGGGAAAACGCGGTATCTGGAAATTTGAGTGCCGCGCACTGGTCGATGGTGAAGTGGTTTGCGTGGCAGAGATACTGACCGCTGAGAGAGAAGTTTAATGGCGACAAATGACTGGTCGGGTATCCATCCTCAGGCGATTGTAGATCCATCAGCCAAGCTTGCGGACAACGTAACGGTCGGCCCCTGGAGTTACATAGGCCCGAACGTTGAGATTGGCGAAGGCACAGAGATTCTTTCTCATGTGGTTGTGAAAGGACCAACGGTAATCGGCCGGAACAACCGGATTTTCCAGTTTTGCAGCATCGGTGAGGAATGTCAGGATAAAAAGTACGCCGGGGAACCAACCACATTAGTGGTCGGGGACAACAACGTTTTTCGCGAGAATTGCACCATTCATCGGGGCACTGTGCAGGATAAGGGTGAAACCCGTATTGGCAGTAATAACCTGTTGATGGCTTATGTTCATGTGGCCCATGACTGTGTCATCGGCGACAACATCATTCTTGCTAATTGCGCAACGCTTGCCGGCCACGTAACGGTGGGTGATTACGCCATTCTGGGCGGTGGCACCATGGTGCACCAGTTCTGTCATATCGGTTCGCACAGCATGGCGGCCGGTGGCAGTATCGTGCTCAAGGATATCCCGGCTTATGTAATGGCGGCTGGCCAGTCGGCTGAGCCTCACGGAATGAACGTTGAGGGCCTTAAACGCCGGGGCTTCGGCAAAGAGGTTCTGATGACTCTGCGCCGGTCTTACAAGATTATATACCGCCAGGGCCTTACAACAGAGCAGGCTGTTGAAGCGCTGGAGGATGCCTATGCCGATACGCCGGAAGTGCGTGTGCTTATCGACTCCCTGCGCGGAGCTCATCGCGGCATTATCCGCTGAGCTGGCAGGAGCCTTGTTTGATGGATCACCCCCGGGCTGCGGTTGTTAGTGACCGTAAAATAACCTTTGGAATTATTGCAGGTGAGGCGTCTGGGGACATTCTCGGCGCCGGCCTGATTCGATCACTTCGCACTCGGTATCCGAACGCCCGATTTGTCGGTATCGGGGGCGATGAGATGATCGCCGAAGGTTTCCACTCTCTGGTGCCCATGGAACGCCTGTCCATTATGGGGCTGGTGGAAGTCCTTGGCCGCATCCGGGAGCTTTTCAGTATTCGGTCCCGGTTGCTGAGTTATTTTTTTGCCACACCGCCGGATGTGGTCATTGGAATTGACTCACCTGATTTTACCCTTGCCATCGAGCGGCGTTGCCGTGAAGCGGGTATCCCGTCGGTCCATTATGTGAGCCCCTCCGTCTGGGCCTGGCGCCAAAAACGAATCTTCAAAATCGCCAAATCCGTAGACTTGATGCTCACCTTGCTGCCGTTTGAAGCCAGGTTTTATGAAGAGCATCAGGTGCCCGTAGCATTTGTAGGACACCCGCTCGCAGACCGTATCCCTCTCATCCCTGAAACGGGTAAAGCTCGCCAGGACCTGGGGCTTGATGACAACGTACCGTTACTGGCGATACTGCCAGGAAGCAGAGCCGGTGAAGTTGAACGCCTGGGTTCTCTGTTTCTGGAAGCGGCGCGCTGGATACAGGCCAAACGGCCGGATGTGCAACTGGTCATCCCCTGTGTGAATCGTGAGCGGGAAAAGCAGGTTCGTGATCTTATCGAAGCGCTCGAGGTAAAGCTGCAGGTGAGTATAGTAAGAGGCCGTTCCCGCGAAGTGATGGCCGCTTCAGACGTTGTATTGCTGGCCTCGGGAACTGCGACTCTTGAAGCCATGTTGCTGAAGAAACCTATGGTAGTGGGTTATCGATTGAGCAACTTGAGCTACGCACTGATCTCCCGCCTGGTGAAAGTACCTCATGTGTCTTTACCGAACCTGTTGTCAAAGCAGCCTCTGGTTCCAGAGCTTTTGCAGGACGACGCAACACCGGAATCACTTGGCTCTGCAGTGCTGGAACGCCTGGAAAACCAGCAGGAACGTGATCGACTGGTGGAGGCCTTCACAGAGCTGCACCACACCTTGAGACAGGGCGCCGACGAGAAGGCTGCCCAGGCAATCTCGCGGCTTATTGAGGAGAAAGCTCGCTGAATGGCTCGCACTCCAGCACTACCTCCGTTTGAATGTGCCTATCAGGGCCGGCTACTGGCCGGCGTTGATGAGGTAGGGCGTGGGCCACTCATCGGCGCGGTAGTGACCGCGGCGGTAATCCTTAATCCCGACCGGCCCATTGCAGGGCTGGCAGACTCAAAAAAGCTCACAGAAAAGAAACGTAATGTGCTGTACGAAGAAATTATTGAGCACGCTACCGCCTGGTGTTTAGGCCGCTGTGAGGCCCATGAGATCGATCAGATCAACATTTACCAAGCCACAATGATTGCTATGGAGCGAGCCGTTGCCGGTCTTGGTATTGCACCTGAATACGTGCTGGTGGATGGGAACAAATGCCCCAAGTGGCACTGGCCCTCCGAGCCGGTGGTAAAGGGAGACAGCCGGGTAGAGGCGATCAGTGCCGCATCCATACTCGCCAAAGTAACCCGTGATCGGGAAATGGAAGTGATGGAGCAGAAGTATCCGGGTTACGGCCTTGCCCGGCACAAAGGCTATCCTACACCCGTGCACATGGAAGCACTGTTCCGGTTAGGTGTAACGCCAGAGCATCGGAAGTCATTCCGGCCGGTTCAGGAAGCGATGGAGCAGGTGGGATTCTTCAAGGAACCGGCGACACCAGTAGCAGAAGAACTTCATTACCCAACAGACCTCTTTGAAAACAGTAATTGACAATGCTCTCGCGAGTCCTTACTATATGCGCACGTTGATCGGGGCAACCCGGTAACAACCAGTTTGATGCGGGGTGGAGCAGTCTGGTAGCTCGTCGGGCTCATAACCCGAAGGTCGTAGGTTCGAATCCTGCCCCCGCTACCATAAAAAAGAAAGGCAGATCAGTAACTTACTGGTCTGCCTTTTTTGCGTTTGGGGCGGCCAAATTCCCCTGTGACGTATATGTGACACATATGTGCCAATCCCTGTGACATCCTATTTTGATGGTTGGATGAGATTGACCGTAAGTCTTTCTATGTCACACGCCAAGTAATCCCTCAGCGGACGACTCGGTCATCCCTCATTTAGCAATCCCCTCCCTGGAATTATCTCGGCTATCTTTGATTTTTACCTATTGGTCTTCCTGAAACTCCAGCAGATCGCTGACCTCACATTTGAATAATTTGCAGAGTTTGTCGAGCGCATCAAGATCGATCCGTTGAGCGGTCTCTTTGTAAAGCAGAGTCACCGTGTTGCGGTTCAGGCCGGTCTCTCGCGCCACATCCACGATCTTCATTTTGTGCTCGCCCATAATGCGGGCCAGGTGGCATCGAATCATCTCTAATTTATCCTTAATGAAAAAATATCATCCAGGATGACAAAAAGCGCTTGCAAATGTTCTTTTGTTGCATAAAATGTCATTTAGGATGGCATTCTGATATAGGGGATGTCTTTTGTTGATCTAGCGTATCGCAACGGAAGGAATTTTTCGATGGAAAACTCTTACACCTATCTGACCACTGAAGAACTGGCTGGTCGAATCAAATATGACTGTCGGACCATTCGCCAGTGTCTGAAAGACACGGTTCTCCTAGAGGGCAAGCACTACATCAAGCCGTTCGGCCGCCGCAAGATTCTTTTTCTTTGGGAGGAAGTCGAAAAGGAAATGTTAGACGGTGCCCGGGAGAATGAGCTTTTGGCAATTCCTATGGCGAACGGGGTGGTTTGTCATGGGTAAGGTGAGGGCAAGGAAAGAGACAGGAAAGCTGTATTTGGACTTTATGTACGCAGGTCACCGGTGTCGTGAACAAACGGCATTGCCGGACACGCCTGTAAACCGCAAACGTGTAAACGCACTTTTGCAGAAAGTTGAGGCTATGATTCTCTTGGGTGACTTCAACTATGTGGAGTATTTCCCTGATAGTCGTAACCTCAAGAAGGTTCAAGCCAACCGGGCAGATACTGGGGCTGGCAGCAACTCAGAAAATGGCAAAGCATCTGATACTCCTCTGTTCGCAGATTTCGCTGACCAGTGGTTCCTCGAATCGAAAATCCAGTGGCGGAACTCCCACACTCGTAATGTGGAATCCATTCTGGCCAGCTCTCTGAAGCCAGCTTTCAAAGATAAACGTGTAGGCGAGATTTCCAAACCAGACATTCTGGCTGCGCGTAACAAGATGGCGCGTCGGAAGGGGAGGGGGGCGAGTGGTTTGATGGCGCCGAAAACCATCAACAGCCACATGACCATTCTGCGGATGATTCTGACGGAGGCGGCCGAGCGGTTTGACTTCACTAATCCCTACCTGAACATCAAGCCGCTGAAACAGCAGAAGGTACACATCGAGCCCTTCTCCCTGAATGAGGTAGAAAAGATCCTCGAAACAGTCAGGGAAGATTACCGCAACTACTACCTGGTACGTTTCTACACCGGCATGCGCACAGGGGAAGTTGACGGCCTCAAGTGGGAGCATGTGGATTTCGATAAACGGGAAATCCTGGTGCGAGAAACCCTCATTTATGGCCAGACCGAGTACACCAAAACAGATGGCTCTCAGCGGGAAATTCCCATGTTTGGCCCGGTGTACGATGCGCTCAAGGCCCAGTACGAGGCCACCGGCAAGCTCAGCAAGTTCGTATTTTGCAACCGGCTGGGTGAGCCACTTGACCATAACAACGTGACTAAGCGTGTCTGGTACCCGCTGCTGGAGCATCTCAAACTAAAAAAACGCCGTCCCTACCAGACGCGGCACACGGCGGCGACGTTGCTCCTCGCCTCCGGTGAGAATCCGGAGTGGGTGGCCAGAACTCTCGGCCATTCTTCAACGGAAATGCTGTTTAAAGTGTATTCCCGATTCATCCCGAACCTGACTCGTATGGATGGCAGCGCCTTTGAGCGTCTGATTCAGAGTCGGGTCATCGAAAACGATAAGGAGGCAGGTGATGAAACTGAATGATCTGCGCCCTTTGACCCAGGAAACGTTCAAAGGCACCTACCGTCTGACAGGGCGTGTTGCTTGTTTTGATGATGAGGGTATTCCGTATCTGAAACTTCGCTTGAGCAGTTGTGCCAGCGACTTCGTTGTACTGGCGGTGATCGGCTCTATCGTGATCCCAGAGCATCTCGGGCATATGGATCTAGTTGTAGTCAAAGGACAGGTCTGTGTCGGTGCGGAGGAAAGTGAGATTTTGCTGACCGATATCCGTCGCCCGTTGCAGGCAGACGTTGCCGGCTTGCCGGCACTGCAGACTTTGCCACGAACGTTCTGCCCTAAGCCGGAGGCACTGGATCAGCTGGTGGCTGCGGTACGGTCTTTGCGGTCAGCCCCATTACAGATGTTCATTAAGCGAGTATTGGAGCGCCGTGACAGGCTGGAAGTCTTTATGAAAGCTCCGGCGAGCAGGAATTACCACCACAGTGAGCCTGGCGGCCTGCTGGCTCATTCCCTGGAGGTGGCGAAGAACGTACTGGTCATGACGGAGGCCAATGAACCCGAGATGCCTTGGGAACTTCAGGAGCTCGGTTTCGTCGCTGGTTTGTTGCACGACATTGGCAAAACCTACACCCATGACACCTGGGGTAAGCCGACAGCAACCGCAAGGTTGTGCGACCACGCCGACCTAACTCTGGAAGCCTGCGCCTACGGTCTGGCTTATCTCGACAGGGTAGACCCTGATGCGGCGCTTGCACTCCGGCACATTTGGACCTGCGCCTCCCCCGGCGCGCGCTACGGTGCCACCCCTGCCATGACGCTTGCCCGCTATGTTCGGGACGCCGATGCCCAGAGTGCTATGGCGGACAATCAGCGGAAGGCCTACCGAAAGCGACAGCCAATCGGTTTTGGGCGGCTTGGAAACAACACATATTGGCTGCCATCGATAGAAGCTCATGGATGAGACCGATGAAAACGACCGTGAGGGGTGTGAGCACGTTGCGGCCACACCCCTTTTCTTTGTCCCGCGGTGCGTGAGGACAGCGCTTAGGCTAGGAAGCAGGCATTTACTCGGCAACGGTGCTAAGGTCAGGAAAAATATAGCCTCCAGAGCGAAGGATATGCTGAAAATATACTACCTCCACGGCTTCGCCAGCCGCTTCGATATCACCAGCGACAAACTCAAAACGCTCGCCAGGCTTGGCCCTGTCTATGGTCACGACATCGATTACACCCTAGGCTCGGAAGACGTTATCGAAGAGAGCTTGGACAAGCTGATGCAAGTGAACCCGGACCTTCTGGTTGGGACTTCGATGGGAGGATGGCTCGCGGGTATTCTGGGAGCCGAATCGGGTATTCCGTTTGTCGCCATCAACCCGGTGACAGAGCCTGCCCATACTCTCAAACCCTGGATAGGGCAGGGTGTAGATCATCAGGGCCAGACCTATCAACTAACAGACGAAGTGGTTTTTAGCTACTATCCTTTCACGCACTATGGTAGCGGGTTAGTGCTGCTGGATCAGGGGGATGAACTGCTTCCGTGGAACGACACCGTCAGGGCGCTTGGGGGTTATTTTCCGGTACACAGCTTTGAGGGCGGCAGCCACCGGTTTGAGCACATGGAAGAAGCGTTGAAGCTTGTCCGGGAGCATGTGAAGGATTGAAACCGAAAACCAGGATTGGATGAACGGATGGACCGAACCATGAATTACGATACTCTCAAGCAGCGCCATCGTGATGAGCGAGACGGCTACCCTGCCAATCTCAGCCTGCGGGTTCATCGGTCGCTGAGCTGGTTGCAGCGAGCAGAGCAACTCGACGACCCAGACAGCCAGTTCATCTTTCTGTGGATTGCCTTTAACGCGGCCTATGCCACAGAGATCAATGAAGAATACCGGACCACGGAGAAAACTGCCTTCCGCGGGTTTTTGGAAAAGTTATCCGGACTTGATGCTGGCAAACAGCTGGATGAGCTGACCTGGACGGAATTCCCCCGGAGTATTCGAGCACTTCTCAGCAATCGATTTGTGTTTCAGCCCTTCTGGGATCATCAGAACGGAAAACTCAGCGAGGAAGAGTGGCAGGATCAGTTCACCCGTGCAAAAGTCGCCGCTCAGTCAGCCTTGGGTTCAGAGGATACCGCGACGGTGCTCGGCATTGCGCTTAGCCGGATCTACACCCTTCGAAATCAGTTGATACATGGCGGTGCTACTTGGGACAGCAAGGTAAACCGGGAGCAAGTTCGTGACTGTGTAGCCTTGATGAGCCAACTAGTTCCCGTCATTCTGACGATCATGATGGATCACCCCGAGACACTGTGGGGCGATGCCTGTTATCCGGTGGTGAAGGTATGAGGCTTGACCCAAAATGCCCTTAACCTGCTCTGAATAATATTCAGGTAATGAGTTGGTGGTTACGAATTTTGGGAAATCAACGCATAGAACGGTCAGCGGCCTCTCTTGCTTCCAAAAGCAGTCTTCTGATTTCTTGTGTGTGCGGGCTGTCAGTTTGGTACAGCTCCCACTTAGGATCTTGTTGATCTAACAAACGGGCACGTTTCAACTGCGCTTCTAGTTCATACACCCCGTAGTTTCGATAAATGGATGTTTTGTCGATTTTTTTAGGTTTAGGGGTGACTTCGTCTCGGTAGGGTTTTCTGGAGTCGGTTAAATCGTTTTTGGGCTGGACGAAAACTACCTTCGGCGGGCTTGCTTGCTGATCTTTCTTCGCATTCTCATAGGCTTGTTGATAGTAGTTTTTCTCAGTCTTAAGTGACTCGATTTCTTCATATTGTTTTTGAATAATATCATCTAGAGCGAGAGTTTTCGAGTCTTGGACGGGGGTGTTGCCAGTTAGCTTTTGATAGAAGATGGCATCTCCAAACGTGATCGTTCCTTGGTAAAAATCTACGTAATTACTGTGATATGTCTCCATGAATGTGTAGACGAGAGTTCTATCCTCGTAAGTCAGCATAGCCAGTTCGTCTTCAATGTCAGAATCCCAGTACCTTGAGGTGGCTCGCTCAATAATAGTATTGTGTATCTGTTCTTGGCTTAAATTTACTTTGTTACCTTGGCCAACAAGGTAAAATAAAGCCAATACTCCGGAAATTACCACTAAAACTATTTTCATATTTCCCTCGAGGCCCGCTGAATAAAGTTAGCAACGCTGTCGTAAATAGAACCGGTATTATCAAATCCAGGAGGTATGGCGATGTGCGGAAAATTGCCAATCCTCGCAACTCAAACTCTTGTGGCCTGATCTGCAGGCTTCACCTCATGTTATAATAAGCCTCTGATTTTTTCAGTTTCAACACGCGGCGATTTGCAGGCACCAGGTGAGTCGGCTTCCTAAGAGCTGACGGAGGTCGTAGTGATGGATCCGGTCACTGGGGGTGTGACTCTGATGAAGGGCCTGCCCCACCTGTAACATGAAGGACGATTGCGCGGTGATGAACAGGTGAAGCACTTCCAGGTTCGGGAGACGTTTGAGCAGCGTGTTCATGTAATCCACTACCTCTTTGATGAGGCGCTGCTGCTTGTGCTCCGAGCACAGCTGGTGGAGGCCCACTTTTCCGGTCGTAAAGTTTATCGAGAACATCGCTTCAGTGAAGACCTTGTTGAAGACTTTCACTCTCTACCGGAGCCACACTTTACAAGTCGTTCCTCGAAAAATTCAGATTAGGGTGGGCGACGTTAACTTGCCCGTTGAGCAATCTGTTGGCCAAGGTGCAAGCTTCATCGAGGTTTGCATCAGTGGACCGGTCCTTATTAATTTTTAGCACTAGGTTAGCGCCATAATTCGGGGCTTTTATTACTTTGCAGAGGCCGTTGAAGAATATCTGTGGCTCTCCGAAGTTAGCAACGTCTACAAATTCAGAGATGATCACAAATGGTTGGCTCTCTCGATACCAGTCAGCTTTCAGCTTTTTAGCTCTCTCTGTGTCACTCACTCGTACGTGCGACAATATTGAGCCATTCAACGCTATTGTGCTTTTCTTCCGATTAAAGCCCCCGCTCAATGTGAGCCTTTTGCTCACCGGGTCGAAGGCACTGTTTATGCCGTTATCGATAGAAAGTCCCACAATGGGATACGCTTTTTTGCCCAAATCATATTCACCAAAGCGTATGTTACCTCTCACGGCGAAAAGTGTGTCATCAAGGGCTAGCGCCTGCTCTAACATAACGTTTGCCATGGCGTCTCGGTAGGCAGTTTCGAGCTCTGCTCGTTTAAATGAATCAAGGCCTGAGAAATCGGTGTATCTATCAATCCATTCAGTTTTTTGTGAGGCTAGGAAGTCTGCCTGCTTGGGTGATTTGCTTAAACGCGCCCGTGCTTCCATGACGTCAGACCATGATTGTATAGTTTTTCGGTCAGAGAGCAGGGCAACCGAAGTCGAGCTGCTGTCATATGCCGGAATAGAACCATCAATGTTTTTTGCCGCTCCAGGATGGAACATTTTGTTGGTTGCCGCGCATCCGGCCAAGGACAAGGCCACCAGCAAGCTGATTACAGCATAGATTGATTTCATGGCTTCGATCCATTTGCGTTGATAAGCTACATATCGTTATTGCTGAACAGAAAAGAGAAAATAGCCAAAATTGGTCACTGGAGTCAAAGTTATGGGCCAGCAGCATTGCTGTGTGGACCATAATGTCATGGTATTCTCTGCACCCGTTTTAAGGGAATGTGTAGTGGTCAAGTGCTTTAGGCCACCGTCTTTTAGTTTTCCAGTAGGCCTGTTCTGCCACATTTGGTGGCAATCCGCCATTGTTGAGAGGCTTGACCAGTTCAAGCGGGAGGTGGCGGAAAAAGGCCCCGCTGAATGCCCGGATGTGGCTGGAGAAATGAATCGGCGATTTTCAACCCTTTGTGCAAACCACTTTTTGCCCGAGTTTTGTGAAATCGCCCTGGATTTGATTGGTTTTCAAACAAGTTTGGGGCTCGATTGGACCAATGTGGTTTTAAAGACACACCACGCTGCACATTGGTTTTCTTAGCATCAGTCAGGCTGCATAAAGCTGAGTCGGTCTGGGATTTCTAACTCTTGCGATCAGTATTCACCCACCGCCGAATCCAATCCAAAGCACCTTCCGAAGGGCTGGAATTACACACCCCACGAACCTCGCCAAGCACCCACGTCTTGTTGTGGCACTCAAGCGATATGGTCAAACGCTCCGGGTGGACCATCCGGTAAATGAAAACTTCCCCGAGTGCGACCGGCACGTCATAGCTGCCTACGCAATGGCGCATGGTTGCCCCTTCTTCCAGAAGCTCCAGCCAGGAGCCCAACGGCTCTATACCATCGATTGGGGCAAGGGGCGGTTTCGGATAGTCGCCGTGCTTCTCAGAAAGCTCCTTCGCCAGGTCTTGGCGCTTCTCTTCGGAGTTTCGGTTGTTTGCCCGGTTAAAACGTTCAACTAAGCGGTCATGTTGGTCCTGAAGGGTTTCTCGGGAATGGATTGCTGCAAGGGCCTGTTCGTTACCGCCGGCCATGGCGAGCGAATCCCGAATCATCCGGCATAGCCAGGACAACTCCACTGCCGAGGTGTGTTCATCCACCAGATTCAGCAATCCGGGCCATAACGGTTGTCGAATGCGATTCAGCAAACGAAGGTGGTTCACATGGAGGTGAGGGTGGTGCCGCATCAAGGCTAAGTACTCGGGGTTCTTAAGTGCGGCGCGAATATCTTCCAGCTCCCAAGGTAATAGGGGCGACAAGGCCAGGCGACGGACTAATCGAACGAGAGATTTGCTACCTGGCAGCCCAATTGCTTTAAGAATATTGGAACGCTTACCGGCCAGAAACGCGTTAAACCGCTCGAGTGACCACGACTGTTTTCGCGCATGGTCGACCGCCAGGATAAACAGTAGAGGAGCATCCTCTACCAATTCCTGAGCCGCTGCAGAAGCCGCACAGGCCTGTGCGAGTACAAAGTCCATGGCGGGCATCAACGCAGTGACGGCCGATACACCTTTCGGCAGGGCATCACACAGGCGCCTTCCTTTATCATCTTCCAGCGTAAACAGGGGTAACCCGGGCGGCTCCAGGAACTGGCCCGACGCAATCTGACCTTCATCGTTATAGCTGGCCCAATGCAGGGGTTGCTCTGAATCCCAACGATTAACCTCAACCCGGATCGGGTAATTGAGTATCTGGCTCAGGTCGTAAACGATGCCGGGTGATTTCATTCCTACGTGATCCATATCTGTTCGAATAGAGCAAGATAATAAAGTAAAGCGACATACACAGTCGCTCAGTCTATCGATACTAGGTGGGAATGCTGGTTAAACGAGTAAGGCGACATGAATTTTACAAGTACGCTGCTTTTAGTTGCGGCCCCGGATATAGCTTTAACGTTTCCTGAGCCTCGCTTCCTCTTTGTGGATGACAAAAAGGCTAAGGCAATGTCCCACCTGAGTCTCGCTACGCAGTATTTGGCGGGCCCAGATCGCTGGCATGGAGTCGAGAGCTTTCTTTGGGAAGCAATGGGGTGGCTGGATGTTGCGTCGGAGAAACTTAAAGACAAAAGTCTGATCGTCGTCCTCTTGAATGACTCGGACTATGTCCGCGAAGAAAAGTGTGTATGTATGGTCGCTGTAGAGGACTCGCCATATTACCTGCTAACCATCTTTATCTCAGACAGTGTGGGTCAGTGCACTCGCACGGATGCAGCATACGTCATAGAGTCTACGAGGTTTGCGAGCCTGAACATGGAGCGAAGCCGGCTGAACAGGTTTATCCAGGCATTGACCGCCGGCAGCTCTTTGACGTCCAATTGGGCTAACTTTCACGCAGTGTCTTCAATACTAGTTGAACAAGGACTGATCAATGGATAAGAACGAACACGAGGTTATAACGCTTAACTACCCAGAGAATCTGTCTGGCGGCATAATGGTGTGTGGTTATAACTTTGGTTTTTCTCTAGAAGATGAAGTGAATGAAATGACTGGCATTCAGGAGGAGCGAGAAGAAAAGTCGTTCTTCTCGGATCCGGCAGTTAATGGTACCCGGTTTAGGAACAAATTAGTCGCGCTAATTCAAAGTTGGGGCGTGCCACTTCAGACAGATCCACGTCATGCATCTGGCTTTGAGCGGTCATTCTTCCAGACAAATTGGATTACGACCCAGACTCGTTCAATCACCGGCGCAGAAAGGATCGACATTGAAACGCTAGTCGAGAATTCTGAGAGCATCTTGAAATTGATTGAGCGTCGGGCCCCCCGAGTCATTCTCTTTGTGGGAAGCCAGCTCATCGAAGCGCTTAATGACATAAGGATTCGAGGTGATGTTGAGCGGATTTTGGGAGCTCGGCCGGGTAATGCTGTACATCACGTCTCGGATGTCCCTACGACTGGCCGGCAATTTAAAGTGCTTATCCAACAATTTCCGCATACAACAGTTGTTAGCATTCCCCATGTAACCGGTACCCAAGGCCTAAGGGACGACTACATGGAGGGTTTTGCTCCCTTGATGCGTGAAATATTGCTCGAAGAAAGTGTGGTGGAACAGTAACTGGAGCTGTGTCCCGAAGGGGGGTGATTAATGTGCGGTCGTTACAACGTAACCGATTCTCCGGAAGTCCAAACGCTGGTGGAACAATTGGGGCTGCCCAGTGTCACACCCAGACCCCAGCACAACGTACCGCCGGGCGGAATCGGGGAGTTCGTTATTGAAGCAGCTGACGACCGGTATCTGCTGCCAGGCATCTGGTCATTACTGATCGAACCAAACCCGAATGGTTATGGTTTCCGGCCCAACTCGAAGTTTCACACTTTCAATGCCCGCAGTGATCGCTTAACCAGCAGCCCACTCTGGAAGAAGGTGTATCCCACCAAGCGCTGCATTGTGCCAGTCAGCGCGTTCCATGAATGGAAGGGTAAGCAGGTCTACAACATTCACCCGCAGAATGAAGCCACGGCACTGGCGGGGTTATGGCAATCCTGGCACTTCGGGGACGAGCAGGTGAATTCCTTCACCGTCATCACACTGATGCCGCACCCGAGGTTCAGCCTCATCCACCCGAAAAGCATTCCGCTGATGCTGAGGCCGGAGGAGTTTGATTTGTGGCTGGATCCGGAGTTTCACGAAACGGATGCGTTTCAAGGACTGATGCGAACCCATATCTCGGCCCCGCTGGTGTGTGAGCCGGTGCGGAGTACCCATATCCTGGAGCCGGTGGGTGATGTGGAGGTTATTCCCGCTGATGCTTAGTTGCTTTTAACGAACCCACCAGGAAATAAAAAACACCGGTGCAACCACCAGAATCGGAATCTTCAGCCACATCGGGAAGGCCTCCCATTCCTCCCATCCGGCTCCGTGGTCATTGAAATAGCTGATGCACAGCATCGACACCACAGTCCAAAGCACCAAACCCACCGCAATCAGAATCAGCATCATCCACCTCGCTGAATGTTGAACACAAACGTCATTGCATTGGCTTTGGTGATGGTCAGCACGTGAATGCTGGCGACATCTTCGCGCATCTCCAAGTTGAGCAACTCCAGCATGGGATTCTCATAGCGCAGCTCCGCAAACCATCGGGCATAGAAATGCTGAACGGCTGAAGCAAGGTCACCGGATTCGGCGATGAGCTCACAGCGCAATAGGGCATCAGGACAATCGGGCTGAGCGCGAATAAGCGATTGCTCGCTGAATACCGAGTCGTTATGGATCAGGGCATTAAAAATGTCGTGCTGGAACCCCAGCATGGTGGAGTCGAAGTCGTAGGTCTGTGGGGTAAACCCGTGTTTTACCAGGAGGGAGGCAAAGTCTTTATGGTTCAGGGCAGGGCTCCTAATGTAGTTGATAGGATTGGCCAGCGGCTTTACTTGGCCAGCACAAAAATCTAGCATGGCGTGGCGTCATATTGTGTCGCTTAAGCTGTCGACTTCAAGAAAAGACAAGGATCCCGTTATGTCCAACACCGCCGTTCGCTACCTCACCATGCTCCGGATGGTGCCTCGGCATCCGAAATCCATCACCACCACCGAATTGGCGGGCAGGCTCGACGAGCAAGGGTTCTCGGTGACCATGCGTTCTATCCAGCGGGATCTGGAAAAACTGAGTGCTGACTTCCCACTACTGGTTGATGAGGATTCACGGCCTTACCGTTGGTCGTTCGATCGGAACGCCACTATGGATATTATCCCGGCCCTGGACCTGCCGGCAGCACTGACCTTTGAACTGGCGAAGGCCTACCTCTCACCCATGCTGCCGCCAAGGGCGCTGTCTCACTTGAAGCCTCATTTCGATGAAGCTCATCGCACACTGTTGCGTGAAAAGAATCCCCTCGGCCAGTGGCCCGACCGGGTACGGGTAATCAATCGCGGTCTGGGAGGTGAGCGCCCGGCGATTGATGCCGATGTGCTGGAAACCGTTACCGAAGCCTTGCTGAGGGAATACAAATGCAGGCTGGTTTACCAGGCCCGCAGCTGGAAAGCGCCGGAAGAGATCGTTGTGCATCCATTCGGTCTGATCTTCCGGGACCCGAACGTCTACCTGATAGGCACAATCGAGGGCAGGGAAGGTATTCGGCAGTTGGTGCTGCATCGGGCGACGTCGGGTGAATTAGTGGAAGAGCAACCGGACCGGCCAGAGGACTTCGACCTGGATCTCTACATACGCTCCGGCGCCATGGGCATTCTGCATTCTGACTCGCCGGTCTATCTCAAGCTCCGCTGCGACAAGCCCGCCCTAAACCATTTGATCGAATCGCCGCTGGGTTTTGACCAGATAAACAGCGAGATTGATGACTCCACCTTCGAGATCGCCGTCACCGTGGGCGATACCCAGGATCTGCGCTGGTGGCTGACTGCACAGGCAGTGCACTGCGATATTCTGGAGCCGGCCTGGTTGCGGGAGGAGATTGAAACCACCCTCACGCGGGGCTTGGATCGAACTCGGCGGGCCAAGGCTCAATAGCCCGAAAAATCCCGGTTTTGGTCATATCGCGGCGCAGTTCAAGCGCGGCCAGGGCCTCAACCGGGTCGACCTGACCCAGGTTGCCGAACTGTATCGCGCGCCAGGCTTCGCGCTTAACCTTCACGCTGTACAGGTACTTGTCTTCTACACGGCCGGTGGCCGCATTGGTCATCTGCGTGAATCCCGAAAGCACCACCGTTTCTACTGAAGGTGCGCAGGCAAACCCTTCGCCAATCAACCGAAACCCCATGCCATGCACATGAGCCATGTAGAGCTTTCTTAGTGCGGTATCGGAAAGCTCATTGACGGACACTCCAATACCCCGCTGGTACATAGGTGGTTAGTGCGACTCATCTTGTCGCAGGTTTCAGGTAACTTTATTCAAGTTTCAGGTGTTCATCAGTTCGTAGATGTCGTCAACAAAAGTACGGGAGCTAGCAGCGGATAGCCCTATTACGTTAATTAAAGAAGAAAGGGGAGTGACAATGAGTGAAGAATATCCGTTCTGGCACGCTGGCTCGGCATATCGAATCACGTTAAGTCATGGGCCAGATGGCTGCTCCCTTGGGCTTGACCGTGATGCAACAGCAAGGTTGTGCCCAAAGCTGGAAACACTGATGACACAGGAGGTCACAATTACCGCCTCGGCTGATTGGCCAGCCCTGATCGTGTATCCGAAAGGTCTGTGGGACGATTTTGCGCCCAAACTCTGGGGGCTCCCTGCCATGAACAGAGCCGCTAGAGAGATCCAGCGCAAGATGCTCGGAATGGCAATGAGCTTCGATCGATCCGAGCCGCTGAGAATCTCTGAGGATCAGCGAGGTCATGCTGATCTCGGGCGGGAGGTGGTGGTTATTGTGTTTGATACTGGTTGGGCTGAGATTTGGGGATGTGAGTGTTATGAAGCGACGGCCAGTAAAGCGGCAGGATAGAAGAGGCGACACAGAATGACGCACTAGCTGCATAGAATACTACCCAAAGGATCAGGAGACCAACTATGCTGCTGTGGAAAGAACTCATTAATGAAGCTCACGAGCCGGATTATCTTTCATCCTCATCCAAAGACGACCTGAAGCTGCTGCAGATATATCTCTGCCGGCTGTTTCTCATAACCGGCTATAAAAAGGAATTCCGCCTCGTTGGCATGGACGAGCCAGACGCTTTCCTTGAGCTTGAGCTGCCGTCGGGAACTGATAGTGAGATAAGTGCACCCGTGTTCCTTGGAGCGGTGCGCAAGCGTGAAAAGCAGCTCACACGAAGCCTGAGAGGCAAGCCGGAGCTGTCCTTTGAACCCTTACTGGCCAATCTGGTCAAGTTGCTAAAAGCCGATGTGGTTGAAATCAAACTGCTGATTTTTGCTATTTTGTTGCTTAAGTACCCAAAGGCCAAGGAGGTCATGCGAGACCTGGAAATTAATGAATATGGAAATTCGATAAGTGCCCTGGCCAGGGCGATGCGCGAATCCGCGAGGACGATTGCAGCAGCGCTGGATCAGGATGCCATGCTGTGCCAGATCCACCTGTTGGAGGAGCCAAACCAGAACAGCGATATTTGGGACATTGTGGAGGCCGGGCCGCTTCTGAGTCAGCTGGTGGTAGCCACCTCCGAGCAATGTGAATCAGGAGCGACAGAAGACATCGAACAGATGTTGTTCAAGCACGTCTGCCCGCCAGGGCCTGCGGCAAAGCATTCCATCGCCGACTTCCGGGGCGTTTCCGATCTTCAGTTGATGCTGGATTACCTGCAGGATGCTCTGAGTAGCAAGTCTCGCGGTAGTAACATTCTGCTCTACGGAAAGCCCGGCACCGGGAAAACCCAGTTGGCCAGGGCGATGGCAGAAAAGTTGGGCGCGCCTCTGTACGAAGTGCCCACTAAAGACAGTCACTCGGGCGCCATGACCGGTCGAGTGCGCCTCGATGCCGCGAAAATGGCGCAGATGTTCCTTGAAGATCGTCTCGGTGCCGTTTTGCTGTTTGATGAAATGGAGGATGCCTTCCGAAAATCGGCTGAGCTCGCCAAAGGTTGGTTCAATCAGATGTTGGAAGATAATCGGGCTCCGGTGATCTGGATCAGCAACGACATTAGTGCCGTTGATCCTGCTTTTTTGAGGAGGTTCGACTTCATAGTTGAGATCGAGGGCACAGGCAGTGGGCGCGAAGCCAAAAAGTTTGAGCAAACACTCTCCGGGCTACCGGTTACTCCTGCCTGGGTATCGGAAGCTGCACGTAAGTCGTGGATGACGCATGCGCTGGCAACGAATCTGGCCGAGGTGGGTCGGTATCTACCACCACGCCAGATTGTCCGGAACCAACAGCGGCTGGAGACAATGGTAAGGCAGCGGCTGGGTGTGATGGGAGAGAGAAACCCGGGTCGCGTGCTGCCCAGACCAAAGAGAAGGGGCTTCCCAGAATTCCGCACGGAGTGGATAAACACCCAACCGACACTCTGGAATGTAGAGCGCTATGTCCGCGAGGAGGGGAGTGCAAGAATCTGCCTGTACGGGCCGCCGGGCGCTGGAAAAACCGCTTATGCCCAGGAACTCGCGAAACGCCTGAAAAAGCCCTTCATGCTGCAGTCCGGCAGTGATCTGCTAGGAATGTATGTCGGACAGACTGAAAAGAACATCGCAGCCATGTTCGACAAGGCCGAAAAAACCGGTGCGGTACTCCTGCTGGATGAAGCGGACACCTTTCTCTATAACCGGAGCATGGCACAGAGCAGCTGGGAAGTGAGTGCCATCAATGAGTTCATGGTGCGCCTGGAGCGATTCGAGGGCGTGTTCCTGGCGACCACCAATCGTTTCGACAGCTTCGACAAAGCCATACTACGGCGGTTTCAGTTGAAGGTGGAGTTTGATTGCCTGAGTGCCGAGCAAGTGAAGGCCATTATCACCGCCTGTGTGGTGGACAAAGACAATGCAATAGCGCTCACGCCGGAGCAACTCAATCATCTTGATCAGCTGACACCGGGGCTTATTCAGGCAGCAGTGCAGAACCTTCGGCTGCGAGGTTTCAAAGCTCGAACCGGCAGACTTCTGGAAGCATTGAAAGAAGAGCAACGGCAGCAGGCTGAGGGTGTTGTGGGTCAGCCAATAGGATTTGTTCAGTGATGGAGGATGTCGCAATGATCAAACGCGTTCAGGCTTGGAAGGTCGGCTCTGCCCACCCGATACATTCGGTGAACGGCTGCTCGAGTGAAGAAGTTTTGCTGGATCGAAGTGAATTGGCTCAGCTTTCACCCGAGTTGCGTCGGCTTACGTCTGGGACCCTTATTCTGACTGCCTCTCCAGATTTTCCCGCCATCTGCGTGTATTCGATGGAGCGTTGGGAATACGTGAGAGAGCAACTTGAGGCGCTACCAAACATGAATCCAGACGCTCGACAGCTGCAGCGTAGAATGCTGGGCCATGCGCACTGGTTTGATGAAGGAGAGGCTTTGATAATTTCTTCGCCACTGGCCGGGTTATCAGGTTTGAGCGACAACAAGGCCAAGGCATGGTTAATTTCTTTTGACCAGGACACGGCAGAACTCTGGACTGAGGACAACCTCCTTAACCTTGTAAACATGCATGCGCCGGAAGAGAGCAACTTAATAACATTCATTCGAGGTGAAGGAACAGACCACCGCGGACGCACCCTGAATGACGTGCTGGCCATGGATGATTTCTGGCTGGAACACACCCACGACTATATCCAGTGGCTGTTTCCGATACCGGAGCCCAGCCGGGCGAATGTGCTTGCGCCGGTGTTGACGGAGGCAGACCGCGAGAATTTTCAAAAAGATGATGAATTGAAACGCCAACACCAGAGGGCCTTGGACCGAATGCTGGCATTTTATGGATTAAGGCGAAATGGAAGTCAGGTCGAAGCGCTTCCGGGGCTTAATATCAGAGAGCACATTTGGCTGAAGGCCGGTGGCCATAACCACCTCCGGATCACACGCATGATCCGGAGTTTGCATTACTGCCATCAACCGGCCCTGGCAAAAGCGATTCAATCTGCGTTTGTCACGATTGGTCAGTCATTCGGACAGGTCGGCGGCCAAACCGTTGGATACTGGCTGCGAGCAATAGACTAAAGCCTGCCTGTCAGCTAAAGACATCGAATTTCTACGATTACGATGCTAAATGGCGTATACCCGTAAAATCTGTCACGGGCAGTGTCACTTTCCTGCTCAGATTCTTTCCAGATGTCTTTCACGGTACACGCTACGTCGTTCGAGATTTTACCCTGCCCAATTAGGCTGTCAGCAACGATTTCCTGAAGTCTGTCATTCCAGTCCGAAATATCGCGGGAGTGTGTTCGCTTGGTGATGAAGACGAGATAGCTGGTCTCTAATCGGCTACGTTCAGGAACGGAGTCAGCCAGTAGCGCCAGCCGGTCAATGTCCTTTTTGAGTGCTTCGAGCTTTGCTCCTTTTTTGAACTCTATGATGTGAGCAGGTCTGCCGCGCTTACGTGTGTAAAGTGCTAGATCGAAACGCCCGTTTGGTCTGAGCTCGGGAAACCTCTCCAGAGCCTTCTGATTAACATCCGAAACTCCTGCTTTGGTTAGAAGGTCCGCGACGGACGCTTCCATATGGTAACGGAAGTTGGAAAACCGAGCCGCAAAATGTTCGCCGACCCGCGTAACCATAAAGTATTCCGGCATCTGATGGAGAGGCTTCTCACAGGCGTCTAACGAATGCTCGTGAGCAGCCTTCAAGGCGCTGATGATTTCGGTGACGCGGGCTTTGCCCGATGAGCGGAGTTGTTCGTGGTCGGATGACATGGTGTCCCTTTTAGTTGTTGGCGTATCTGCTTCGGATATCCAAGAAAATACGCGAAAACTCAATGCTTATAACCATTGGTCTTGTAAAAGTATGTTAAATGCGCATTTTGGTAGAAAAGTGACTTTTCGTCGTTATCCTTAGTTGTAATTATCTGATTTTTAGAGAAATGAGAGATGGCCAGTTCGCAGGGTTGAGCATTTGTCGGGATCAATTGCTCAACCTACATTTGCCACCCCAAACGGAATATGTACCATCGGGACATTCCCTGCCTCAGACTCCAAATGCGACCGCTGATCGTCAAAGAACATATGCGGTTTTAGCACACTCAGTATCCGGTCCTTCTTCATGCCGCCCAGGAAGAAAACCTCGTTGGCGTCTACACCCCAATGTTCCAAGGTGGTGATTACCCGCTCGTGGGACGGCGCATTGCGAGCGGTGACGATGCCGGTACGGAGCACGCGTTTATAGTTGGCGTCTTCGTCCACCGCTTTGTCCTCCAGCTTCTGCAAGTGCGACAGCTTTCTGAACAAGTCAGCCAGTGGGCCCGGGCTGTGGGGAATGTGCGCCCGAGACGTTTCGTGTTCCTGGAATGCTTCCAGTGTGCCGGCCTTGAACACCTTCTCCGAGGCGTCGTCTGCAATCACACCGTCAAAGTCAAAGGCAATCCTGAGCTCGGTATCACCCTCATCGTCTACGACATGGCTCGGCAATACTGTCCCTGCGGGGTGGCCGTAGTCGATAGCCTGTAGCACATCGCTTTCGTTTTTTGACAGGAACAAGGATGCATTGAACGCAGGAATATAGGGGTAGGGCGATTTGCCTTCCAGAAACGCAGCCCGAGTAATATCCAGTGCGTGATGGTTGATCGAGCGAAACACCCGCTTGCCGGTAATCGCTGAATTGCGGGAAAGCAAAACCACCTCAACCGGTGATTTATCCGGAAACCGCTGATTGATGCTGAGAAATCGCCGAACAAATGGAAAGGCCACTCCCTTTTCCAGCGGCACATTGAGGTGAGCCTCCTGATGCTTCCGGTAAGCCTTTTCACCCTGGGTTCTGAACACATGGTCAGATTCGGATAAATCAAACAGAGCGCTGGATGCAACGGCGATTACGAGCTTGTCTTCGATCGGGTAGGGCATAGTTGAACCTTAGGGTTTCCGTTGATCATTTCCGGCAGCGCAAGACACAAAACTCTATGAAAGGCGCCGCATCGCCTCGGCCTTCGCTACTTCCCAACTGCTACTGTCGGTAGGCATTCCATTCTCCCCTAGTGGAGTAACCCCAAGTTCCGACCGTCTGGCGTTCACCTTAGCGGTGTAATCGGCACTCATGGGGTTGATCCCTCTTCGGCGGTCTTTTGCGTCTGAGACAGAGTCCATCATGTGGTCATACTCCTCCGGGAACATTTCCTGATGAATACTTCGGGCAAGAGATTCGGCAAGTTCCATTTTCTGAACCTGCTCTTCACCAAGTTCTTCACAGAGTTCCGCACGCTTTCTCGCTAGTTCTTTCTCAACTCGGTTCATTGTGTTCCTCCAACATTAATCCATGAACACAGAATAGCACCTCGGAGCGACCAAATATGTCGCATGGCCGCGTTAGCCTGCCAGTGTTCCATAAACTGGAGAAAGCGCGGTGATCAATAATTTTAAAACGGATCTCGTAATCCGGGTGGCTGCTAAATCACAGGACGAGACGCTCAAAGCCATGGGTTACGGCCGGCCAACCTCAGCAAATCGAAAGCGCCTTCTAAAAGTGTTGGAATGTCCTGACTTCGGTCTGGGTGAAGGCGGTTTCGACTTTAAGTACCGAAGTGAAGATTTTCTCCGAGCTCTTTGCCGGGCGGTTGGTATGGATGAACTGGTGGTCGACCAGCGTATCGCAAGACTCACTGCCCGTTTGGAAGAGGAACGTCGTGCTTTCAAACCTTATATCTGGATAGATACCGGCTTTATTCGGAAAAACCAGACCTTGTTTGCTCTGGCAGCCTGCGAACACCAGCGTTATCTGCGATTTGGTGAAAGGTTCTGTCGTTATTCGTTAACCGATCAGTTAGGCGAGACCCAAAGTCGTATTCGAGCACATGTCGCTGAAACAGCGGGAGAACTAGGCATCTGGGGCAAGATCAAGCAGTATTGGTTTTACTACGAAAAGAACGCAGCCTACCTTTTTAACCTGAATGGTGAGGTGGTTGGCAAGCAGCACGGTGCAGAGCCGAGTGCCGTAATCAGTGGTCGTGAGCTGACCGTCATCAGTTCAGCGAGGTTGGCGGCCTGGTAGTCACGAATTTAAAAGGACTGAATGATGTATGACTTGATAGGTGACATTCACGGCCACGCAACCGAACTCAAAGCCCTCCTCACCAAGATGGATTACCGCGAAAAAGGCGGCGTGTGGCAGCATCCCGAGCGCCAAGTTATTTTCCTGGGTGACTTTGTAGACCGTGGCCCGGAACAGGTAGAAACCGTCACCATTGCCCGAAACATGGTTGAGAACGGCCAAGCACTGGCGGTGATGGGTAACCACGAATTCAATGCTGTAGCCTGGGCCATGGAAGACCCGCGAAACCCCGGCGAATACCTGCGCCCCCACACTGATAAAAATCTGGACCAGCATCAGGCGTTTCTTGAGCAGGTAGGTGAGGGTAACGAACTACACCGCAGCATGATCGAGTGGTTCAAAACCCTGCCGGTGTATTTGGATCTGCCGGAATTCCGAGTAGTGCATGCATGCTGGCATCCGGAACACCTGGTCGCGATAGCCAAGTACACCGATTCAGAAAACCGATTGCTACCGAAAGCCTGGGAACAAGCAAGCAAGAAAGGGAGTGAGGCGTACGAAGCTATCGAGACTCTGCTCAAAGGTCTTGAAATTCCACTGCCTAGCAATCACCACTTCTTTGACAAATACGATCACAAGCGCACCGATATCCGCACAAAATGGTGGCAACAAGGTGAGTTGACCTACCGTGATTTAGCCATGGTGCCCGGAGACGTAATCGACCAGATCCCTCACTTACCGGTTGCCTCTCATATTTTGCCAGGGTATGACGGCCAGAAGCCTGTCTTCGTGGGGCACTACTGGATGAATGGCGAGCCGGCTCCCCTGAACGAGCACGTTGCCTGCCTGGATTACAGCGTAGCGGGGGACAAAGGCGGCAAGCTGTGCGCCTACAGATTTGGAACTGAGACGGAGCTTAGAAAAGAAGGCTTTGTCTGGGTGGCACAGGAAAGCTGAGGTTGGCGATGGCTTTCCTTGCCACCACACGCACAGATATAGTTGCAATCCTGAAATAGCACCAAAAAACAACTACATAAAATGTAAAAATAACTGAATACCGCTTCACCTTTACGCTCTGATAGACCATTATTGAGGTAACCAAACGGTAATCTTGAATAAGCGACAACGGATGTCGGAGCCAGCAGCTACACTCCCGACATCCAGTTAAACCAACCAGTCGGGAAGGGCACATGTCTTCACTCTACGCACCAGGTGCCAGAGTACTCATCCGGGATTGCGAATGGATCGTCCGCCGGGCGGATCTCAGCGATGATGGCGGTTACGTCCTCACGGTAGATGGCCTGTCTGAGCTGGTGAATGGCAAAAGTGCCCGCTTTCTCACCAAGCTGGAAGAACAAGCGGACGCCATCCGCGTGCTGGACCCGGCCGAAACCCGCTTTGAGCAAGACCTGACCCCCGGCTTTGAAAAAAGTCGCCTGTTTATTGAAACCCAGCTGCGCCAGATCACCCCGGCGGACGAGAAAATCCATCTGGGCCACAAAGCGGCCATGGACCCGGTGCCCTATCAACTGGATCCGGCCCTGCAGGCGCTCAAACAGAACCGCCAGCGCATACTGATTGCCGATGCCGTGGGCCTGGGCAAAACCCTGGAAGCCGGCATATTGATGACCGAGCTCATGCGCCGCGGCCGGGGCAAGCGCATTCTGGTGCTTACCCTGAAAAGCATGATGACCCAGTTCCAGAAGGAAATGTGGAACCGCTTTACCATCCCGCTCACCCGGCTGGATTCCGCCGGCCTGCAGCGGGTGCGCAACCACATTCCCGGCAACCACAACCCGTTCTACTATTACGACAAGTCGATCATCTCCATCGACACCCTCAAGCAGGACAACGAATACCGCCGCCATCTGGAAAAGGCCTACTGGGACATCATCGTCATCGACGAAGTCCATAACGTAGCTGAGCGGGGCAGCAGCTCCCAGCGGGCGCAGCTGGCGCAATTGCTCAGTGGCCGGTCAGACACCCTGATCATGCTCTCCGCCACCCCCCACGACGGCAAGGCACGATCCTTCGCCAGCCTGATGAACATGCTGGACCCCACGGCGATTTCCGACCCGGACGACTACGCCAAGGATGACTTTAGCGACAAAGGCCTGGTGATCCGCCGATTCAAAAAAGACATCCGCGATCAGGTACAGCAGGAATTTAAAGAACGGGTAGTCAACGACATCTACCTCAACGCCAGCCCGGAAGAAGAGGCCGCCTACCAGGCGCTGCTGGACGTGCCCTTTACCTACCGGGGCGAACACAGCGCCACCAAAAATGGCCAGCTGGTGCGCATCGGCCTGCAAAAAGCCATCTTCAGCTCTCCGGCCGCGGCAGAAGTGTCCGTACAGCAGCGCATCAAGAAGCTGGAAAGCAAACCGGACATCAGCGAAGACGAACAACAGGAAATCCAGGCCCTCCACAGCCTGCTGCTGTCGCTGCGTAACATTACCCCGGCCAACTTCCACAAATACCGGGACTTGCTGAACCTGCTCGGCAGCAAGGATTACGGCTGGAAGAAAACAGACACCGAAGACCGCCTGGTGATCTTCAGCGAACGTATCGAAACCCTCAACTGGCTGCACAGCCAGCTGCAGGGCGATCTCAAGCTCAAAGAAGATGCCATCCGCATTCTGCACGGCGGCATGGGCGACATCGAACAGCAGGAAATCGTTGAAGAATTCGGCAAGCCGGAAAGCAAACTCCGCGTACTGCTGTGTTCCGACGTGGCCAGCGAAGGCATCAACCTGCATTACCTCTCGCACCGCCTGGTGCACTTCGATTTGCCCTGGTCGCTCATGGTATTCCAGCAGCGCAACGGCCGGGTAGACCGCTACGGCCAGGAACAAACGCCGATCATCACCTACCTGATCAACCAGAGCGACAACCCCAAAGTGCGCGGCGACCAGCGCATACTGGAAATCCTCAAAGAGAAAGATGAGCAGGCCTACAAAAACATCGGCGACCCGGCCACCTTCATGAAAGTGCACGATGCCGAAGCCGAAGAAGCCCTCACCATGGAAGCCATGGCCGAAGGCACCGAGGCTAAAGCCTTTGATGACCAATACCAGGCCGACGACAGCAATGAAGGGGACGACCTGCTGGCCCTGTTCCTCAACCCGGAAGCCGCAGCCCCGAAAACCGAGGAAGAAGCGGAGCAATACACCGTAGAACGCTACAGCCTGTTCCCCAGCGACTACGAATTTGCCCGCCAGGCGCTGGAAGCCATCAACCGCGAGCGCAGGCAGGTGCATTTCACGGCCAACAACGACAAGCAAACCCTCACGCTTACGCCGCCGGATGACCTGGACTACCGCTTCCGCTTCCTGCCACCGGAAATCCGCCCGGTGGACGGCAGCCTGGTACTCACTGCTGACAAGCAGCGTTTTGAAAACGAAATCCGCCGCAGCCGGCAGGATGAAAACGCCTGGCCGAAACTCCATTATCTGTGGCCTCAGCACCCGGCCATCCAGTGGCTGCAAGACAAACTGCTGGCCCAGGTGGCCCGCCACAGCGCGCCCGTGCTGGCCCTGCCGGACACCGAGGCGGTAAAACAGGCCCTGCAACCGGGCGAATCCGTATTCCTGGTCAGCGGCCTGATCCCCAACCGCAAGGCTCACCCGGTGATCTGGGAATGGTTCGCCATCAAAACCCGCAATGGCGAAGTGACAGCCATAGAGCCGGCTGAACACTGGCTGCAAAGCCTGCAACTGGACAACAAACTGCCCAACCGCGCCCAGCCGATCAACATCAGTGAACTGGAAGCCCTGCGCCAGCCGGTGATCAACGCCGCCAAGGCAGAAATGCACCAGCGCCAGCAGGCCTACACAGAACAGAAAACCCAGGAGCTGGAAGACCAACTGCAGGCACTGGAAGCCCTGCAACAACGGCAGGTAAAACAGATAGAACTCCAGCTGGAAAAATCCGCCCAGGCAGAGCACTTCAAAGCGGCCAGAAGGGAAGAGCGCATCGGCCGCATCGAAAAAGTGTTCGATGACTACCAGGCCTGGGTACGGGACACCCTAACCATCGAACCCGTGCCGTTCATCCAGATCATCGCCGTATTCACCCGTGAAGCCGGGGAGCAAGCATAACCATGGCCGTACAAGACACCGCCGCCACCTTCATCGGGTTAACCAACGACAACGAATTCTTCAGCGCCCACTACCTGGCCGAAGTGTTCCAGGGCGACTTTGCCGACACCATCAAAGACTGGGATGCCCGCGAAGAGCAGGCCAAAGAGGCCGGGGCAGAATACACCACGCCCCACCGCGCCCTGCGCAACCTCAACCAGGGCTACTTCGCCCTGCGCCACAAACTCAAAACCGAGCGCAGTGCCGCCGAGCGTATTCGCCTGCAGCGGGACTTCTTCAAAGACCTGCTGGGCACCCTGGGCATTCCGTACCAGCCAGAAAACCGCACCATCGCTCCCAACACCGAACTGCCCGTGCTCAGCACCCTGGGCGACCAGCTCTGGGTACTGGGCGCGCTGGATGCCAACAACGAAGGGGAAGACCCGCTCTCCCTGCAACTGCACAGCAACCAGTTCTTCGGCCCCGGCCCGCACCACGACAAACTGAAAAACACCAGCTGGTACAGCATCCTCAACGAAGCCGTGTTCCGCCAGGTGGCAGGCCATAACGACAACCCGCCTCGCTGGGTACTGCTGATCAGCGACCGCCAGGGCATATTGATCGACCGCTACAAGTGGTCGCAAAACCGTATGCTGCGCTTCGACTGGGAAGAAATCCTCGGCCGCCGCGACGACAAAACTCTCAAGGCCACCGCCGTACTCCTGCACCGGGAAAGCCTGGCACCGGATGAAGGCCAGTGCCGCCTCGACAGCCTGGACGAAAACAGCCACAAACACGCCTTCGCCGTCTCCGACGACCTCAAATACGCCCTGCGCCAGGCCATCGAACTGCTGGGTAACGAAGCCGCCGAACAACTCATTGCACAGGCCCGGGACCGCAAGGAGGGCATCTACAGCGGCAGCAACGCCCTGGATGCCGACCAGCTCTCCAAAGAATGCCTGCGCACCATGTATCGCATTCTGTTCCTGTTCTACATCGAAGCGCGGCCAGAACTGGGCTACCTGCCGGCGGAAGACGAAACCTGGCGCATGGGCTACAGCCTGGACAGCCTGCGCGACCTGGAAAGCGTGCGCCTGACCACCGAAGAAAGCCGCAAGGGCCACTACTTTCACCACAGCCTGCAGCGCATGTTCACGCTGATCTACGAAGGCAATCAGGTTAGCCGGCAGAAAGACGACCTGCATGAAAGCACCGCCAACGCCTTCACCCTGCAAGGCCTGGACAGCCACCTGTTCGACCCGGCCAAAACCCCGATGCTGAACCGCGTCACCTTCAGCAACGAAACCCTGCAGCAGGTCATCCAGAGCATGTCGCTAACCCGGCCAACCAAAGGTAAAAAGCGCCGGGGCCGCGTGAGCTACACCCAGCTTGGCATTAACCAATTGGGTGCCGTATACGAAGCCCTGCTCAGCTACCGCGGCTTCTTCGCTACCGAAGACCTTTACGAAGTGGCCCCCAAAGGCCAGAACATCAACCCGGATGAACTGGACACCGGCTACTTCGTCACCCAAAGCCAGCTGGACGAGTTCGACGACAAAGAGCGCGTGTACGACAAAGTCGACGGCAAACTCAGCCTGCGCGTACACCCAAAAGGCAAATTCATCTACCGCATGGCCGGGCGAGACCGGGAAAAATCCGCCAGTTACTACACCCCGGAAGTGCTCACCAAAAGCCTGGTGAAATACACCCTCAAAGAACGCCTGACGGAAGAGGTAACGGCAGACGACATCCTCGACTTAACTGTATGTGAACCCGCCATGGGCAGCGCGGCCTTCCTCAACGAAGCCGTGAACCAGCTGGCGGAAGCCTACTTAACCCGCAAACAACAGGAGCTGGGCGAACGCATCCCCCACGAGGACTACCAGCGCGAACTCCAGCGGGTAAAAATGCACATCGCCGACCACAACGTATACGGGGTAGACCTGAACCCCATTGCTGTGGAACTGGCGGAAGTGTCCCTGTGGCTGAACGCCCTCAGCGGCGGCCACAACGTACCCTGGTTCGGCTACCAGCTTTTTACCGGCAACAGCCTGATCGGTGCCCGCCGCGAGGTGCACCCCAGGATCGCCCTGAAAAAACAGGCCAAAGAAGGCTACTGGTACAATAACGCCCCGCGCCGGCTAAACCCGGAAACCCTGCTGAACCCGGAAGGCGAGGGCGGCCGTGCGGAAGGGGAGATTTATCATTTCCTGCTGCCGGACCCCGGCATGGCCGGCTACAACGACAAAGTGGCCAAACAACTGCGCCCGGATGCCTTCAAGAAAATCAAAGACTGGAAAAAAGACTTCTGCGCCCCGCTGGATGAGCAGGAAATCAAAACCCTGCAAAGCCTGAGCGATGCCGTAGACCGCCTGTGGCGCGAACACACCCAGATGCTGGAACAACACCGCCGGCGCACCGAAGACACCTACCCCCTATGGGGCCAGGAGCAGGTGGAAGAACACCACACCACCACCCGGGAAAAAGACAACCTGCGGGCCCACGGCATCTTCAACACCAATGCCCGAATCGCCTCCCCGTACCGCCGCCTGAAACTGGCCATGGACTACTGGTGCGCCCTCTGGTTCTGGCCGCTGGACAATGTGGATGAACTGCCGGACAGGCAGAAATGGCTGTTTGACCTGAACACCATCCTCAACAGTGCCGGCACCTTCAGCTTTGCCCCCGAGCAGGAAGGCCTGCTGGGCAGCACTTCAACCGGTGAAAGTGCGATGCCGGCAGACAACAAGCCGGCAGAGCAGGGCGAAGACTTGTTTGCCAAACCGGTAGACGACCTGTTCGCCGCCGACGAACCCCAGCAAACCCTGCGCGCCGAAACTCAGGCCGCCCGCGAAGTCAGCAACCAGCGCGGCGAACTCAACCTGGAAAAGCTGTTCAAGAACCCCTTCTTCAAAACCCTGGCCATCGCCAACGAGCTGGGCGAGCACTACCGCTTCTTCCATTGGGAGCTGGCCTTCGCCGATATCTTTGCCAACCGTGGCGGTTTCGACATCACCCTGGGGAATCCGCCTTGGCGCAAGGTGGAATGGCAGGAAGGCGGCATCCTTGGCGACCATAACCCGGCCTTTGTGCTGCACAAACTCAGCGCTAAGCAGCTCACCGATGAGCGCGAAGCCGCCTTCAAGCGCAGCCCGCAACTGCAGCAGGCCTGGTTTGATGAACTGGCGGAGGCGGAAGGTTCTCAGGCGTTTCTTAACGCCATCCAGAACTACCCGCAGCTCGCCGGCCAAAAGGCCAATCTGTACAAATGCTTCCTGCCCCGCGCCTGGGCCAATGTGAATGGGAAGGGCGTGAGCGGTTTCTTGCACCCGGAAGGGATTTACGACGATCCCAAGGGTGGGGGGTTCCGGCGAGAGGTGTATCGGCGGCTGCGAGCACACTTCCAGTTCAAAAACGACATCAAACTTTTTGCTGAGGTGGATAACAGTCGAAAATACAGCATTAACATCTACGGAGGCGTTCAAGCATCTATCAACTTCAAAAATATAGTTAACCTGTTTCACCCCGTAATGATAGATGCATGCTTCCAAGATAATGGTTTAGGACAAGTGCCTGGCATCAAGGAGGAGATAGAGTTGCCGGATGGAAGAGTAGAAGTGAGCTGGAACTTCGATGGTCACCGTGACCGAATTATCGAGGTTGGCCTGCACGAGTTGGCTTTGTTCGCTGAACTCTACGACGAAGCTGGCACCGATCCCCTGGCAGCCCGTTTACCGGCGCTGCACGCCCGACAGTTACTTGCGGTCCTTGATAAGTTTGCGGCCCAATCCCGACAGCTGGGGGATCTGAAAGGGCAATACTATTCAACGCAACACTGGAACGAAGTGAACGCGCAGCAGGATGGCACCATTAAGCGGGAGACCCGCTTCCCGGAGAACCCGGAGCAATGGATACTCTCCGGCCCCCATTTCTTTGTCGGCAGCCCGTTCTTCAAGAATCCTCGGCCAGGCTGCAAGAGCAATAAAGACTACGACAAGCTCGATCTGCAAATTCTACCGGACGGCTATCTGCCACGCACCAACTATACCCCCGCCTGCGACCCCGCCACTTACCGCGACCGCACCCCGCGGGTGCTTTGGATGGAAGAAGGTGAGCATCGGGAGCGGTTAGTGACGGAGTATTATCGTGTTGTGAACCGAGAAATGATCGCGGCTTCGTCGGAAAGGACATTAATGACGACGATCATCCCAAAGGGAGTGGCACACATCAACACCTCTCTCTGTTCGGCATTCAAGTTCGAAACAGTCATGCTGGATTACTTCAGTATGACATTATCGATTGTATTGGATTACCGCGTTAAAAGTACCGGTATGGGGCATGCCAACACATCACTGATAAAACAGTTGCCAGTGTTGAGCGATGATCGTGTCCGCAACTCAATGCATATCCGCGCACTAACGTTGGTAAGCATTACCAACCACTATGCCGACCTCTGGCAATCCAACTGGCAAGACAACTTCCGCCAACAACACTGGGCCACCCGCGAACCTATCACCGCGCTGCCTCAGGACTTCTTCGCCAACCTCACCCCCGAATGGCAGCGCAACAACGCCCTGCGCGCCGACTACGCCCGCCGCCAGGCCCTGGTAGAAATCGATGTCCTCGTCGCCCAGGCCCTCGGCCTCACGCTGGAAGAACTGCTCACCATCTACCGCGTCCAGTTTCCCGTCATGCGCCAGTACGAAGCCGAAACCTTCTACGACCAAACCGGCCGCATCGTCTTCACCCCCAGCAAAGGCCTGGTAGGCGTAGGCCTGCCCAGAAAAGCCAACAAGAAGGAACTGACCGAAGGCACCTTCTATTGCGTAGACACGCCAGAAAGAAAACAAGACGACATCGCCCTCGGCTGGGAAGACATCCAGCACCTGCAGGAAGGCAGTGTTTACAAAACTTACCTCGACGACACGCTTCCCGGTGGGCCGGCTGAGCGGACAGTGGAATACAAAGCCCCGTTCTTCCGGCCGGATCGGGAGGAGGATTATCGGGTGGCTTGGGGGATATTTAGCATGAATTCAATGTCGGAGACTGTAAATGAGTAAGGCTGCCATTGCAGAATTTATGGCTCACTTGGTAATTGCGGATGAGCACATCCATTCCGATCAAATTGCCATGTTGCGGGATTTCATTGACACATACGGTTTAGGAAACAATCAGAAAGATATTTTTGCCGTGCTGGAAGGCAAGGGCGATAAACACTTTCCTGAATTGTTAGAACAGCTAAAGCATTTGAGCCCCGAGGATAAGGATATTCTTATCCAGAATGCGGCTGCGATAATCGGGTTCAACCGGCATTTTGCCAAAGAGGAAAAAATCGCTATAGCACGGCTGTGCAAAGCCACCGGGATTGATCCAGCTAAAATTATTGGCGCAGTGGAAAATATTATTTCGGAGGCAAAGAAGGCCAACGAGGAGAAAGTGAATGTTGACCGCTCCCTCGATGACTTCGGGGAGCTCAGCCTCAAAGTCCGCCGCTTTTTTGCAACGGGTGCCAAGCGGGAGTATTTGTCTTCGAAAATTCGGCAAAACGAACTTTCTGGTCCTGAGTATGCCGATGCGATCAAATTGACTAATCGAATTGCCGAAGTTGACTGCCAGTTAGTAGAGACTCAGTTACAAAACTGTTCGAGCGCTTTGGAGGAAACGCGGAAACAGGTGAGACATAACCTCCGTGCGTCTAAGCCATCATCAGATGCACCGACGGAAGAAGAAACCGGTTTTCATGATTTTCTGAAAGATCTAGCAGTTAGCCTTGATGCTCAGGCTCGTGATTCTTTGGCAGAGATTCAAGAGATCATCGACAAGAAACGCCGTGCCAAAAACGCTTTCACAATTGCGTTGATGGGCAGAACAAAGGCGGGAAAAAGTACGCTGCATTATGTGATGACCGGTGAAGGCAAAGACTTTATTGGCGTCGGCGCGGAGAGAACAACCCGGTTCAATCGGGTCTACGAATGGGAAAACCTGAAGATTATCGACACGCCAGGGATAGGTGCTGCAGAGGCCGGTGGCCGAACCGATGAAGAAATTGCGTTAAGTGTTGTCGATACCGCAGATGTCATTTGCTATGTGGTCACCAACGATTCCGTTCAAGAGGTGGAGTTCAAGTTTCTTTCTAAAATTAGAGACAGCAACAAACCGGTTTTTATTCTCCTGAACTGCAAGGAAAATCTTCAGTCGCCTCCCCCAAAATACAAGAAATTCCTCAAAGACCCTCTCCATTGGTATAACCGGAGTGATGAGCACAATTTGCAGGGTATTATCAACCGCATTGAGAGTGGAGTGGCTACCTACTATGACGGGGGTTCTGTAGCTGTTATACCTGTCCATTTAATGGCAGCAAAAATGGCGCGAGAAGAGCGTTATGAGAAAGATCGGGGAACCTTGGACGCCGGCTCTCGGATGAACGCGTTCTTCAACGAGGTTCGAGAAAATGTTATCGAGCTCGGGCAACTCCGAAAATCACAAACCCTTCTGGATAACACTGCTTGCCGCTTGGCGGCGATGGCACGGGAGGTTTCCCAAAAACGCCAAACCTCCCTTCGTTTGGCTGATGATATTCAATCGAAGTTAACTAAATTACGTCAACAGGTTAAAGAGCGTACTGAGAAGAACCAGGTATCGTTTCTTCGAGAGCTTCGGTCAATAGTAGAGCATGAGCGTAGCTTGGCTTTGGAGTTCGCATCTGAAAATTACAAGCTTAAACAGAAAGAGATTGAACGCTACTGGAAGAAAGAAGCGGATCGTGTGTCGGCCGAGATTCAAGAGAAACTAAGCACACAGGTTAAGAAGGCTTCAGATGAGGTCCAGTCATATGTCACTGAAGCAATCGAGGATATTTCGATTGGAGCTGATTATAACGTAAATGTAGGGTTTGGAGATTACAGCACATTTAATACCAGGCGACTTACCTCTGTGCTTGGCGTGTTGATTTCAACTGGGGGGAGCATCGCTCTCATTGTTGCAGGGGTAACAAACCCTTGGGGTTGGGCTGCAATTGGCGTTGGCGCCTTAATTAGCATTGGTTCAGGCTTTATGACATCAAAGGAAGAAAAAAAGCGTAAAGCTGTTCAGCACATGAAAACGCAAGTCGATAAAAGCCTGAAGTCATTAGAGGACGAATATAAAAAGCATGCTCGTACTGTTTTTTCTGAATTCAGGAAAAAAATGGATGAGGCGATTGAAAGCACTATATTAAAGGTTTCGATGCAGTATAGGTCGTCCGCTGAAGTCGTCGTTACATATCTGGATTCCTTAAATTCAGCAATTGATAAGCTGAACCGTCAGTTTGCCATTCGGATTATTGAATTCACTCGCGAAGAATCGATATTAGAAGGTCTCGGCGAAGAGAGTTATCCAGCCGTTAACCGCCAGCTTGGACAGCGTATCGAAATATCTACCCATTTGCCCGTGCCAAATGACAGGATTTTGCGAGCCGAGCAGGCTTTGAAAGAAAAGATTGTCGTCAAGAATCTGCCTGGAGCTATTTCATGAAGTTCTCAGAAAAATCGGCCCTTATTCACTCGCTCAAAGACCGTACACTCGAGGTTACACAGGATTACTCCGCATACAATGAGCTTGGTGAGCGTATTCGGAGTGCTCTGGAAGAAAAAAGCGAAGACTCAAAGCTACGAATAGTTCTGGTTGGTCAATACAGTTCCGGAAAGTCTTCAATTATTTCTGCATTGACTAACGATTCATCGATAAAGATTGACTCAGACATTGCCACAGATACCACGGAGGATTATGAGTGGAGATCCGTAATTATTACAGATACTCCTGGTATCTCTGCAGGTCGAATTGATCATGATGCGATCACCCATAAAAAAATACAACAGGCCGACCTTCTTGTTTATGTGGTGACTTACTCCTTATTCGATAACGTCTTAATCGAAGATTTTCGCAGGCTGGCTGTTGACTACAACTATAAAGGTAAAATGCTGCTCGTGGTCAATAAGATGTACTCGGAAGATGGAGATTACGAGGAATTATGCCGGACGTACACAGAAAATCTTAAAGATCAGATTGGGGAAGAAACACTCAACGTAATGCCTGTTTCTTTTGTTTCTGCAGGATATGCGCTTGATGAAGACGCCGATTTCCATCCATTCAGTCACATGGATGATTTGGCCGTAAAACTAGAAACACTGATTGAGAAAAATCAGTCATTGGAGGGCGTTGAAGCCGTTGGGCAGATTATCGCGACTTCAATTGAAGACGAGCTTGCCGGTCGTGTTGATGGAACAAGCAGCGACGAGCAGCAGTTACTCCAACGGGTAGAGAAAGTTGTATCGCGAGTGAAGCGTGATGCCGAGAGTGCACTTCTAGAAGAAAGTGGCAGCATCAGGGCATTGTCCAGAAGTCTTGGTAGCGAATGTGCAGCAAGTGTGGGTGCCTCTGAAACAGTTAAAGATGAAATAGACGAAGCGTCAGAAACCCTGAACCGGAAGGCCAGCGAAAGTTTCAGCCAGTTAGCCGAGCGCTTTTCGGAGTTTGATGAAGAACTGGATTCAGAGCTTTCAGATTTAAGTGACAGCAATTTGGCGCAACGCTTTTTTGACCGATTTGAGAGCAAGAACTCCGGTGTCGGTGTCGACGGTAGTGCGGCTTCAGTAGATGCGGAAACAGATCGCGTGGTGGCTAAGCAGTTGTCCTCTTTGCTCGGAAAGGGTAGCAACCAAGTTGCGGCAATGTCTGCTGGGGCGAAGGCCGGAACAGGCTTGCTGACATCTACAGGTGCATCCGGTAGCGCTGTCCATCAGGCAGTCTTGGGCGTTGGGAAAGCTTTGGGCGTTAAGTTTCAGCCTTGGCAAGCGGTGAATATAGCCAAAACCATTGGAAATGTAGGAAAAGTCCTGGGGCCAATCGCTGCGGCGTTACCTGTCTTCTTTGAAGTGGTTGACGTTATTCAGGAGGAAAAGCGAACTCAACAGCTTACTGATGGGCGTCGAAAGATCAGAGAGGGATTTCAGGATGCAGGGGCGAAGATCATTGAACAACTTGAAAACTCAGGGCGAGAGTATATTGACGGCAAATATGGAACGCTGATCAATGAAATAAGCGCCATGCGTCGCGCTCGAATCAATGAGGCAAATGATCTGGAGGAAGGCAGTCGGCAACTGCGGGATATTTCTGAAGAACTGAGATCCTGTTTATAACTTTATCGTTTTCCTGATATGTATTGCGGATCAGAGTTGTAATTTTGACTTGCAACGTTGATTACTACCAGGTTTCAGTGAGAGAGAGTTGGATGTCTTTAGAACAAAAATTAGAACTGGCTAGGCTGGAACTACTCGATATGGGCCTTAGGGGAAATCCGCTCCTCAGTATCCCTAAGACCATGAAGTTTCTTGAAGTGGTCGAGGAGCGATCCGAAAACGTGTTCGGCATTCTTGTCGAGGACCGGAAGGCCATGAGCTTTCTTCCGCTACCTGAACTCTATGAGAGTGACGCGGGGGGAGAGGGCGAAGATGCACTTCCGTCTCTTCGCGAGTACCTCGAAGACACTTCTGGCGAGTCTCGATTTGCTGATCGCTTTCTTCAGACCGATCAGCCAGCGGAAAAGCTGGACACCCGGTTGCTGAAGATAGAAAGCGAGGCCCACACACTCTTGCAGGAGCAGGGTATCGATGTGCTCCACCTGGCGATGGGTATCCTGGAGTGGTATGAGGACCCCAATGCCAGAACTCCACGCTACGCACCTTTGGTGTTGATCCCGGTTGAGATGAACCGGGAATCTGCGCGGGCGGGTTTTTCTATCGCTTACACCGATATCGAGCTTTCTCCGAATCTGACGCTCGCAGCCAAACTCAGGGGCGAGTTCCGGGTTCAGTTGCCGGACTATCCGGATGAATTTACGCCCTCGGAATACTTCGATGCCGTTGAAAAGGTGATTGCCGGGCAGGCGAACTGGAAGCTGCACAGGGACAAGATGTATCTCGGACTGTTTTCTTCCGGCAAGTTCCAGATGTATGTCGACCTGGACCCCGTTAGTTGGCCCAGCGATGCTCCGCTCACGGAAAACCCCCTTTTGGGAAAAGTGCTTGAAAGCGGGTTTCGCAGAGATGGCGAGGTGCTGGAGCAGATAGCCTGTCACCAGCACATATCCGAGCCTGAAAAATTGCACCTGGTCAAGGATGCTGACACATCGCAAATGGAAGCCCTGATTGCGGCAGTGGAGGGCGCAAACCTGATTGTTCAGGGGCCGCCGGGAACCGGTAAGTCTCAAACCATTACTAACCTGATTGCTGAAGCGGTGGCGCGCGGCAAAAAGGTTTTGTTTGTTGCCCAGAAAATGGCAGCTCTCGAGGTGGTTAAATCCCGGTTGGACGAGACCCATCTTGGGGATTCCGTGCTTGAGCTGCATAGCCATAAGAGCAGCAAGAAAAGTGTTCTGGATTCGCTTAAATCCTCGTTTGCCCAGGGGGCACCTTCCGTGCCGGATCGCGGTTACGAGTACCGACGTTTGGCCGAATTGAGACAACACCTGGACACCTATGCCGCTGAAATCAGCCGTCCGGTCCTGAACTCTGGCATGAACTTCCTTCAGGCTCTGGGAGAGATGCTCCGGTTACAGAAGAGAGAATCCCTGGCATCTGTGAACCGAATCCGGTTTGACCTCCTGAAACGGTGGTCGAGCGAATACCTGGATCGGGCGACCCGAACGCTGCAAACCATAGAAGCCTATTTGCGTGAGTTTGGGCGGCCGGAAGCCAATGTGTTTTCAAAGTCTGCTCTTAGCCGGCTCTCCCCCTCAGGCGAGCAGGATATTCGCCAGCTAATAGATGAGGCTTACCAGAAACTGGGTGCGCTGAAAGCGGATTGTAAGTCGCTCACGCAACTTATGCGCCTGCCTGAAACAGAGACTTTCAGTGATATCGATCTCGTCTATCAGGCTGGCCAGCGTGCTTTGAGCGCTCCTCATCTGCAGGGGGTTAAAGTCAGCACACAGGACTGGCAACTCCGCCGGGATGATATTCGGGAGCTTGTTGTTCTGGGTCGCGAGCTGAATAAAAAGCGTGAGAGCCTGGATGGTGTATTTATAGAGTCGGCTTTGTCAGCGGATCTGCTGCCTGTTCGTATGGGGCTGGCAGGCCGCGCCGACAAGTGGTGGCGTATCTTTTCCGGGGAGTATCGCAGAGCTAAGGCGATGCTTCGCGGGTATGTGAAAGAAGGTCTTGCGGGCAAACCGTCAGACTGGTTGGCCAACGTAGATCTCGCCCTGGAGCATCAATCCGAAGTAAAGCGATTCAGTGAGATAGAAGGTATTGGTCAGTTGCTGTTTGGTGCTCAGTGGCAGGGTAGAAAGTCTGACTGGGATGTACTATCTCGGATCGCCGAATGGATCTTTGCGCTTTATGACGAGATCGGAAATGGGGAGCTTCCGGAGGGGCTGACGGACTTCCTCGAAGCCAACCCTGATGTGCGCGAACGATCCGGTGACATTGAGGCGCTCGCTGACCAGTCTAGAGAAGTCACAGGGCTTCTGGAGGGTTTGGCTGAGCGACTTGAATGGAAAGAGGCTTTCAGCAAAGCCGGCCCCATCGTCGTTTGGTCGCAGAACCTTGATTCCTGGCTGGAGAACCCGGACCACCTGTACGCAATAGTGCGCTTTAACCAGCTGGAGTCGGATATCCGTTCTGTGGGATTGGAGGTCATCCTTCCGGAATTGAGAGGGTGGCGGCACTCGCCGGACATCCTTGTGGACTGGCTCAAACTGAGCTTTTATTCCGGGCTGGTTGATACTGTTTACTCCGAGTCAGACAGGATCGGTCGTTTTGACCGGGTCTCCCACGAGCGAATGATTCACGAGTTCCGGGAGCTGGACACGGCTTGTCTCAATTTCGCGCAAGAAGAGCTGGTGCGTAAGCTGCACGAGTCTTTGCCAAGCTTTAACGCTCCGGGAGAAATGGAACTGATCCGGCGGGAGATCGGCAAAAAGCGGCGGCACATTCCGATCCGTAGATTGATTTCGGAGGCAGGGAATGTAATCCAGCAGGCCAAGCCGGTGTTTATGATGAGCCCAATGTCGGTGGCCACCTATTTGCCACAGGGGAAGCTTTCATTTGACCTTGTGATTTTCGATGAAGCGAGTCAGATCCCGGCCCCGGAAGCTCTTGGCGCGATGTGCCGCGCAGAACAGGCTGTTGTTGTTGGTGACAGTAAACAGATGCCGCCTACTAATTTCTTCAGTAAGGCTGTGGAGATCAGCGATGAAGAGGCTGACCAGAGCGTTACCGCCGATGTAGAAAGCATTCTGACGATGATGCAGGCGAGGGGGGCGCCAGAGCGGATGCTGAGCTGGCATTACCGTAGCCGGCATGAGTCGCTGATCGCCGTATCCAATGATCAGTTTTATGACAACCGGCTGGTATTTTTCCCCAGCTCAGGGGCGAACCCTGATGCCCGGGGGTTGAGCTTCAATTATCTGCCCGATGCTCTGTATGACAAAGGGAAAACCAGGGCAAATATCGGCGAAGCTAAGGCTGTTGCACAAGCTGTGCTCGAACACAGTGTGAAGTGCCCGCACTTGTCGCTCGGCGTGGTAGCGTTCAGCACTGCCCAGCGCGAGGTGATTTTGCTGGAGGTAGAGCGGCTTCGCCGACAGCATCCGGAGACGGAGGAGTTTTTCCAGCATCATGCCAGTAGGGATGAATTCTTCATTAAGAACCTTGAAAACGTTCAGGGTGATGAGCGGGATGTTATTTTCATCAGCGT
>JAGPVT010000144.1 GCA_018066865.1 Marinobacter sp. | reverse complement strand
AGCAGGTGAGGGCGCGCCCTCACCTGCTCCCCAAGTGGATCGATAGGTTTCGCTTAGCCTACTACAGGCGTTGCTCGCTTGATAATAGCCGCAGCATCGATGCCTGAGGGCAGGTTGCCGTAGTTCATGCCGCCATTGGATTGCAGCCTGGAGGCGCAGAAGGCGTCAGCCACGGCTTTGTTGGCGTTGCGCAGCAGCAGGGACGCTTGCATGATCAAAGCCATGCGGTCGACCAGATTGCGGGCGCGGTACTGGACGTCGCTGAGGTCGGCGAAGTCGTTTTGCAGTTGCGCCAGGAACTGGTCGAAGCGACGGTCTGCGCCTTTTGCTTCGGCAGCTTCGCGGAAGAAGGCGTCAAGGGTTTCAGGTTCCTTGTGGATAGCTCGCAGGGTGTCAAGGCACTGGACGTTGCCGCTGCCTTCCCAGATGGCGTTCACCGGGGATTCACGGAACAGGCGGGGCATAATGCAGTCTTCCATTACGCCACTGCCGCCGATGCATTCCATGGATTCGTAGGCGTGGTTGGGTGCGCGTTTACAGATCCAGTATTTGCCTACGGGTGTGGCCAGGCGGGCCAGCAGGCGTTCGTGTTCCTGATCCTGGTTATCGAGGGCGCGGGCGAGTCGCATGGTGTAGGCGAGAGCGGCTTCGTTTTCCAAGGCCAGGTCAGCAAGCACGTTCTGCATGAGGGGCTGGTCGATGAGCCGGCTGCCGAATGCGCTGCGGTGGCGGCAGTGGTGTGTGGCCTGGGCTACGGCCTGGCGCATGCCGGCGGAGCTGCCAATCATGCAGTCGAAACGGGTCATGGCGACCATTTCTATAATAGTGGGTACGCCACGGCCTTCTTCGCCGATCATCCAGGCCAGTGCGCCGCGCAGTTCCACTTCGCTGGAGGCGTTGGCGACGTTGCCCATTTTGTTTTTCAGGCGCTGTACCTGCCAGGGGTTTTTGCTGCCGTCCGGGCGCCAGCGAGGCATCAGGAAGCAGGACAATCCACCGGGGGCCTGAGCCAACACCAGAAAGGCGTCGCACATAGGTGCAGAGACAAACCACTTGTGGCCGATCAGCTCATAAGCCTGGCCCGGGCCATTGGCCCCCACGGCATGAGCCAGGGTGCTGTTGGCGCGAACGTCGCTGCCACCCTGTTTTTCGGTCATCGCCATACCGATGGTTACGGAGCTTTTCTGGCTGTCGGGGACATTGCGGGGGTCGTAGCTGTTGGCCAGTACCCGTGATTCCCAGAGCGATGCCAGTTCCGGTTGCTTGCGTATGGAAGGAATGGCGGCAAAGGTCATGGTGACCGGGCAGCAGTGTGCCGCTTCCACTTGGGAGTGCATGTAGTATTTGGCCGCACGGGCAACGTGCGCGCCTTTGCCTGGGTCTGTCCAGGGGCTGCTGTGAAGGCCATTTTCGAAGGCGAGGCGCATGAGTTCGTGGTACGAAGGGTGGAAATCCACTTCATCGATGCGGTGGCCAAAGCGGTCGTGGGTATTGAACGTTGGTTTGTTGTTATTGGCCCGAAAACCCAGGTCGATGATTGCAGCATCACCGGCAAGGGCGCCGAAGGTTTTCAGGTCGCTTTCAGCCTTCCCGGCACCTTCGCGCTGCACAGCCTCCTGAAGTGCAATGTCCTGTTCATACAGGTTGTAGTTTTCCAGCGCTGGCGGCTGATTGACGACTTCATGGGTGGTCGCCAGATAGCGATCACCCTGATTATCTGTGGGCATTCCGGGCTTGGGTTGTGGAGCGTTCATAGCTACCTCCTGGTGCCGGTCAACCCCTGTATGCAAAAGCGGATGATGGTGTTGACCAGCGGGTCTTTGTTATCGGCTTCGTCTGCGGCAGCCTGGCTGGTCTGGGTTGGTGATAGTGGGCCGACCAGGCTTTCCGCGATAGCGCCTACCAGGCAGGTACTGCTCTGGCGGGCGTCCTGATCCGGAATGCATCCTTCTTCGATGCCCTCGCGAATCGCTTGTTCAAACAGATCGGCGTAGGCTTTTCGATAAGCCAGTCGCTCTTCTTCAACTTTCGGGTCCACCGGCTCAGCAATGAGTGACCAAGCCATAACAGGGGCTTTCAATGCACGCTCGGCAAACTGCCGCAAGGCTTTTTCCAACCGCGCCGTAGCGGTTCCCGGTGTTGCCAGTACTTCCGCCACCTTGTCTACTTCCCGCTGCGTGGCCTTGCGAAAAACCTCGGCAAACAAGTCCTCTTTTGACTCGTAATGGCGGTAGATCGTTCCCGTAGCTACACCTGCGAGCTGTGCAACACGGGTGATTTTCGCATTGCGAAAACCGCCTTCAGCAACGCACTGATAGGTGCACTCTGCGATCCTCTGTCGCGCGGCGGCTTTTCGCTGACGCATTTTTTCCGTTTCACGATAAGCCATTTCGGCTCCCTGAATTAGTGAATCATTATTCATTCTTTGTGTCAATGCACGTGTATCTAAGCGCCTGTATTTTGCCATTTGAATTCATCAGGTTATAGCAGGTTACAAAATTTTACAAAAAATGCGTTGTTTCTAAATAGCGCTGTAATCGAAAGCAGATTATAAAGACGCCAAGACGTTGCCGCAGTAGTGGCTGGTCGATACGGAGTGCGGCGCCCGGAGGGGGCGTAGCACTTGTAACGCTGTTTTCGTTGAAGGAGAAAATCATGAGTGAGCTCGACGAAAGCAACCTGGAGCAATCCGGGAACTGGGCTAATTCAAGTAATGAGAGTGATGATACCCATTCGATTGCAGGCCGGGCACGGGTTCGGGCGCAGTTACAGCAGGATATCGAAGCGTTCCTGAGCCAAGGCGGCAGAATTCAGGAAGTTGAGACATCTTTCCGGGCTGATTACCCGCGCAAAGTAGAGGCAGACTTTAACAACCGCGCTCTTTGAGCATTGTCGTTACAGGCCGGGGTTGGTGAATCCCGGCCTGTTTTTGCGGCGTGTCTCGGTATAGCGCCCCGGTTCTGTTTATTATGGACCGTGCACAGCCTCGTTCTTCGTCTCTTTGTTCCAGCGTTCGGGGGTGCAGCAAGCTATCATCTATCCGCCGGACCGGCCTGTTATCATGAAATCAACTTTCAGACTCTCCTTTGCCATACCGGTGATCATAGCAGTTGTCATTGCACTCTGGCTGTTTGCCGATGGCGCCCGTGATCAACCTGTTTCCAGCCGTAACTCTGATCGCCCTGCTGATGCTACAACGGATGCCTCCGGCTTTTCAGCTGCGCGTCAGCAATCGCCCTCAAAAATGGTTATTGAGTCAGTGGAACTCTCTATGCCGGGCCAGCAGCCAGCGTCTCTGGCGGGAACGTCCGAGCCGGGCGGTTGGGCAAAAACAGACCGTTTTGGCAATCTTGTCCCTACGGGCGAGTTGCGGCAGCTGTTTGAATACTATCTGTCTGCGCTGGGAGAGGAAGCACTGCCGCAACTGGTGGCTCGAATCCGGCTTGCGCTCTCGGTTCTGGGGGAGCCCGCACGAGGCCAGGCACTCGACACTCTGGGCCGGTATCTGGATTACAAGCTGGCGCTCGCAGATCTGGAGACAGCATATGGAGAGGCGGGAGCCGGCGGTCCCGATGAAATTCAACGCCGTATGGCTGAAATTCAGGCCCTGCGAAGAACCTGGATGGATGCGGATACTGCTGAGGCCTTCTTTGCTGATGAGGAGGCGATAGATCGTTATCAGCTCCAAAAACGGAACCTTGGCAGGGACGAGAGCCTGACTGAGCAACAGCGTGAAGACGCTCTTGCCGAAGCGGAAATGGCTTTACCAGAACCTGTAAGACAAGCCCGGCTGGACACCGGCAAGTTCTCACGCTACGAAGAGGCGCGTGAAACCTTGGCTAATAATCCAGAAGCTTTGCGCGCATGGCGGCAGCAAGAGTTTGGTGACGAGGCCGCCCAAAGGCTGGAGGATCTGGACGCAAAGCAGAAGGACTGGAGCCGGCGTTGGCAATCTTATGCAAAGGAGCGTGACGCTCTGAAGGCATCCGGTCTGGCGGAGCCTGAACGTGAAGAAAGCTTGTCCCGGCTTCGTGAGAAGTACTTCAGCGAAACTGAGCGTATTCGAGCCAAAGCGCTGGACTCCATTCAGTAATACGGCCATTGGGAAAGCCCCTGCTGCGGCCTCCTGATGCCTTGTTATTGTTCCGGATCTTTTCCTGTATCCAGAGGCAGCCTGCAACCAGCGGTCCCGGCGGTGTATGATGGTGCAAACGGCGCTGTCAGTGCGCCGTAATTTTCTATCCAACTCTTTGCAGTGTCGTTCAGGAGGTTTTCTGTGTCGCTCTCAACACCCCGCGTTTTCCCCGCTACCCGTCTGCGTCGCAACCGCGCCAGCGATTTTTCCCGCCGACTCGTGCGGGAAAACCAGCTGACGCCAGACAACCTGATCTACCCGGTTTTTGTCCTTGAAGGTGAAAATCAGCGTGAGCAGGTGCCATCGATGCCAGGCGTAGACCGCTTGAGTATTGACCTTTTGGTCGAGCAGGCGGCAGAACTGGTGCAGCTGGGCATTCCTGCGGTAGCGCTGTTCCCCGTGGTTTCGGCTGAGAAGAAAAACCTGTCTGGCTCCGGAGCCTGGGACTCTGACGGGTTGGCACAACGGGCCGTCCGGGCGCTGAAAAAAGCCTATCCTGAGCTGGGTGTGATCACTGATGTAGCGCTGGATCCGTTCACTACCCACGGCCAGGACGGCATCATCGACAACGATGGCTACGTGTTGAACGATATTACCGTAGAGGCGCTGGTAAACCAGGCGCTATCCCACGCTGATGCTGGTGCAGATGTTGTTGCACCCTCCGATATGATGGACGGTCGCGTTGCGGCCATGCGTGAAGCGCTTGAGTCGGCGGGGCACGTGAATACCCGTATCCTGGCCTACTCTGCCAAGTACGCGTCGGGCTATTACGGGCCATTTCGTGATGCAGTTGGCTCCGCAGCAAATCTCGGTAAAGGCAACAAAGCCGCCTATCAGATGGACCCGGCCAACAGCAATGAGGCGATTCACGAAGTGATGATGGATCTCGCCGAAGGCGCGGATATGGTGATGATCAAGCCTGGCATGCCTTACCTGGATATTGTGCATAGAGTGAAAACCGAGCTGCAGGTGCCGACTTTCGTATACCAGGTCAGTGGCGAGTACGCCATGCATATGGCTGCTGAGCAGAATGGCTGGCTTGATGGTGACACGGTTATGATGGAAAGCCTGATGTCCATGCGCCGTGCGGGTGCAGACGGCATTCTGACCTACTTTGCGGTGCGGGCAGCTCGCTTAATACGTGATCGACAACGCTGAAGTCGTTTGTGAACAATCCGCAGCCGAAGAAGGGTTGGCGGTAAACCAGACAGGAACGGAAAGGCCATGACAACGGAAATCGCCAGGAATCTGACAGCGGAAGGGGAGCAGAGTATACCTGCGCCAATGGATCTCCCGCCGGTGGGTGAAGTGATCAATCTGGACGCCAGTGAAAACTACTTCAACCGTGAGCTGAGCCAGCTTCAGTTTAATTACCGTGTGCTGAAGCAGGCGCTTGATACCACCCACCCGCTGATTAACCGGCTGATTTTCTGTTGTATTTTTAGCAGCAACATGGATGAGTTCTTTGAGATACGGGTGGCTGGCCTGCGCCAGCAGATCAAGTACGGCCGAGAGACCCTGGGTGCTGACGGCATCATGCCGGAACAGGCGCTGAGTGAGATTAGCCGTGTTGCCCATGAGTATATCGATGAGCAGTACGATATCCTGAACCATGTCCTGATCCCGGAGATGGAAAAAGAGAACATTCACTTCGTGCGGCGCCAGGAGTGGACACCGGAGCAGGCGGAGTGGGTGCGCAATTATTTCAAGGATGAGATTCTGCCTGTGGTGAGCCCCATCGGGCTGGATCCGTCACACCCGTTTCCGCGCCTGGTGAACAAAAGCCTTAACTTTATTGTTGAACTGGATGGCAAGGATGCCTTTGGCCGGGAGACGGGCATGGCGATAGTCCCGGCCCCGCGTTCTCTGCCGCGGCTGGTGCGCCTGCCGGATGAAGTCTGCAACGGCGGCGAGAATCTCGTTTTTCTGTCTTCGATGATTCACGCCCACACCGATGAGCTGTTTCCGGGCATGGAAGTCAAGGGTTGCTATCAGTTCCGGCTCACACGCAACGCCGACCTGGAGTTGGAAGACGACCTTGAAGATCTGGCATCAGCCCTGCGTGGCGAGCTGCTCAGCCGCCGGTTTGGCGACGGAGTGCGGCTGGAAGTGGCGGACAACTGCCCGCAGGAGCTTGTGCAGTTCCTGCTGACGGAGTTCGGCCTGGCGGAAAAAGATCTGTATCAGGTCAACGGACCGGTGAATCTCACCCGGCTAATGGCGGTTTCCAGTCTTGTGGATCGCTCTGATCTGACGTATTCGGGCTTCTCGCCCACCATACCCCGGCAGATCCGCAGTAAGGACACCATATTCGACGCCATTCGTAAGCGGCCGATTCTGCTGCATCATCCGTTTCAGAACTTCAGCCCGGTTGTCGATTTGATGCGCCAGGCAGCGAAGGATCCTCAGGTTCTGGCGATCCGGCAGACCCTTTATCGTACCGGCGCCAATTCGGAGATTGTTGAAGCTCTGGCAGACGCGGCCCGTCGTGGCAAAGAGGTAACCGCCGTTGTTGAGCTGCGGGCACGGTTCAGCGAGGCTGAGAACCTGGAGCTGGCAAGCCGGCTGCAGGAGGCCGGTGTAATCGTGGTGTACGGCGTTGTGGGGTATAAAACCCACGCCAAGATGATCCTGATTGTGCGCCGCGAGGAGGGCCGCCTGCGCCGCTATGTTCACTTGGGAACCGGTAACTATCATGCGGTCAACGCGCGGCTTTATACCGATTACAGCTTCATGACCTGTGACGAATCCATCGGCGACGACGTTAACAAGCTGTTCCAGCAGTTAACCGGAATGGGCAAGGCGCTGAAGATCAAAAAGCTGTTCCATGCGCCGTTTACGCTCCACAAAAGACTGCTCAGCCTTATTGAGCGTGAAACCGAACTGGGGGGTAAGGGCCGCATCATTATCAAGATCAATGCGTTAACAGAAATTCAGCTCATCAAGGCTCTGTACCGGGCCTCGCAGGCTGGCGCGAAAGTTGACCTGATTGTGCGCGGCATCTGCAGCCTGAGGCCCGAGGTGCCAGGCCTTTCAGATAACATTCGTGTGCGTTCCATTGTGGGGCGCTTTCTGGAGCACACCCGGGCTTATTATTTTGGCAACGATGGCAAGCCCGAAGTTTACTGCTCAAGCGCAGACTGCATGGAACGTAACCTGCTGAGCCGGGTTGAGACCGCGTTTCCAATTGAAGATCCGGAGCTGATAGCGCGTGTGCGCGAAGATCTGGATACGTATCTTGCCGATAACTGCCAGTCGTGGGTGTTGCAGCCGGATGGCGGTTACATTCAAAATCAGCCCGCCGAGGGCGAAGAGCGTGTGGCCTCACAATTGGTATTGCTGGAGCGCCTGACCGGCAAATCCTGACATTTTCAGACGGAGAGAATTCTTGAAAACAAAGTGGATAATTGCCGGCGTCGGTGTATTGGTTGTTACCGGCGCAATGCCTTGGGCAGTGGGTTACATAACCGAGCAGCAGTGGCAAGTGGTTACCCGTGAACTGAACCAGGCGCAGCCTTTTGTCCAGCTGCAAACAGACGATTACCGTCGTGGTTTTTTCGGATCGGAGCTGGACGGTGTTGTAACGATTCTGAACCCTGAGAGCGGAGAGGTTCGCCCGATTGCGTATCGTGCAAAAGTGACTCACGGGGTGACCGGCAGCTTTATCGATTTTCAGCCTGTTGAAGGCTGGGCGCCTGAAGGTGCTGATTGGTTTCAGGAGCACCCAAGGCTGACTCTCGAAACGCGCCTTTGGGGCACCGCTGTGCTTGAGCTGGAAGCTCCTGCCATCGCGATCAATAATTCTGAAAGCGGAGAATCGCTCAGAACCAGCGGCGGAATCGCCCGAATTGAAATCAGTGACGCCGGTTCCCAGGCCGAGGCTTTGGTTGTTTGGCCACAGCTGACTTTCTCCGGCCCGGATATGAGCGTTCGCGTTAATGACTTCCGTGTTGAGCATAACATGACTCACTTGCAAGGTGATGTCTGGACGGGAACTGTGGAAGTGTCGATGGCCTCCGTTGCGTTGACGGCTGCTGAGGGCCCCCCGGTAGCAATCGAGGGTTTGCTGGCGCGTAGCAGCACCGAGGCAGATGCTGACGGTCAGCGTCTGGATTCCCGACTATCGATTGAGGCCGAAAAAGTTCGCTATGAAGACCAGGCCTATGGCCCGCATAAAGTGGCATTCGCTCTGGAACATCTTGATGTTGCAAGTTGGAGTGCGCTGACAACCAGTATGGCAGAGCTCCAAGGTATGGCTTTGGCACCCGATACAGATAGCCAGGACGCATTTGAGCGGCAGATGGCGGCGATGGGTCAGGTGAATACGGCGCTGCGCGATTTATCGGCGGCCGGGTTTTCGGTTGGATTCCCTGAGCTGACACTGGATACGCCTGAAGGCGAGGTGACGGGCAGTCTGGTGATCAGCCATCCCGAGCTGACCGCAGATCAGAAAGCAGAAATGCTCATGGTAATGCAGCAGTTAACCGGAGAAATGAATCTGAGTGTGCCTTCGGTACTGGCGGAAGACTACCCCGCCGTGAGGATGCAGCTTGCGCCCTTGATCAAACAGGGTTTGCTGGTGCCCGAAGGCGACAGGCTGGTGCTGACTGCGAGGCTGAGCGACATGGTTGTAGATGTTAATGGTCAGGAATTTCCGCTACCGCCTTTGTTCTAACGCAGCTTCAAGAATGAAAAAGCCCCGGTCGGGGCTTTTTCATTCTCGGCTGTTGTTTCAGGCCTCGCTGAATTTCTTTTTCAGCGCCGCTTCTACAACAGGGTCAACGAACTCGGAAACATCGCCCCCCAGCGAAGCAATTTCCCGAATCAGGCTTGAGGAAATATAGGAAAGGTGATTGGAAGGCGTCAGAAACACGCTTTCCAGTTCTGGTGCCAGACGGCGGTTCATATCCGCAAGCTGGAACTCATACTCGAAATCGGAAACCGCCCGCAGGCCCCGGATAATCACGGTCGCACCCTGATCACGGACAAAATCAGCGAGCAGATAACTGAAGCCGGTAACGGTGACATTCGGGATGTGGGTCGTGGCCTGTCGAACCAGTTCACAGCGCTCATCCACGTTAAACAATGGTTTTTTCTTCGAGTTGTAGGCGACGGCAACAACAACCTCATCAAACATGCGTCCGGCACGCTCAATAAGATCAGTGTGGCCGTTAGTGATGGGATCAAAGGTGCCCGGGTAAATGACTTTAGGCATGCACAGCTCCTTTTTTAACAGGCATCCAGAGTATCAGCATTCCACGGGTTTCTGTAGGCCGACTGGCGGCGCGGAGCTGGTGCACTTTCAGCTGCCCGCCAGGAGAGTCATGCTTTCAGTTGTTGCGCAAGCCGGGTGCTATTTCGCGCCGCTAGCGCGTAGACGGACAACTGCGGGTTGGCGCCAATGCTGGTCGGGAAAATTGAGGCGTCGTTCACGCTGAGGTTACTGACGTGATGATGCTGGCCAAAACCATTGACCACCGAATCCTCAGGGTTGCTCCCCATGCTGCAGCCGCCCATCTGGTGGGCGGTGAACAGGCGAACCCGGTGAGGCTCCATGGAGAAGCCGTCAATAGCGGCTTTGGCGTCAGCCCAGCTGGAATACCAGTCTGAATCCAGGTGCATCAAACGAACCCGCTCAGCGCCGGCGGCAAACTGGATTTCAGCCATGGTGTAAAAGGCGTTACGGAGGCCTTTCCAGAGATAGTCCGTGACTGGGTAATCCAGCACCGGGCTGCCATCATCACGAAGCGATACCGTGCCACCCGGGCTGTCCTCATGAAAGCCGTCCCGCAGGAGTGCTATAACCGACTGCATCCAGGGCAGCCTCGCCAGGTTTTCAGCCTGTGTATCACCGTGGCCCGGGACAACACCGGCAGACATGGCCGGATGCAAGGGTGGCACTTCCAGCTTGTAGCCCACGTCTCCATCCACGCCGTTACTGAAGTTGAACTCGTCAGAATAGACAGACTGCGGCGCACCATAAAACGGATCTACCAGCTTTGGCATTTGTGCAACGCTGGCGTTCACCGGGTGAATGAATGACCGCTTGCCAACGCGCCCATAGGGGTCGGGCAACCCGGAACGTAACAGCAGGCCAGGTGATCCTATTGCGCTGGCGGCGACCACAAAATGCCTGGCTTCCAGTGTAATCTGAATGCCCGTTGGTGTAATGCCATCGCTGGCCATGGCGCTGGCCTGCAAGGAATCAATGCGGTCCTGCTTCATCACCAGTCGTTCGGCGCGCAGGCCATGGAACAACCGGGCGTTATGGTCCAGGGCCCCGGGGATGGTGGTCATCAGCGCGCCTTGTTTGGCGTTGGTTGGGCAACCTACGCCGCAGTACCCGAGGTTCCAGCAACCTTTCACATTACGCGGGATAATCTGCCAGTTGTAGCCCAGCTTTTCGCAGCCCTGGCGCAAGATGTCGTTGTTGAGGTTCGGGTCCATCTCCCAGGGCGATATGGAGTGGCGTGCTTCCCGGCCGCTGAACCAGGGCGCCATGGCTTCCGGGCTCAGTGCATCGAGGCCAAAGCGTTTGCCCCAGTAGTTGAGAGTTGCGTCTGGCGTACGGAAGCTGCTGGTCCAGTTGACGGTGGTTGAACCACCCACACATCGGCCCTGCAGAATGGCAATGGAACCGTCTTTGGTGGCACGGCTCATACCTTCCTGATACAGATTTGCGTAGGACGTAAGCTCGTCCATTTTGAAGTCTTTCTGATAATACAGCCGGCCTTCTTCCACCAGGATGACGGAAAGGCCGCTTTTGGCGAGAATTTCAGCCGTTGTGCCGCCGCCAGCACCGGTGCCGATAATAACCACATCGGCTTCTGCCGTTTGGCTTTCGGTGAGCGTGGCACCATCGGTGACTTTCCAGCCCGATTCCAGGCCTTGGGCAATGCGATCGGTGAACGACATGGTTGGTGGCTTCCTAAATTAGACCAAATACAGCAAGCTAAAGCCGCAGCCTGAAAGTCAGGCGTTGCGGAATTGTGGAAGGGCTTGTACAGCCCACTCAGGCGGCCCGGGATAACCGGAAAGATGCCAGTTCTCCTGGTAGCCGTAAAACGCCACGTTGCTGATTTTGGTGAGCGCCATATAGCCGTTATTGAATAACCCGATGCTGCTCGAGCGCCAGCGTTCCAGAAACGCATCGGCCTGCGCTGTGGAGGCGTTGCGCCAGGATGGCCAGACTCGTGCGATCGTCACCCGGGTAGGACCGAAGTTGAGCAGATCGAACAGTTGCCGGAGTTCTTTCTGGTTGGCTGGCCCGAATTTGTAAATGCCGGCGTCAATGCGTTCGACCGTACCGGCAATCATCATGCGCCTGGCGTTGGGTTGCTCCGGAAGCGCGGAGCCCAGGATTGCCGGGAGCAGGGCTTCAAACAGGTCTACATCTTCCGTTGTCAGAAAGCGGAACTGGTAGCGAGCGTCCATCCGTGTTGCAACGGCGCCAAGCCGGCTGGCAGGCGCTGTCGCACAGCCACTCAGGCCGGCAGTTACACTGACAGTGCCCAGAAACAAGGCGCCACCCAGCCCGGTGCGCAGAAAGCTGCGCCGGTTCAGAGACACGGAATCCTGCCCTTCGATTGAAATGAGATCGTCCGTCATAATTCGTCCGCTCAACGGATAAAGAATTTGTAAACCATTTTGTGGAAGGATGTTCCGTAAGGAGGATAAACAAACTTTCCACTGTTGAATTTTTGTTTGGAAAAAATGGCGCGCTGGTGCGAGAAGGTCAGGAAGCCTTCCTTGCCATGGTAGTGGCCCATGCCGGAATCACCCACACCACCGAAAGGCAGGTCGTCCTGGGCAACGTGCATCAGTGAATCGTTAATGCACGTGCCCCCTGAGAGCGTGTTGTCGATGACCTGATGCTGCTGGCTGCGGTCGTAGCCGAAAAAGTAAAGAGCCAGCGGGCGCGGTCTATCATTGATGTATTGAATTGCCTCATCGAGATTGCCATAGCTCACGACCGGGAGAATCGGCCCGAAAATCTCTTCCTGCATGAGTTTCATGTCCGGGGTGGTTTTCAGCACCAGAGTCACCGGGATCTTGTAAGTGCCGTCGCCCATGTTTTCCTGCGCCGGGTTCATCTCGATCAGCTCGGCACCCTTGGCTCTTGCATCCTCCAGATAGCCTTGCAGGCGCTTGTACTGACGCTCATTAATGATGGCTGTGTAGTCGTCGTTGTCGCGTAACGATGGGTACATTTCCGAGAACCGGGTGCGGAACTGGTCAACAAACGCCTGCGTGCGGTCAGCAGGACAGAGCACGTAGTCTGGCGCTACACAGGTCTGACCGGCGTTGAATGCCTTCCCGAAGGCGATGCGCTGAGCAGCATCTTCCAAAGGTACATCCGGGGAAACAATGGCAGGTGATTTGCCACCGAGCTCCAGAGTAACCGGTGTCAGATTTTCGGATGCGGCGCGCATCACCAGCTTGCCGACGGACGTGGAGCCGGTAAACAGCATGTGATCGAACGGTCGGGCGGAAAAATCGGCGGCAACATCGGCTTCGCCATTGATGACCGCCACCAGATCTTCCGGGAAGGTCGCCTCGATAAGCTCTTTGAACAGCGCTGAGGTGTGAGGCGTGAATTCGGACATCTTGATCATCGTGCGATTGCCTGCTGAAAGCGAGGCAATCAGTGGCCCGACTGCGAGGTATAGCGGGTAGTTCCACGGCACAATAATGCCCACAACACCTTTCGGCTGGTAGCAGACCCTGTTGCTGGCGGGCTGGAACAATATGGATACGTGACGGCGCGAAGGTTTCATCCAGCCTTCAAGGTTTTTCAGGGTGTAGTTGATCCCCTGGATGGACGGCATCATTTCGGCAATCAGAGACTCGTCCCGCGAGCGGCATGAAAAATCCCGGTCAACAGCATCAAGAAGGCGGTCCTGATAAGTCAGCAGGGCCTGCTTGAGGCGCTTCAGGTTTTCCTGGCGCTCGGTCAGCGACGGTATGGGATTATCGTGAAACGCTTTTTTCTGAACTTCGAACACCCGGTGGGTATGTTGAATATGGTCTTTGCTCTCAGTGAGCTGAACAACGCTGGCACCCATGATGTCCCCCTTTCGGCGCCGTCGTTTTGCGGCGGCCTGTTGTTTTGTGTAGGCGTGTGATGGCGAAAAAACGCTCAATTTGCACTTGGGAGTATTATTAGAGTATATACTCTAGGGAGTCAAGCGGAGCCCAATGGCGATTCAGGCCATCTGTGAGCTGTAAAACAACGAATGCCGATGAGCTTATGAAAACCAGAGACAAGATACTGCTGTCCAGCCTGGAGTTGTTTAACGAGCTGGGCGAACGGAACGTCACAACAAATCATATCGCTGCGTATCTGGCGATTTCGCCGGGCAATCTCTATTACCACTTCCGTAACAAGTCGGACATCATTTACGAGATATTCCAGGAATACGAAAAGCTGGTGGATTTCTATCTGGATATCCCGGAAGACCGTCCGATGACGCTGGACGACATGACGTTCTACCTGGAGTCGGTATTTGATGGGCTCTGGAGCTACCGGTTTTTCCACAGGGATCTGGAATACCTGCTGGACAGAGACACGCGCCTGCGCAGTGACTATCGGGAGTTCACCAACCGGTGCCTCGCGGCCATAAGCCGAATATTCGAGAAGCTGGCAGATTCCGGCATCATCGAGCCGCAGCCCGAATCGCTGAGGGGGGCCATGTCTCTGAATGTTTGGCTTGTGATTACTAACTGGATGGCATATCTGAAGACAGCCCATGCGGCTAAAGCCTCCGCCAACCTGAGCCTTCATGAGCTGAAACAGGGTATCTATCAGGTGCTGACGCTTGAGATTCCATACCTGACACCAGCTTACCGTAAACAGGTAATGGCGCTGCGGGAACAGTACCGGCCCACAATGCCGGATCAGGAAGAGACGCGAGAGGCCTCCGTAAACTGAGCGTGCTACTTTTTTCGAGCAGAAAATGTGCAGATCAGGCTTTTTCGGAACCTTTGGCAAACGAGTTTGTCACAATAACAGGTGCTGGAAATCCGGACATCTCTGGCGCCTCCTGAGCGTGTTTTCAGGTTTTAACACGTCGCAACCCCTGACGCTTTACCGGTCTGTTTTTCACAGGCCGGTTTTTTCTGTGTTATTCCCGCGCTTTTCCATCTTCCAGCCAATTAATCAGCGCTGCCCGGCACTCATCAACGCCGAGTTTTGAGGTGGACGAAAACATGATCAGGTGTTCCACACAGGTGAATGCCTCAAGCTTTCGGGTGATGTCCATCATGCTGGTTTTTGCCTGCCCGAATTTAAGTTTGTCGGCTTTGGTTGCCAAAATCATCAGTGGCAGCTTGTTATGCTCGCACCATTCGACCATCATTTGGTCAAAGTCGGTAAGTGGATGGCGGATGTCCATAACCAGGACAAGGCCGCGCAGACATCGGCGGTCGTTCAGGTAGTGTCCAAGGTGTTTTTGCCAGTCGTCTTTCATGTCCCGGGATACTTTCGCGTAGCCATATCCGGGCAGATCCACCAACCGGGCATGCTCGCGGTTCAGGGAGAAAAAGTTAATCAGGCGTGTGCGCCCTGGAGTTTTACTGGTGCGGGCCAGCTTGCCGTTTGCGGTAATTGCGTTCATGGCGCTGGACTTTCCCGCGTTCGAGCGCCCGGCAAAGGCGACTTCAGCGCCGGTGTCGGGCGGGCAGTCTTCCAGTCGGGGCGCGCTGACCAGGAAGCGGGCGCTGTTAAAAGAGATACTTTTTTGAGTCAGATCAGAGTCCACAGCGGTTGGCTTTCCTTTGGATTTCAGTTATCAGGGATTAATGTATAATGCTACACCAATTCCTGGCGGTACGCTTGGCGTAACCGCTGTCAGTCCCGGTCTTGAGCCTGGCTGGTCAGCGTCTGCCGGCTGCAAACAAAGAATTTTTCGAGATGAGAGAAGCGGAGCGAGCATGAAGAAACTGATCGCAGGGTTTGTTTTCGGCGTTGGTCTTACAGCCATGGCGCACGGAGCAGGGGATCCTGAAGCGGGCAAGCAGAGTGCAGCGGCCTGTCAGGCGTGTCATGGCCAAGGTGGAGCGAAGCCGATTATGGGCGTCTATCCCAAAATATCCGGGCTGGGTGAGAGGTATCTGTATGACCAGTTGGTGGCCATTCAGGAAAATGCCCGAGCTGTTCCGGAGATGACCGGGCAGCTTGATGGTAAATCCAAGCAGGATCTTGAAGATCTGGCGGCGTATTTTGCAAAGCAGGATATAGGCGTCAACCAGGCGGATCCGGAACTGGTAAAAAAAGGAGCTGCTGTATACCGGGGCGGTAATATGGCCTCCGGCGTTCCGGCCTGTGCCGGCTGTCATAACCCGCAGGGTAAAGGCAATGAACCCGCCGGGTATCCGCATCTTGGCGGTCAGAATGCGGAGTATCTGGCCAAACAGCTGAATGCCTACCGTGACGGTACCCGGGCGAACGGCGCCAACGCTGCCATCATGATGGACGTTGCGTCCAGACTGACGGATGCAGAGATTGAAGCTGTCGCCAGTTACATTTCCGGCCTGAACTGATTCAATCGTTCGGTGCCTGAAAAACCCCGCCTTGCGCGGGGTTTTTTGTCTTTCGAACCTGTAATCCATGAACGATGGAACTTTTCAGGTTCGGCGGGTCATAATTCCCTTATAACGACATCCAAAAACCTGGAGATATTTCATGTTTCGAGCGCTCAGAACGGTCGTCCTGCTGTTGTCAGTCCTTGCCGTATTCGGCCAGGCCAATGCGGCCGACTGGAAGGAAGGTACGCATTACAAGAAACTGGACACCCCGGTACGCACAGACAGCGGCTCACGCGTTGAGGTGGTGGAGGTGTTCTGGTACGGATGCCCGCATTGCTATAACTTCAAACCATTGGCTGAAAGCTGGGAAGCAAAAGCTCCGGACTACGTAGACTATGTGAGACTTCCCGCGGCTCTGGGTCGCTCTTGGGAGCCGCACGCCCGGGCCTTCTATGCGCTTGAGGCCATCAATGCTCTGGATAAACTGCACGATGCTCTGTTTGATGCCCTGGCAGGTGAGCGCCGGCCGTTAAATGATGGCGAGTCCCTGGCGGAATTTGTGGCCGGCTATGGTGTGGATCGCGAAGAGTTTCTTGATAGCTACAACAGCTTTGGCGTGAATGCCCGCCTGCAGCAGGCGCAGGCAAAAATTCGGGGTGCGCGCGTCACCGGTACACCGACTATGCTTGTAAATGGCAAGTACACAGTCAGCGCCTCCATGGCGGGTAGCCTTGAGAGGGTGCTGGAGGTTGTAGATTATCTGGTTGCCCGGGAGCACAACACCGCAGGCGAATAATTGCAGGCGTGCAGTGGGTGGGCTAAGCGTTATTCCGATGGATGTGGGTGGCCATGTATAAGCGTTTGCGACGTCAATGGAATGAAAGCCAGAAGGCTGCGGATGGTGCCCGTGGCAGCTCATCGGGTCTGGATCATGTTCCGGATTTTTCAGCCGCCGGTCGCATCCGTTTGCTGACGTTCAACATTCAGGTGGGCATCTGCACTTCGGCTTACCGGCATTACCTGACCCGTAGCTGGCAGCACGTATTGCCCCATCGCAGCCGGTTTGAAAACCTGGACCGGATTGCCACCCTGCTCAGCAACTACGATGTAGTGGCGCTGCAAGAGTGTGATGGCGGCAGTTTGCGCAGCGGGCACGTCAATCAGGTGCAGTATCTGGCCGAGGCCGCTGGAATTCCGTATTGGTATCAGCAGCTCAATCGCAATCTGGGGCAGTTTGCCCAGCACAGCAACGGTTTGCTGAGTCGGTTCAGGCCGCTGGAAGTAAAAGAGCACCGCTTGCCGGGGCTGATTCCCGGCCGGGGTGTGATTGTGGCCAAATACGGCAACCCGGAAGACCCGTTGGTGCTGGTCATGATGCACCTGTCATTAAGCAAGTCCGCCCAGCAGCGCCAACTTGGCTTTGTTAGTGATCTGATCAACGATTACCGCCATGTGGTGTTGATGGGCGACATGAATGCTCACGCGGAACAACTACTGACCAACACCCCGCTGAAGCAAACCGATTTGATCCCGTTACCTGCAGATGCCCACAGCTTCCCCAGCTGGCGTCCGGAGAAAGCGTTGGACCACATTCTGGTTAGTCCGAGCCTTCAGGTGCATAGCTCCGGAGTTGTCAGTTATCCAATGTCGGATCACCTGCCCATCGCGCTGGATGTTACGGTGCCTGTAACGCCGTGACATTCTTTTCTGCCCATAAAAAAACCCGACTCGCTGGTCGGGTTTTTTTATGGGCACCAGATCAATTACTTGATCTTGGTTTCCTTGTACGCAACGTGCTTACGGACAACCGGATCATACTTTTTGATCTCGATTTTTTCCGGAGTGTTACGCTTGTTTTTCATGGTCGTGTAGAAGTGACCCGTGCCTGCTGAAGATACCAGCTTGATTTTTTCGCGCATGATGCGGCTCCTTATACTTTCTCGCCGCGGGCACGAAGATCGGCCAGTACAGCGTCAATACCATTTTTATCGATGATGCGCATGCCTTTGGTAGACGTGCGAAGCCTTACGAAACGCTTTTCAGACTCAACCCAAAAGCGCTTGCTTTGCAGGTTAGGCAGAAAACGACGACGGGTGTGGTTCATCGCGTGAGAAACATTGTTACCGGAAACCGGACGCTTACCGGTTACCTGACAAACTCTGGACATACTTGCCTCCGACCTGAGCATTGGTCTTAATAAATACGAATTCGATTTTAATGCGTCTCTGGTTGCCGAGGAACGGTTAGGTTCCTGTTTGCGCCCCTGAACTGAACGCTGCTCGCCAGACGCCGCCAGAAAGGGACGCTTTTATACCAGAACCAGCCTCCCAACGCAAAAAATTGTTGGGAATTTGGCCAGTTTTCCGATATCTGCTTGTAACGACTCACATCAATCCACGTTCCGCGAGGGATATTACCTCACCGTGGCCAATCACTATATGGTCAAGAACCCTGATATCCACCAGTCCGAGCGCTTCTTTCAGGCGCTTGGTCAGGGAGATGTCGGCCTGACTGGGTTCGGCTACCCCGGAAGGGTGATTGTGGGCAAAAATAACAGCAGCGGCGTTGTCTTCCAGTGCCTGTCGGACAACTTCCCGCGGATACACGGCAGCGCCATCAATTGTACCGCGAAATAGCTCCCGGTACTGGATAACCCGGTGCCGGTTGTCCAGAAACAGACCCGCGAAGACTTCGTGAGGGTAGGTGCCGAGTCGGCTGCTGAGAAAGCGCCGGGTATCTTCCGGTGAACGCAACGGGTCACCCTGGCGCAGTGGTTCGTCCATAACCCGTCGGGCCATCTCCATGGCAGCCTGAACCTGGGCATATTTTGCGGTGCCCAGGCCTTTCACATCACAGAACTGCCTGCGGGAGGCGGTGAGTAGCCCGCGTAATCCGGAAAACTCCTGCAGTAAAAACCGCGAGAGCTCCATCACCGGCGTGCCGGCGGTGCCGGTGCGGAGGAAAATTGCCAGCAGTTCGGCGTCAGAGAGGCTTTCGGCGCCGTGGGCGAGCAGTCGCTCCCTGGGGCGTTCGTCCATGGGCCAGGCGGAATCGGTCATCAGGGCTTCCTTGCGTATCGTTCGGTGGTTTTGGCGCGTCCTGCGCTCGTCGATTACAAAGGTTACTTCAAAAAGTAACAAACGGTAAACGTACCGGGGTCCTGGCGGGCTGTCGGTATCGTCAGGGCATGCTATCTTATAAGCCTTTCATTTTAAGCGGATACGGAGCCTTCATGGCCGTCAGAAAAATTCTGCTGGGTATAACCGGCGGCATTGCAGCCTATAAAAGTGCTGAGCTTGTGCGTTTGCTGAAAAAGGCCGGCTACGAGGTAAGGGTTGTGATGACCCGTGGCGCAGAGGCCTTTGTGACGCCCCTTACCTTTCAGGCCCTAAGCGGCGAGCCAGTGCGTACCTCGTTGCTTGATCCGGAAGCCGAAGCTGGCATGGGGCATATAGAGCTGGCCAAGTGGGCCGATCAGGTCGTCATTGCACCGGCTTCTGCGGATTTTGTCGCACGGCTTGCCCAGGGCATGGCCGATGACCTGCTGACCACCGTCTGTTGCGCAACAGAGTCTCCCATTGCCGTGGCGCCTGCGATGAATCAGGCAATGTGGAGTAACGGGCGGACCCAACGCAACATTCGCCTGCTGGAGGACGATCCGCAAATTACGCTCTGGGGCCCGGACCAGGGTGAGCAGGCCTGTGGCGATAATGGACCCGGGCGTATGCTTGAGGCCGCAGTGATCGCCGGGCTGATCATGAACAAGCAGGCCGGCGCTGGCGAGCTTGCGGGCAAGCGCGTCGTAATCACCGCCGGCCCAACCCGTGAGCCGATAGACCCGGTGCGCTATATCAGCAACCACAGTTCGGGCAAGATGGGCTACGCATTGGCCACCGCCGCCCGGGATGCAGGTGCCAGTGTTGTTCTGGTCAGTGGGCCAGTCAATCTGCCGGCACCGGCGGGCATTGAAGTCCGTGACGTTGTGACCGCTGAGGATATGCTGCAGACCTCCACGGGAGCGGTCGATGAAGGCTGCGACCTGTTTATTGCAACGGCCGCGGTTGCGGATTACCGGCCCGAGAACTTTGCCAGCAACAAGATAAAAAAATCCAGTGAGTCCATGGCGCTGCCATTGATACGCAACCCGGACACGCTGGCAACGATTGCCGGGCGCCCGGATGCGCCGTTCACCGTTGGCTTTGCTGCTGAAACCTCAGATGTTGCCCGCTATGCCAAAGGCAAAATGCAACGCAAAAAATTACGCATGGTTGTTGCCAATGATGTATCTGTGCCGGGACTGGGGTTCAACAGTGAAAATAATGCCGTGACAGTGTTCTGGCCGAACGGGCAGGAGACGATAGGGCCCGATACTAAAAAAGCTATTGCATCACGTCTTGTGGCGCTGATTGGCGAACATCTGAGGCAGGGATAATATGAGTAAAAAGAATTTACAGGTACGCATTCTTGACGGCAGGATCGGCAACCAGATCGCTTTTCCGGAATACGCCACCGAGGGTTCTGCCGGCCTGGACTTGCGGGCATGTCTTGATGAGCCACTAACGTTGGCACCGGGCGATACAGCGTTAATCCGGACAGGGCTTTCCATCCACATTGCCGATCCGTCGCTGGCAGCCATGATTTTGCCCAGAAGCGGGCTTGGTCATAAACACGGTATCGTGCTGGGGAATTTGGTGGGGCTAATCGATTCCGACTATCAGGGCGAGTTGATGGTGTCCTGCTGGAACCGGGGCAATGCGGCCTTTACGGTTGATGTCGGTGAGCGGATAGCTCAGCTGGTTCTGGTCCCTGTGGTTCAGGCTGATTTTGAGGTGGTTTCCGAGTTTGATGCCAGTAGTCGGGGCGAGGGCGGGTTTGGCTCTACCGGTACCCGATAGCCATTAAACCTCAGCGCAGAAACCTGTTGCCGTGTCTATACTTTGCCCCTAAGTGCTTGTCCAGGGCAAAAAAATAATTACAGGATGAACTATGAAACTGGGTAGGAAAAAAGCTCCCGAAGCGTCTGTTGATGAGCATCCGGCTGACAAAACAGAACCAAAAACAAAGACCCGGGCACCCGCAGGGTCAAAGCTGAAACACCTTGGATCGACTGCCATTAGCCAGGCATTCGTGGTTTTACTGGCTGGTGTGGCGGCGATTGCTCTGATGCATTTTCTGGTACTGCAGCCTGCCACGGAAAAACGCTTCAATGCCTGGAAAACCGCTGAAGCCGATGCAGCTTCCCAGCGTATAAACCAGTACCTTGAGCTGATGCAGCAGAGCGTGAACGGTCTGGCGACCCAGCCTCACGTGGTGGATACGTTGATGGAACGTGCTGATGCCGGGGCGGTTGAGCAGAAGTTGGTGACGGCAATGCCAGGCGTCAAGGCGGCTTTTCTTTTCCCTTATCGCCAGATTCCGAGGACCGGAGGCGCAAACGTTTTGCTGGGCTTTGCCGGGCTTGAACTGGCACGCAGGGCAGAAAATGGTCAGCCCCTCTATCCGGACGCCTTTCCCCGGGAAAGTCAATGGTACATGCAGATGGCTGCTCCTGTGCGGAACCCGGCCAGCAAAGCCGTCGTTGGCAGCCTTCTCGTGGTCTTCGATACTGCCTTGCTCCAACCGCTTCTTTCGGTTGTAAATACCCGGCTCGGCGGCGAGCTTGCGCTGGTTCAGACGGTTTCCGGGGCCTCCCGCACCTTCGTTAGCAAGGGGAGTGGCGCGGGTGCCGACACGAGCGCCACGGAAGTACGGGCGCTCGCCAACCCGGACTGGACTGTCAGCTATAAGCCAGGCGCCTTGCCGGAGGCTCCCGTTAATATACTGATGGTAGCTATATTGGTGGGAGTGCCAGCGTTGCTGGCAGCGATACTGGTCTGGTGGTTGCTGATAAGAGCTCAGAAAGGACTGCGTCACGAAGTGTCCAACCTGATTCAATGGGCGCATAAAGTATTTGGTGGTGAGCGTCAGAAGCTGCCCAGCTTCCAATGGGAGATGGTTTCCTCCGCTGGCGAGGTTTTGTATCGATTATCGCAAGTGGTGGACAAGCGCATGACCAAGGCGGCAGAAAATGCCCGGCCAAAGTCTGCGAAGGGCCCAAAGACGGCTGAAACGATGGACGCCGAGCCCCTGTTTCAGGACAAGGAGTTGCCGGATATAGACATGCTGGATGGTGATGAAGATGTTCTGGGTTTTGGCAGCGGCAATAATGACAGCTCGTTCTTTTCCGGCGGAGAGATGCCGGAAGTTGAAGAGACGGATGAGCCGGCAGTAGAGATGTCACCGGTTATTTTCCGGGCCTACGATATTCGCGGCATTGTCGGTGAGACCCTGTCCTCGTCCATTGTTGAACGGATTGGCATGGCTATAGGCTCGGAAGCGATCAGTCGCGGGCTGGCATCGCTTTGCATCGGTTACGATGGTCGTCATTCAAGCCCCGGGTTGGCGGATGCTCTGGCCCGTGGTGTTATGGCTGCGGGTTGTAACGTCATCCACGTGGGCGCTGTGCCCACGCCGGTACTCTATTTTGCCACCCATCACCTTGAAAATGGGTCGGGTGTTATGGTGACTGGCAGCCACAACCCGGCCAACTACAATGGCCTCAAAATCATGCTGGGCGGCGAAACGCTCTCTGGCGAGGCTATTCAGGCGCTCTACCGTCGGGTTAAAACCGGTGATCTTGCTGCCGGACGCGGCACTCAGTCTACCGAAGATGTTCGCAGGGCTTATCTTGACCGGATTGTGGGCGATATCGCCGTCGCAGCGCCGCTCAAGGTAGTGGTGGATGCTGGCAACGGTATTGCAGGCGAGCTTGGCCCCATGCTGATTGAAGAGCTTGGTTGCGAAGTGATCCCGCTGTATTGCGAGGTTGACGGCGACTTCCCGAATCACCATCCGGATCCCGGTAAGCCTGCCAACCTTGCAGACCTGATCGAGAGAGTTAAAGCTGAAGGTGCAGATCTTGGCATTGCATTCGACGGTGACGGTGACCGGCTGGGCCTGGTGACCAATTCAGGCAAGATTATCTGGCCGGATCGTCTGCTGATGCTATTCGCCCGGGATGTGGTCTCACGGAACCCCGGCGCCGATGTGCTTTACGATGTGAAATGCACCCGACGGCTGGCGGGAGCGATTTCCGAAGCCGGCGGGCGCCCTATCATGTGGAAAACCGGTCACTCCCTGATGAAGGCAAAAATGAAGGAAACCGGCGCTTTACTGGCTGGCGAGATGAGTGGCCATATTTTCTTCGCAGAACGCTGGTACGGTTTTGATGACGGGCTCTATGCGGCTGCCAGACTTCTTGAAATACTGGGCATCGAAGACCGCCACAGCGACGACGTGTTCGAAGACTTCCCTGAAAACATCAGCACGCCGGAGCTTAACGTCGAAGTAACCGAAAGCAGCAAGTTCAGCATTATCGAACAGTTGGGCAACGTGGGTGACTTTGGTGACGGTAATATCAGCACGATAGACGGCATCCGTGTGGATTACGCTGATGGCTGGGGTTTGTGCCGCGCGTCCAATACCACACCGGTTCTGGTGTTGCGCTTTGAAGCGGAAACCAAAGAAGCTCTGGAGCGGATAAAAGATATTTTCCGGGCCCAGCTTCAGAAAGCAGCGCCGGATCTGGTGGCGGACTTCTGATGTCAGCCATGCAGGCGGCTCAGGCTCCCGATTTTCATTTCTGATTTATTAAGGCAACAACATGACGCTGGATCGTGAAACAGCAATGCAGGTGGCAACAGTTCTGAGCCGCGGGTTACCGTACATTCAGAGGTTTACCGGGAAAACGGTTGTTATAAAATATGGCGGCAACGCCATGGAAAACGAGGAGCTCAAGAGCAGTTTCGCCCGTGATGTGGTGCTGATGAAACTGGTGGGCATCAACCCGATTGTTGTCCATGGTGGCGGCCCCCAGATTGGTGAGTTGCTGCAACGTCTCAATATCCAGTCCCGCTTTGTGAACGGCATGCGTGTTACTGATGCGGCAACCATGGATGTGGTGGAAATGGTGTTGGGTGGCCAGGTAAACAAGGAAATTGTGTCCCTGATCAACGCCCAGGGAGGCACCGCCATCGGCCTCACCGGGAAGGATGCCAACCTTATTCGTGCCCGGAAACTCGAAGTGGTGGATCGTTCGCCGGAGCTGGAACGCCCTGAGATCATTGATATCGGACGTGTTGGCGAGGTGGCCAGTATCAATGTGGATGTGATCGACATGCTTACCCGCAGTAACGTGATCCCGGTGATTGCGCCAATTGGGGTGGGGCCTGACGGCACATCCTACAATATCAACGCAGACCTGGTTGCCGGCAAGGTTGCAGAGGCCATGAAGGCTGAAAAGCTGATGCTGTTGACCAACGTATCCGGGCTCAAGAGCAAGGACGGCAAGGTGCTCACCGGGCTGACCGCGCAGCAAGTGAATGATCTGATAGAAGACGGCACCATTCATGGCGGCATGCTGCCGAAGATCCGCTGCGCGCTGAGCGCGGTAGAGAACGGTGTGCGAACGTCCCATATCATTGATGGCCGGGTAGCTCACGCGTGCCTGCTGGAAATCTTTACGGATGAGGGTGTCGGCACACTTATTTCCCGTAACTGACAGCACTGCCTGAGGATTTTTCGGATGAAACGTCTGCTCACAACTCTGATTCTGGCTGCATTGCTCGGTTTTGCCGCGTTTAAGGCAGGCGTTTGGTGGCTGGCGGATCAACGCATGTCAGAAGTGCGTCAGGCGCTTGGCGAAAGCGGGGTTCTGGAGCGTGGCAGGATCGGTTCCGGAGTCGAGGGCCGCTTGGTGCTGTCTGGCGCATCCTGGCAGGATTTTGAACTGACCCAGCCGTTGGTTATCGGTCGGGCAGAGTTTGATGCCGGTTCGCCCCTTGCCTTGTTAACGGCGCTAGCTACTCCTTCAGATATGCCGTCCAGCTGGACTATGCAGGCAGAAGGGTTGGCATTGGTTCTTGAGGCAACCATGTTCCGGAACTGGGTAACCGCAGACGGAGCCAGTGGGCGTCACAAGGCATCATTATTCGCGCTTCCCTGCGCACCCGATCCACGTCAGCAGCTTGGCAGCGGTGATCTGTTACGCATGGGAATAACCCGTTTGTCCGGCGAACTTATCCTGAATCAGACGCCTGATCGCGTTTACCTTGAGTTGAACTCTGCAAGCACCGGCAGCCTGGAGCTTAACTGGCCGGGTGCGCGCATTGATCTCGCATCGCCGGAAGCGACACTGACAAGCTCGTCCCGACCCCTTGAAGTTACGTTGCGAGACGGCGGGCTTATGCGCCGGATTGCAGCCTATTGCGCACGCGAAGCCGGCCTGGATCCGGTGCAGTGGGCCGGGCGTGCGCTGGGTGCTTTCGAGACCGGATTGGAGGCGCGTGGCTGGCAAGCCAGCGATCAGTTACTGGCGCTTTACCGGCAGTGGCTGCTTGAAGGTGGGGAAATAACGGCGTCGGTGCGGCCGGGTTCGGAAGCACTGGGTATACCTGTGCGCCCGGAGGGTGAAAATGGCACCGTGGCCTGGGCACTGAAATACAATGGCGCCATGGTGCCAGATGTATTCCTTCGCAAAGCCGAACCAGTTGCTCCCGAGCTACCGAAAGCTGCTCTTGAGCCGATAGTGCCCCGGGAGAATCCGGATATTACCCGCTGGTATACCGAAGATCTTGAACGGGCGGCCATGTGGATCAATCGCAAAGTCCGGGTGTCACTCTCGAACGGTAATATAGTGGATGGCCGTCTTGCGAGTGTTACCGAGCGGCAGCTGGAAGTTGCCCGTGAGGTTGCAGGGGGTGAGGTAGCCTATCCTATAGCTGTCCGAGCTATTACAGAGTTTGAGGTCTGGCGGCGTGGCCAGGCGCAATAGCGCTCAAGCCGGACAAGGAGACACAATGCAGCAGTTCAGCGACGATACTGATAGCCGTAAAAGTACCAGCAGGGCAGAAGCCGTGCCGGGCGTGCGTGAAATGCTGACGCAGCTGATTTCGCTGCCTTCTATCAGCAGCGCGTCTGCAGAATGGGATCACAGCAACGAGCCTGTGGTGCGAACGCTTGGGGAGTGGCTGGAAGCCCTGGGTTTCACTGTTGAAGTACTGGCCGTGCCCGGGATGCCCGGCAAGTATAATCTGATTGGCACTCTGGGCAGCGGTTCTGGCGGCCTTGTGTTATCCGGCCACACGGACACCGTGCCTTTTGATGACAAGCGCTGGCAAAGCGACCCTTTTACCCTGACCGAACGTGACAACCGCTGGTACGGGCTGGGCACCTGCGACATGAAAGGCTTTTTCCCTCTGGCAATCGAAGCTGCCAAAGCGTTTACAGCAGCCGATCTGAAGCAGCCTCTGATCATCCTCGCGACTGCGGATGAGGAAACCTCAATGAACGGAGCCAGAGCGCTCGCTGAAGCAGGCAAGCCGAAAGCCCGTTATGCGGTCATTGGTGAGCCCACCAGCCTCCGGCCCGTGCGTATGCACAAAGGCATCATGATGGAGCGGTTAACGTTTGAGGGGCAGTCTGGCCACTCCTCTGATCCGGGGCTGGGACGCAATGCTCTGGAGGGTATGCACGAGGCCCTTGGTGAACTTCTGGCCCTGCGCGCAGCCTGGCAGGCTCAGCATAGCAACCCGAATTTTGATGTGCAGGTACCAACGCTCAACCTTGGTTGTATCCATGGCGGCGATAACCCGAACCGCATTTGCGCCCGGTGCGAACTGCACTTTGACCTGCGCCCGTTACCCGGGATGAGCATGGAAAATCTGCGCCAGGATATTCTGCACAAAATTCAGCCGGTGGCCGAGCGGCGCGAATTGATTATGGAATTCGAACCGCTGTTTGATGGTGTGCCACCGTTTGAAACGCCGGCAGACGCCGCGCTGGTTAAAGCTTGCGAACAGCTTACCGGCCATACGGCGCAAGCGGTCGCCTTTGCGACCGAAGCACCCTGGTTGCAGAAGCTTGGCATGGAGACCCTGGTTCTGGGTCCAGGTTCTATCGATCAGGCGCACCAGCCCGACGAGTTTATAGAACTATCGCAGCTGGAACCGACGGTGAAAATCCTCAAGGGCCTTATCCGACAGTTTTGTCTTTAAGTATCCTGGCGTGTCAGATTAGGGGGTTGAGCGCTGCCGGGCGCCCGGCAGCGCTCTTGGCGTAAACTGGTATACGCACCAAAAAACACGGACTGGAGAACCACACTTGAAATCAAACGGCTGGCTGCATTCCTTCCGCCATTCATCGCCTTATATCAATACCCATCGTGGCCGTACAGTCATATTGACCATTCCGGGCGATGCGGTTGAGCATGAAAATTTCATCAACATCGTTCACGACATCGCCTTGTTGAGCAGCCTGGGTGTGCGATTGGTTGTTGCCTTCGGGTCGCGCCCGCAGATTCAGCGTCGCCTGGATGAGGCGGGCCTGGAATCGTCGTTTTCCCGCAGCCTGCGTATCACCCCGGAAGACCATTTGCCGCTGGTTATGGAAGCAACCGGTGGCTTGCGGGCTCACCTCGAAAGCCGGTTATCCATGGGGCTGGTGAATTCGCCCATGCACAATGCCCGTATTCGAGTCAGTAGCGGCAATTATGTAACCGCGAAACCGGTCGGTGTGCTGGATGGCATCGATTTCGGTTACACCGGCAAGGTGCGGCGTGTTGATGTGGCGGGTATCGAGAAGTTGCTGGAACAGGGGCATATCGTTTTACTTCCACCTATGGGTTATTCGCCCACCGGGGATACCTTCAACCTGTCGTACGAAGACGTAGGCAGCCAGGTGGCAGCGGCTCTTCAGGCGGAAAAGCTCATTGTGTTTATTGATGATCAAGGCTTGCTCGAGCAGGACGGTTCTCTGATTCGTGAGCTTTCAGCCCGGCAGGCTCCCGAGCGACTGGCGGATGGAACGGTAACGGGGCATGACGCAGACCTGCTGCGGGCCGCCTGCGACGCCTGTGTGAAGGGTGTCAGGCGCGCGCACTTTATCAGTTACGTGAACGACGGCGCGTTGCTGGAAGAGCTGTTTACCCGGGACGGAACAGGCACGCTGGTCAGTGGCGATCACTACGAACAGATCCGGCAAGCCCAGGCCGAGGATATCGGTGGAATTTTGGGGCTGATTGAGCCGTTGGAAGAGCAGGGCATTCTGGTGCGGCGGTCGCGGGAAATGCTGGAAACTGATATTGAACACTTTGTTGTCGCAGAGCGTGACGGCACCATTGTTGGCTGCGCTGCTTTGCATAACTATCCGGATGAGGGTGCCGGTGAGCTATCCTGTTTTGCTGTGGATACTGCCTATCGCCGTGCCGGGCGGGGCGATGAGATTCTGCTAATGATCGAAAAGCACGCCCGCAGCCAGGGTATCCAGAAGCTGTTCGTGCTCACTACACAAACAGAGCACTGGTTTCGTGAGCGGGGTTTCCAGCCCAGCACGGTTCAGGCTTTGCCCGGACCGAAGCTTGCTGCATACAACACTCAACGCAATTCAAAAGTCTTCTTCAAACCGCTGTGACAGATCTTGCAACACCTGCCGGCGCTGCTCATCAGGTTGCCGGGAAAGGGGCTCCACGGCGAGGTAGAACGCCGGAAAGTCGTAGTCGGACTGTTTGAGTAGCTGTCGAAAGGCCGGCACATACTGATTGTATTGCGTAAACAGCGCGATACGAGCGTTGTTGAAGGCGACAGGAGGGGCTCCGAAGGGCCCTTTTATTTTTTCCCTGTTGCCTCTTCCTTCTGTTCTTTGGCTCTCGTCGGCAAGTAGCTCCCCGTAAGCCGCATTGAGTTCCTCAAAAACGAGCCGTTTACGCTCGCGAAGACTGCTTTCGGAAAGCACGCCTTGTTGCCGATACAGATTTTTCAGATCCGCGCTGGCGGACTCTGCCAGTGCATAGGTTTTGTTGCGTAACTCAAAACGCACAAGTGCCTGTTCGAATACTGATGGCTCCCCTTGATGTGCCAACCAGAGCTTCAGGCCTTCCAGCTCCACAGCGGTGGCAAAGCTCTCGTTGAAGGCAGTGTCTTCTTTGATGTAGACAACTCGGTGGGCTAGCTCGTGGAACATCAATGCCACCATGCGGTCATCAGACAGGCTGGTAAAGCCGGAATGCAGCGGGTCGTCAAACCACCCCAGTGTCGAGTACGCCGTTACACCGCCGATGAAGGTGTCGTAGCCTTCGGCCTGGAAGCGTTGCTCCTCCCGCCGGGCGTCTTCAAGGTGAAAATACCCCCGGTATGCCTGGCAGCCAAGAGCCGGATAGCACCATTGGTGTGGTTGCAGGGAGAATTCTGGCACGGCCACCAGATTAACCACCACCCAGGAGCGATCAAGAGCCACATAGTCTTTGAACGCATCGCCAGTTGGTAGCCCGAGACGCTCAGCTGCAAAACGGCGGGCCTGGCGGGACAGTATCAGCTTGTTACGGAGCACGTCGGGGGTTTCTTTGTCGGCGATATAGCGGTCTATCGGTTCGCCCGCCATCGTCAGCGCCAGGTGGCCACGAATGGCCTGAGTGTAGTAACTGATGGTGGTGCAACCACTCAGGTATGTTATCAGTAGCAAAACCGTATAGATCTGACTAAGCTGCTTCATAGGTTACGACGTTAAGACGGTGCGGTTTGAGTGCCCCCGGATAGCCGCTATAGTACACTCATATTAACGGTTATAAGCACGGTCACGTTTTTCATAACAGAAAGTGGCGGCGACCACTATTTTTCAGGGACGTTAGTCGTTAGCGGGCAGAGTACCCCCCGCCCGCCTTCCGGCTTTGTGCAATATCAGGTAGTTCATGGATCCGAGAGAACGGCGCAACAGCCCCCGAAAACCTATCAAACTTGCTGCACAGATTGATCTGGGTACGGGCGAGTCGTGGCCATGTCAGATTGCGGATTTCTGCCCCGAGGGCCTGTTTGTACGCTATTCTGGCGAGACATCACGCAAGCTTGACCGGGCCTTTGCTTCCGCCACCCCATCTGAGCTGATAGTGCGCTTTCGCGGTCCGGATGGGAAAAAGCGCCATGAACTCCATGTCAGCATTGTCAGGCGTATTGACGGTGCCATGGGCGTTAATTTTACTCGTACGAATCCGGAAGCCGTCGCGGCTATGCTGCAGCAGTGTGGTGGCTCCCACGAACAGGATCGCGCCTCATTGCGCGCCCCGAGTGAGCGTGTCCAGTTTGTTCTGCACCAGTCCGCCCGTGCGGTTATCCAGCACATAGAACCACTCATGGATGTCTGCTACGTGCAAATGGCCGCAGCCCTGAAAGAGGCGGCACAGAAAGCCACGAACGACCAGCAGGCTAACGAGTTGATGGATTTTTCGGGTCAGGTTCAGGCCCGACAGCGAGTTATTTGGCACCAGATAGCTCGCAGCCTTGAGTCTCCGCTAAAACCGGCCCCTAAAGGCTTTCCGGGCTCCGAACTTTCGGTGGTGGACAAGGGCGAGTTTGAAGACTGGCTGACAATCAGGGTTATGGTTACCAAGGCCGACACCCAATACCGTAAAGACCTGCTTCAGCTTAAGCTACGCTTGGACAAACTGGGCATTGCCAATGCAACCGGGCACCATAACCCGCTTGGCCCGTCACTTGTGTGCGAGTCGTTTCACGCGGGGCTGAGCCAGCTCAAAGCCTCTCGAGAAGTTGAAAAAATCTGTCTTAAAGTGTTTGAACAGTCGGTGTTGTTCCATTTGGGGCCTCTGTATGAAGAACTGAACAATATCCTGATTCGCCATGGTGTGTTGCCTGAACTGGACCTCAGTAAGTATCTGAGTGAGCAGACCGCTACAAGCCCCCAGAGCAAGCCGGCTGCAGAGCAGAATCAACCGGCTCAAAGCCACAGCGAGCCAGATCGGGCCACGTCACAGCCAGCGGCCCCTGGGCCAGGTCAAAGCGATCGCGCGGGCTCCGATGCCAAGGCGTCCACGCTAAAGAATGGCGATACCGAGCAAGGGAAGGGACGCTCAGGCAGCGAGTTCCGGAGTTATGCTCAGGCTGCACAAACAGCTTTTGCGACCGTGCGGAATTTGCTTGGTACGCTCGCAACCAGTCGCGCAACGCGGGGTGAAACCGAGCCCGCTCCCTTCCCCGTTAACGCCAAACCCATGTCTTCGGGTGAGTTGCAGCGAGAGCTCCAACAACTTCAGGCAGAACCGGTTGACAGTGCCAGCACCGTTACCCCGCTGCGGGAACGGGTGGTCGAAAAAATCCGCGAGAGTGGCGCAAAAAAGCTGGATGACGAACAGCAAAGTACGCTGGATGTCGTAGATCGTTTCTTCCAGTCGGTTACTGAGAGCCCGAAACTCAGCGAATACGCCCAGGAGCGGATGCGTCAGCTTGAAGTGCCGGTTCTGAAAGTTGTGATGCGCGACCCGGCATTTTTTGACGACAAGAACAGCCCTGTCAGAGGGGTGATGAACCGGTTGGCACAGCTTGGCATTAAGGGTGGCCGACTCAATCCGGTGGTTCAGCGCCGGGTTGATGAGCTTGTCCAGCGTATTACTACAGATTTTGAGCAGGATACCGGGGTTTTTGAGCAGACGGTTCAGGACCTTGACGGGCTGATTGATCGCCAGAATCTGGTATACCGCCGTAACGTGGAACGGGTAACAGCTGCAGCGGAGGGCGCCCAGAAAGTTGCCGAGTCCAAGTCTGCAGTAGCCGATGTGCTGAACCGGAAACTGGCGGGACGCAAAATACCAAAGGCCGTTCTCAGCCTGCTTGATGGTGGTTGGCGGGACTTGTTGTCGCTGACCTGGATACGCCAGGGACAGGACAGCCAGATCTGGCAGGATTACCTCTCGGTGGTTGATTCGTTGCTGGCGGTCGCCGAAGACCGTCACAGCACAGTGAACCTGCCTGAACTGCTCAGGGTCATTCAGGATGGCTTGGCATCTATTTCCAGTAACCACATGCCGTCATCCCAGATACGTGATGAGCTGAAGCAGTTTTTGGTGCGCAGTCCTGACAAGCCACTTGAAGTGGTGGAGGTGCCTGCGATACCGATTGAAAAAGACCTCAAGCAGTCACTGTCGGAGCGTGAGCAGCGTAGCCTTCAGCGTTGGATAAACCGGGCTCAGAAGCTTCGGACGGGTGACTGGCTGCGAGATCAGGAAAAACCCGACGAACCGCAGTATATCCGTTTGGTCTGGGTCGCCCGCGGGTTCAGCCGGTTTGTTTTTGTGAATCACCAGGGCATGCGGGTTGTGGAGCTTGAGCTGGAAGCTCTGGCGCGCCAGATGCGCAAGGGCATCATCGTGCCCGATGGCCAGTACGAGCGGCCGCTGGTGGATGAAAGTATCGACCGAATGGTTCGTAAGGTTTATGACCAGTTGTCCTGGGCTTCTACTCATGACGAACTGACAGGCCTTCTTGGGCGCCGAGAGTTTGAGCGCATGCTCGATCAGCAACTGGCCCGGCGTGAAGACGAGCGCTCACTGTTGCGGCTGGATTTGCGCAAGTTCCGACTGTTGAACGACACCGCCGGTTATCAGGCCGGTGACGACACCCTGAAAAGTGTCGCAGATCTGCTGCGTGGTCATGTTGGTGACGGAATGCCTCTGGCACGGCTTGCAGGGAATGAATTTGGCATGCTGGTGCCATCTGAGAACGCAGACGATGCGGCCCTTAATTTGATTACTGCCGTAGAGAATGCCGAGTTTGTGTACGGTGGTCGCAGCTACCAGTTGTCCGCCAGTGTCGGGGTTGTGCCTGAGTTGCCAGGGCTGGTCAGCGCTGAGCGCTGGCTGAGAGCGTCTGAGCAGGCGCTGGAGGCCTCCAGACAGAAAGGGCTCGGCAAGATTGCTGTTTATTCCCTGGATGCAGATGATCAGGCCCGCCAGGAACAGATCGCGGCCAAGGTTGCCAGCCTTGGAGATCTGGACGAAGAACGGATGTTGTTGCGCTGCCAGAAGATTATTCCTTTGCACGGCCGTACCAACATGGCAGCTCAGTATGAAGTGCTGATTAGCATGTACGACGATTCCGGAGTGCTGATTACCGGCAGGGACTTTGTGCGCATGGCAGAGCGGTATGACCGCATGCAGGCTGTCGATCGCTGGGTGGTTGGCCAGATGTTGGACTGGCTGCGGGTAAAGGCGCCGGACCCCCGCCACCTTGGTGGCGTGTGCATCAATTTATCCGGCTACTCACTAAACGACCAGTCGTTGCTTGAATACATTTATGAAAAGCTGAGTGAAACGGACGCGCCTATCGAGCGCCTCTGGTTCGAAATAACCGAAGCGTCCGCGATCACAGATGTGCAGGCGGTGGCCGATTTTATTATTGAGATGAAGGAACTGGGGTGCAGATTTTGCCTCGGAAACTTTGGCAGCGGCCCCAGCTCATTCGAGTTCATGCGCTCGCTACCGGTTGACCTGATCAAGATTGACAGCGCGTTCACTGGCCAGTTGAACACCAGTGAAACAGATCGCGCCATGGTGCAATCCATGGTGGATATGGCGCACTATATGGATCGGGAGGTGATTGCAGCCCAGGTTGAATCCCGCGACGTGCTGGATACACTGAGGCAACTGGGTGTGGATTACGCTCAGGGTTTTGTGATCGAGAAACCCTGTTCGCTCGATAGTCTTGCCTGACGTTTACCCGGCTCTTCTCGAACCCTTATCAACTTTCATTCAAACCACAGCGCGCCTCAGCCATGTCGAAACGTCACCCCATTATCGCGGTTACCGGCTCATCCGGTGCCGGCACAAGCACTACGGGTCAGATTTTCCGGCGCATGTTTGCCAGTAAGGAGCTGACCGCTGCAATGGTCAGCGGTGACAGTTTTCACCGTTATAACCGGGAGCAGATGGCTCGACTGGCCGCCAAGGGTCAGTTCGGTGAGCGTAACCATTTTGCCCTTGCTGCCAACCATATCGATAAGCTGGAGGCGCTGTTTTACGACTACGGCCAATCAGGCACCGGTCGGTATCGACAGTATGTTCACGATGAAGATCGTGGTTTGCAGGCTGAAGGGCACAAACCGGGTACGTTCACGGCCTGGGGCTCGCTGGAACCCGACACCGATCTGTTATTCTACGAAGGTCTGCACGGGGCTGTTGTGAGCGAGGCGTTTAATATCGCGCAGTATGTGGATCTGCTCATTGGCGTGGTGCCCATTGTAAATCTGGAGTGGATTCAGAAAATACACCGGGATACCCATCAGCGGGGTTACAGTCAGGAAGCGGTGGTTGCAACGATCATCAATCGAATGGACGATTATGTTCACGATATCGTGCCGCAGTTTTCACATACCCATATCAACTTTCAGCGTATTCCTCTGGTGGACACGTCAAACCCGTTTGTGGTCCGGGATGTGCCTACGGAAGATGAAAGCATGCTGGTGATACGTTTCCGGGATGCCTCCGAGGTGGATTTTTCCTACCTGCTGCAAGCAATACCGAACAGTACTTTGTCGCGCCACGACACTTTGGTCATTCCGGGGCCGAAAATGGCGCTGGCCATGGATTTGATCGCAAGGCCCATGGTGCAGCGCCTGATTGCCCGGAAATCGTTTGCCTGATTCCGCTGGAAGCTTTTATTCCACGTTGCGTGAGTAGAATATCTCCAGCTTCTCGCGCCGCAGGCGGTCTTCGATGGACTGTGCTATTTCCGGGTCCAGTTCGTCGGCATTCACTCCGAACACATGGTTGTCCAGGTTGAACTCTTTCAGCATCATTTTGGTGTGAAAGAGATTTTCCTGATAAACGTTCACATCGATCATCTGATAGGCGTTCTGGGTATCTTCGGTCAGATAGTTCTGGATCGAATTGATGTCATGATCAATGTAATGCTTGGTGCCGTCTATATCGCGGGTAAAACCGCGTACACGGTAGTCGACGGTAACCACATCGGAATCGAAGCTGTGGATCAGGTAGTTCAGCACCTTCAAAGGCGATATCAGGCCGCAGGTGGACACGTCAATGTCTGCCCGGAAGGTGCTGATGCCCTCATGGGGATGGCTTTCCGGATAGGTGTGAACCGTGACGTGACTCTTGTCCAGGTGGGCGACTATGGTGTCCGGGAGTGGCCCGGGGGATTCTTCATTGTCAGGCTCTTCGCCGCTGGTCAGTTCATGCTCGGCAATGAGCATGGTGACGGATGCGCCGTGTGGCTCGTAATCCTGACGGGCGATGTTGAGAACGTTGGCGCCGACAATCTTGACCACGTCGGTCAGAATCTGGGTCAGGCGTTCCGCGTTATACATCTCGTCAATGTAATCAATATAGGCTTCGCGTTGCTCTTCGGTCTGCGCGTAACAGATGTCGTAGATATTGAAGCTCAGGGATTTAGTCAGGTTGTTGAAACCGTGCAACTGAAGTTTTGATTCCATGCTCAGCCCCTCCGGATTATGGAGATGAATGACGGTAAAGCGGCAATTGCACGCTCTGCGTAGGCCGCCACCGATTACTGACCAGGTTGTTCACCTTTTGCGCAGACCGGCGGAGAAAGGGCGGTATTATGCACGCCCTGCCGGGTATTGAATAGTGTTGTGAGTATGGCTTATTCCGCGGCGTGAATTTCATGGCTGTGAGTGATTTCCACTCCTGCTTTTTCCAGCATGATTGAGGCGGAGCAGTACTTTTCAGCCGACAGGCTCACGGCACGCTTTACCTGGTTTTCCTTCAGGTTGTGGCCGGTCACCACGAAGTGCAGGTGTATCCTCGTGAATACCGATGGCACGGCGTCCGCCCGCTCGGCTTCCAGCTCAGCGTGGCAGGCAGTGACGTCCTGACGGCTTTTTTTCAGAATGCTCATTACATCAAATGATGAACAGCCCCCAAGACCCATGAGCAGCATTTCCATGGGGCGGGGGCCCAGGTTTTCGCCGCCGTGATCGGGTGGGCCATCCAGTTGCACGGAGTGCCCGGTGCCACTCGTGGCCCGGAAGCTGGCGTTGCCTGTCCAGTCGACGGTTGCTTTCATGAAGGGTGTTCTCCTGTTGCGCGGGGGCGAGCATTGGCCCGCCCGGAAATAAACGGATGGGGCAGAATGCTAGCACAACCGGGGTTGCCTGACAGTTGGGGCACATGTGCGAGATACATCTTGTATACTGTTTCCAGTTGCTCGAAGCAGGCCTTCTTGCTATAAGTTGCTCTGTTTTGTAGCAAAAATAAACGAACCCGCAGGGAAAGCCGGGTGAACAACAAACATCGGAACCCGCCAGTATTTGAGGAGGCACGACTCGTACCATGGCCACTATCGTCAAGCCGGTTGAGCAGAAAACCAAGCATCTCGACTATTTTCTTTCGCAATGCCATCGTCGCCGGTACCCGGCCAAGAGCACCATTATTTACGCGGGTGACAAAAGCGACTCCCTCTTTTACATCGTCAAGGGTTCCGTCACGGTTATCATCGAAGACGATGACGGGCGCGAAATGATCATGGCCTATCTCAATGCGGGAGACTTTTTTGGCGAGATGGGGCTGTTTGACAACATGGATTCCCGCAGCGCCTGGGTGAAAGCCAAAATCGAATGTGAGGTGGCTGAGATCAGCTATCCCAAGTTCCGGGAAATTGCCCAGCAGGATCTCGGGGTTCTCTATTTCATTGGCGAACAGATGGCTTCGCGGCTGCGCCAGACCACCCGTAAAGTTGGCGATCTGGCATTTCTGGACGTAACCGGTCGGGTTGCCCGCACCCTGCTGGATTTGTGCAAGGAGCCGGACGCCATGACGCATCCCGATGGCATGCAGATCAAAATCACCCGTCAGGAAATCGGCCGTATTGTAGGCTGCTCACGCGAAATGG
>JAGPVT010000109.1 GCA_018066865.1 Marinobacter sp. | reverse complement strand
GCAAAAGAATCCTGCTCTGCCGACTGCGCATGACCCAGCGCTCCGGGGATGAGGCGTGTGACCGCATCGATGACAGCCATAGCCGCCAACTCGCCACCGGAAAGCACGAAGTCTCCCAGTGAAATTTCCCGGTCAACTTCTGCTGCTATCAGGCGCTCATCAACACCTTCGTACCGTCCAGCTACCAGAATCAAATGTTCTTCTGCAGCCAGCGACTCGACAACAGCCTGGTTCAGCGTCTCACCCTGAGGCGAAAGATAAACCACGCAGGCTTTTCCGGGCGCAGCGATCCTCGCTGCGTGAATGGCATCCCTGAGAGGCTGAATTTTCATCAGCATACCGGGGCCACCACCGTAAGGCCGATCATCAACCGTACGATGACGATCGCGGGTAAACTCGCGGGGATTCCAGCTATCGAAGGTCAGAAGACCGTCGCGTACTGCCCTGCTCGTTATCCCGTAATCCGTTACCGCCTGGAACATCTCCGGAAACAGACTGACTGCGCCAATCCACACCCGTCAGAACTCCGGGTCCCAGTCGACGATCATTTTACGCGCCGCCAGATCCACCTCCCGAACAACCTCACCGGGAAGATAGGGAATCAGACGCTCGCGCTGATCAATGGAGCCTGCTGTTGCATGCACCACCAGAACATCATTGGAGCCGGTTTCGATCAGGTGATCCACACAACCGAAGCATTCGCCGTCAACGGTGAAGACATCAAGCTTTTCCAACTGATGCCAGTAGTACTCCCCTTCAGGAAGCACCGGCAACTCGGTAGTCGGAACCCTGATTTCGGCTCCGCAATACGTACGAGCCAGCTCACGATCACTAATACCTTTCAGCCTGACAACGATCGCCTGCCCTTGGCGGCGACCTTCCTCAAGCTTCACAGGAATACGTTTACCGTCAAGATCAAGAACCCAGCCGGTGTATTCAAGTATTCCTTCTTTGGGGTCGGTGAAAGAAAAAACCTTAAGCCACCCTTTAACCCCAAATACCGAGGTAATCCGACCGATCACAGTTTCCTGAGGATTCTGCGTCATACAACAACCCCGGTGGTCAGTAAAACTTACACAGCAGCCTTGAGCAGTTGCGCAACGCGATCGCTGGTTTGTGCACCTTGACCAATCCAGAAATCTACACGGTCGCGATCAACACGAAGGCGCTCTTCCTGACCGCGGGCGATCGGGTTGAAAAAGCCAACGCGCTCAATGAAGGCGCCGTCGCGTGATCTGCGACTGTCAGTTACTGTCAGATGATAGAACGGGCGCTTCTTGGAACCGCCACGAGCCAAACGGATTGTTACCATTTAACCAATATCCTGTTCTGTTATACGAACTTTGTACGTTTCACGCTGGCCACAATGGTGGCTGACGCGGAGACCCATACTCGAAAGGGGCGCTATTCTATGCTAAAAACGCGCCAAAGAAAACAGTGAAACAGACTGTTTCACTGTTTTCCATGTAAGGCTTTTTACATACGGCCAAACGGTGGCATTCCACCGCCGCCACCGCCCGGCGGCATCATACCACCGAGACCGCGCATCATATTCGCCATTCCGCCCTTTTTACCAAACTTCTTCATCATTTTCTGCATTTGCTTGTGTTGCTTGAGCAGGCGGTTCACATCTTGTATCTGTGTTCCGGAACCCGTGGCAATGCGGCGCTTGCGGGAGTTATTGATCACATCCGGGTGACGGCGCTCCTTGGCGGTCATCGAACAGATGATCGCTTCCAGCTGCCCCATGGACTTGTCGTTAACCTGCTGCTGCGCAACCTGGGCCATCTGTCCCATACCCGGCAACTTGTCCAGCAAACCGCCGATACCACCCATATTCTTCATCTGCTGAAGCTGGTCGCGAAAGTCCTCAAGATCAAAGCTTTTGCCTTTCTTGATCTTTTTAGTGAGCTTCTCGGCCTTTTTCTGATCCAGCTTGCGCTCCGCCTCCTCAATAAGAGAGAGCACATCGCCCATGCCAAGAATACGGGACGCAACCCGGTCCGGGTGAAACGGCTCTAGAGCATCTATTTTCTCGCCAACCCCAAGAAACTTGATGGGCTTACCCGTGATATGCCGCACAGAGAGCGCTGCGCCCCCACGGGCATCGCCATCAGTCTTGGTCAGCACCACACCGGTCAGCGGCAAAGCATCGTTAAATGCCTTGGCGGTATTTGCAGCATCCTGCCCCGTCATTGCATCAACGACGAACAGGGTCTCAACCGGGTTTACTGCTTTGTGCAGACGGCCGATCTCGCCCATCATCTGCTCATCAACGTGCAAGCGCCCCGCGGTATCGAGAATCACCACGTCAATGTGCTTCTTGCGCGCAGCCGCAACCGCTCCCTCAGCAATGGCTACCGGGTCCTGATCAGCGGAACTGGGGAAAAACTCAACACCAACCTCCGCTGCCAGAGTTTCCAGCTGCTTGATTGCTGCTGGCCGATAGATGTCGGCACTCACCACCATGACGGTCTTTTTCTGTCGCTCTTTCAAGAAACGCGACAATTTCGCAACTGTGGTTGTTTTACCCGCGCCCTGAAGGCCGGCCATCAT
>JAGPVT010000093.1 GCA_018066865.1 Marinobacter sp. | reverse complement strand
CTCTGGGACCAGAGGATTTTTGGGCTGGTCGCCCCAGGCTATACCATGGCTCGCACCCTGGCTTCGGTTCTGAACAGCGATCGCGATGCGGCCTTTACTGGCGCCGACATGAGCACCAAGCTGAAACTGCTGGGCGTCGATGTCGGCTCCATTGGCGATGCCCACGGCCAGACTCCCGGCGCCCGCAACATACGCTTTAACGACGAGCAGGCCGGCCATTACCGCCGCATGGTGATCAGCGCAGACGGCAAGACGCTGCTGGGCGCCATTCTGGTGGGCGACAACAGTCATTACGACACCCTGCTGCAATACACCCTGAACGGCATTGCTCTGCCGGACAACCCGGAAACCCTGATCCTGCCGGAGGGCCAGGGTGGCGCTCCGGCCCTGGGCCCGGACGCACTGCCGGAAACTGCGTCGATCTGTTCATGCCACAACGTCACCAAGGGCGATATTTGCTGCGTCATTGACGCCGGCTGCAGCGATCTTGGTGACGTCAAGGCCGAGACCAAGGCCAGCACCGGTTGCGGTGGCTGCACTGCCCTGCTCAAGAACGTGGTCGACAATGAACTGGAAAAGCGTGGCGTGGCGGTCAGCAAAGACCTGTGTGAGCACTTCCCCTACAGCCGGCAAGACCTGTTCCACTTGGTGAAGGTTAACGGCATCCGCACCTTCCGCACCCTGATCAGCCAGCACGGCAGGGGTCAGGGCTGTGACATCTGCAAGCCGGTCGTCGGCTCAATTCTGGCGACCTGCTGGAACGAACACATATTGGCCACCGATCACGTGCCGCTGCAGGACACCAACGACACTTTTATGGCCAACATGCAGAAAAACGGCACCTATTCCATTGTGCCGCGCATTCCCGGTGGCGAGATCACCCCCGACAAACTGATTGTGCTGGGCGAGGTGGCCAAAGAGTACGACCTGTATACCAAGATCACGGGCGGCCAGCGGGTTGATCTGTTCGGAGCCACTCTGAGCGAGCTGCCGGAGATCTGGGAGAAGCTCATTGCCGCGGGTTTCGAGACCGGTCACGCCTACGGTAAGTCCCTGCGCACGGTGAAGTCCTGCGTTGGCAGCACCTGGTGCCGCTATGGCGTGCAGGACAGCGTGGGCATGGCGATCCACTTGGAGAATCGTTACAAGGGCCTGCGGGCGCCGCACAAGGTAAAGATGGCGGTGTCTGGCTGCACCCGGGAATGTGCCGAGGCTCAGAGCAAGGATTTCGGGGTGATTGCCACCGAGAATGGCTGGAACCTTTACATCTGCGGTAACGGTGGCATGCGTCCACGCCACGCCGATCTGTTTGCGACTGATCTGTCTGATGAGGAGCTGATTCGCACCATCGACCGGGTGGTTATGTTCTATGTGCGCACGGCTGACCGGCTGCAGCGTACCAGTGTGTGGATGGAGAATCTGGAGGGTGGCCTGGGCTATCTGAAGCAGGTGATTCTTGAGGATAGCCTCGGCATTTGTGCGGAGCTGGAGGAGCACATGAACGGTATTGCAGATACTTACCAATGTGAGTGGAAAACGGCGGTGGAAGATCCCGAGAAGCGTAAACGGTTCCGGGAGTTTGTGAATTTGCCGGAGCAGACGGATCCGGTGCAGCAGTGGACGACTGAACGGGGGCAGAGGCGGCCTGTTCTGGAATCTGCGTAGCCTTCCTGTTTTTGGGGTGGCGCAAGTTAAAAATTCAAGGAGAACAAAGATGAAAGCTCGTACTTGTTGGAACGCGGTTTGTACTGTTGACGATCTGGTGCCGGAATCCGGTATTGCTGTCTGGACGGAAGACGGGCCGGTGGCGGTGTTTTATCTGCCGCACCGGCTGCCGGCGCTCTTTGCCATTAGCCACGCCGATCCGTTCAGTGGCGTTAACGTTCTGGCTCGCGGCATCACGGGGGACCTCAGTGGAGAGCCCGTTGTAGCCTCGCCGCTCTATAAACAACACTTCAATCTGAAAACCGGTGTCTGTCTGGAAGACGATTCGGTCAGGGTCAAAACCTATCCTGTTCTCCTCGATGGTAACCGGATCCTCCTGGAAACTGCCGATAATCAACGGGAAGCCGTGGCCGCCTGATCGGGCAGGAGGCTGAATCAAACAACTTTGACGGGCCGGAATCCACCAGAGGTCAACCACTCACGGGCAACCTGAGCTAAGATCACGAAAACGCCCACAAAAAGGATGCCGCCCGTGAAGCCTCTCAGCCCCACCGATCAGCTTTTCCTCTGGCTGGAGAAACGCCAGCAATCCATGCACGTGGGCGGGCTGCAGATTTTTTCGTTTCCCGACGATGCACCTGACGACTACGTGGCCCGGCTTGCTGAACAGCTTCGTAACGATACCGAGGTGACGGCGCCTTTCAACCGGCGTCTCGACAGCCGGTTAGCACAGCCGGTTTGGGTACACGACAAACACCTGGATCTGGAACATCACTTCCGTTTTGAAGCTCTGCCTACTCCGGGCCGTATTCGGGAACTGCTTGGTTTTGTCTCTGCGGAGCACTCACATCTTATGGATCGTGAACGGCCGCTGTGGGAGTTTCATCTCATTGAGGGGCTGGGCGAAAGGCAGTTTGCGGTTTACACCAAGCTGCACCACTCCCTGATGGATGGTGTTTCTGCAATGCGGATGTTTCAGAGAATGCTGTCCACAGACCCCGCAAAACGCAATATGCCTCCCATCTGGGACCTGTCGGCACAACCACGGAGCGATGAGGATAGCAGCGGCTCTTCGTTATGGCGCAGTATCAGTCATTTGTTGGGGGAATCGGGAAAGCAACTGGGTACGATGCCGACCGTCGCGCGGGAGTTGTTGCGCACCATAAACACCGCTCGTAAAGACCCGGTCTACAATTCCATTTTTCATGCACCACGCAGCATTCTGAACCAGAAAATTACCGGTTCCCGGCGCTTTGCGGCCCAGTCGTATTGTCTGAAGCGGATAAAAGCGGTTTGCAAGACTTATGGCACCACTGTAAACGATGTGGTCACGGCCATGTGCGCCAGTGCTTTGCGCACCTACCTCATGAATCAGGATGCGCTGCCGGATAAGCCCTTGATCGCGATGATTCCGGTATCGCTACGTAAATACGAGAAGTCTGCCGGCGATAAAACGGAAGGCAGCCAGGCCGAGGGCAATCAGGTGGGCGTTATCCTGGCCAACCTGTATACGAATGAAAGCCATGCCGGCACGCGACTGCGGAAGATTCATCAAAGCATGCAGGAAGGCAAAGACCGCTACGCTCACATGTCGCCGGAAGAAATCGTCAACTACACCGCACTGACCCTGGCGCCAGCGGCGTTCCATCTGCTGACCGGCGTGGCCCCGAAGTGGCAGACATTCAACGTGGTGATATCCAACGTGCCCGGGCCGAAAGAAACCTGTTACTGGAACGGCGCCAAACTGGAGGGTATGTATCCCGTGTCCATCGCCATGGACCGGCTGGGCCTGAATATGACCCTGACCAGCTACAAGGATCAGATAGAATTCGGGCTGATTGGCTGCCGCCGCACGCTACCGAGCCTGCAGCGGATGCTGGACTATCTGGAAGATGGCCTTGTGGAACTGGAGCAGGGCGCTGATATTTAAACTGGGCCGACACGGCGGTACTTTGGTTTCATCCTGCAGTAATTTCCGGGTAAATAGCAGCTCAGAAAGTTGATCTAAAACCTACCCAAGAAGTACCGGAACGCAATCAAGTGACAGCAGAACTGTTACCAAAAAATGCGTTTTGTATCGTTTTGTGCGCCCTGCTTGTGCAAAAAACGATCTATGCTAGATTGAAAATTGAACGGAATTTATACAATTTGACAAGGAGTGAGACCATGTTTCGCACAGTCCTTTTTGTTTCTAGCCTTCTACTGAGCGCACTGAACGCCTCTGCCCAAACCGTTTCCGAACAAGAGCCTCGTGAAAAACAACTCACGCCAGGACAGCCGGCCCTCACCTTGCCAAGCGTTGATGCCAAACTGCATCAGCGCCAAGCTTTCACGGTTGATAACAGCCAAAGAATGAGAGTGGCACCTGAAAAACCCGACGCCAGGCGCATGCCCACAGCCAAACAGATTATTCCATCTCAGTTGACTGAGCAGGCAAACAGAAACCGCTCTGGCTCCTGAGAGACCGCCTGCTCAACAAGAACCCTCTGAATCAAATGCCCACGCACACGGAGGTGACCCATGTCACTCTACCCATCGGCAATACTCAGCTTTTTTGTCAGTGCCAGCCTGGCCGTATCGGCCCATGCCAATATCCGTGATTATTACGAAGAGCCGGGGTTGAACCCGTTTAAGGAAACGATCAATCAGAATTTTGGAGAACACATTGATCCGTTCTCCGGGCAGCTTCAGCTTTCATACACGGATTTGGTGGTGCCCGGCAATGGGGGCATGGATATAGAGATCAACCGTGTCTACAACAACCCTCAGGACAGTTTCATTGCCTATACCCCTTACGGCTACGGGTGGAATATGCATTTTGGCCGTATCGCGGTGGCCAAAGAGCACAAGGGCAAGGTGTGTTCACAAAATCTGTGGTCCATTGATGTTCTTGATAATCCGTCTCTGGAACTGCCGGACGGCAGCCGTCAACTGCTGGTGCTCGCAAGTCAGCACAGCCCGGAGTTGATTACGCGGCAGTGGTGGCGCGCAAATTGTGTGGCGGGCGGTGTTGAGGTCAAGTCCCCCGATGGGACGACCTACCTCATGAGTGAGTACGATACCGACAGCGAAGGGGCCAAGATTTACGCAACGTATATCGAGGACACCGATGGCAACTCAATGAGTATAAATTATGCGTCAAACATCGTCGGGGTTATCTATATTGATTCGATATCGACGAGCGACGGCCGAACCATTGATTACACCTACACAAACGTAACCAATGACAATATCCGGCTCACATCAATCACCAGCAACGGCCAGACCTGGACGTACAATCACACTTACACTCAGGGAACCTCGCCCGATTTCCCACAGCTCACCCAAGTCGTCCGCCCGGACGGGTTAAGCTGGGACTACACCTATCATCCGTTGATAACCAACGGCAATGCCGGCAGCCTCGCTGTTGATACCGTTACCTATCCCTCTGGTGGGGTCATCGATTACGACTACGACTACAGTTATTTTGACTACGGTGCTCAGAAAGCCACCACAGTCATCAGCGCAAAACACGTCTCGGGGCGAGTTATCACACCCGGTTCCTGGTCGTTCGGTTACACGGCAGCGCATAGCAGTGGCACCGGATTTGATGAAACCCTGATGATTGCGCCCGACCACAAACGGAAGTTCTATCACAGCGGCTACACGACGGGCGTTCCGCGGTGGCGAGTTGGCACCAAGAGCTACGAAGAGGTCTATGACCTCAACGACAATCTGCTTGAACAGATCTCATACACCTACGGAAGCATTCTGCTGTCCAGTGAAGACTACTGGCACGGTCGGAGCACCACCCAAAGAGACAACAATACCCAAACGCCTTACGTTGCCAAAGTCACCCACTGGCGACAGGGCGCATCGGTTGAAACCCAATACTCGAATTTCGACGCTTATGGGGCACCGCAGACGATCGTTGAAACATCGAACGCCAGCAATAACCCAAACCGAACCACCACGCTCAGTTATCAAAATAGAACAACGGGTAACGACTGGCTGCTGGGATTGGTAACCCAGGAAACCATTGACTATCCATCGGCAGCGCCCACGACCCAATGGGTCACCAACCGCACCTACGATACCGCCGGAAACATGCTGTCGGAAGATAAGTGGGGCGTGCTGACGACGTACACCTATACGTCCGAAGGCGATCTGGCCACAGTCACTGATGCCCGTAACAACACCACAACCTACTCAAACTATTTCCGGGGTGCTGCGCGGAACATTCAGTACCCTGAAAGCATCTCGGAATCCAGGGTGGTGAATGCGGACGGAACACTGGCATCGTCTACGAATGGTCGGGGCCACACCACAACGTACAGTTGGGATAACCTCAACCGACTCACCGGTATCGACTATCCCATCAAGGCCGGTGTTTCCATTACGTACAGTAATGACGACTCGGTATTAACCCGGGGCGCCTACCGTGAAACCCGCTATTTTGATGGCTTTTGGCGCGACATTGGTATGAAGCAAGAGGACACCCTTGAAACAACTAGCGTTGAGGTCAGCAGAACACGGGACGCGCTGGGCAGCGTTACCTTTGAGAGCTACCCCAATAGCCCGAACGGGGACACAATGACCTACGATGAATTCCAGCGACTGGCCAGTGTGACCCATCCCGATCAGACAAGCATGACCATTGACCACCCGATCGGATTTGAAATAAACGTGACGGATGAAAACGGGTACTTAACCAAAAAATCGCTGGTTCATCACGGAAGCATGGATAACGCCTGGCTCCGCATGATCCAGTCACCGGAGTCCGTGACGACGATCATAAGGCGTGACGGCCTGGGCGAAGTTTACGATGTGTTCCAGGGAGAACAGCAAACTGATGGAACCGTCTTCGGCTTCGGTCGCTCGTACACCTATGATGGTCGTGGCTTTCTGGTCGCAGAGGCGCATCCAGAGACAGGAACAACGCAGTTGGGGCGGGATGCCGTCGGCAACCTGACCAGCCAGGAAACCGGAGCCAGCGGCATTATCGAAACCTGGACCTACGACAATCTGAACCGTCTCAAAACCGCAAGCTATTCAGATAGCACACCCTCGGCAACCTACACCTACGACAACAACCACAATGTTGCCTCCGTCATCAGTTCCGTGGCGGCTCGCAACTATACCTACGATCAGAACAATAATCTGACAAGCGAATCCCTGCAGGTCGGTACTCGCACCTATAACGTGACGTACACGCTCGATAATCTGGATCAGGTGGACGCCATCACCTACCCCAGCGGGCGCACTGTGAACACGTCTGTCAACGCACTGGGGTGGCAGACTCAGGCTGCCCCCTACGTTACCCAGATAGACCATCATCCCAGTGGGGCGTTGGACTCTATGGCCTACGCTAACGGTGTGATAACCGATCAGGCACTGGATAGCCGATTACGCCCAAGCTCACTTGTCTCGTCGCTTGGTGCCAGTTCCCTTGTGGATCTGGGCTTCACCTACGACAACGTCGGCAACATGACGGGCATTGTCGACAGCGTCGGTACGTTGCACGATAGAACCATTGGGTACGACACCCTCAACCGCATGACATCTGCCACCGGGCCCTGGGGTGCGGAAACGGTAACCTATGACGCCCTGGGGAACATCGATACCCGCGATCGCAACGGTGTGCTGCAAGATTATTATTACGGCAACCAGAAGCTCACGTACCGGGCCTTCCCCTCGTTCTATTACACCATCACGCACGATGCCCGAGGCAATATGACCAGTGACGGGCTGAATATCATGGTGTATGACGGAGCTGGCAACCTCGCCTCAATCGACAACGGCACCAGCATAATCGATTACAACTATGACGGGATCAATACCCGAGTAAATCGGATCTCACCCACAGAAGCGACGACGGTTCTGTATACGATGAACGGTGATCTGTTGGGCGAATACGACCAAACAGCAGGTTTCAAGGAATACATCTACGTGGACTCGCAGGTCGCTGAGAAGGTTGCCGATGATACCGCAGTCATAGGCCAGTAATGGCCAGGGAGGACAACACTATGAAACGTTTCATTATGAAGACACTGGCCGCTCTGTTAGTGCTCGTTTTTACCGTATTACCCCTCAGTGCAGCTGAGGTGGTGACCTACTATCACAATGACCACCTGGGATCGCCCATTGCAAGTACCGACAGCTCAGGCGCGGTGATTTGGCAGCAGGCTTATGATCCCTGGGGACTCAAACTCACAACCAAACCGCCTTATCACCGAGTTCGACGATCTTACGGGTCTAACTGTTATCCAAATTTCACTTGGCCGTTACGCTCTGAAATCTGGTCGTTCAATGTCCAGAAATCGTAAAGCACGCCAAGCAAAAACAGGCCGCCGGTCAGCAGGTAGATAATCCCGCTGATCCACTTGCCCATATACAGCCGGTGTAACCCGAAAACGCCGGTGAAGGTGAGCAGCAACCAGCCAATGTTGTAGTTAACCTCACCTTCACGGAACCGGCTGTCTGCTTGCTCGTCCATGGATGGGATGAGAAACAGGTCGATTATCCAACCGATAAAAAACAGACCGAATGTGAAAAACCAGATGGTTCCGGTGATCGGTTTGCCATAATAAAAGCGATGGGCGCCCAAAAACCCGAAGATCCAGAGCAGATAACCAAACAACTTGCTGTGCGTATCTGGTCGGTAAACCATAATGAATCCCAGTGAAAAGTGATTTCAAACTCTATATGGGGCTAACCGGTTAATTCCACAAGGCCAGCAGTTAGGGTGCCGGGCCGGAGGGCGGGGATTTATCGGGCAAGAGGGCAAGAAGCCATGCGCCCACTTTGGGCATGGCATGCTATTGAAGAAGCCGAGATCCAGGCTTACATTGCACCGCAGTACCAGAGTGGAAATCGCAAAACCCTGCAGTAATTCCGAGATGTAACCAAACTGGCCGGCCAGTTTAGTTTCCGGGCGCAACGTTCTGTTCGTTCACCGCAATGCCTTTCGCCGCCACAATACCCTTGCGCCACAACCGCCACTCGCCAGGCTGGTAAATATCCCATTCCTCATCGCTGGTCAGCGGCTCGGTTACGATAACGCTGACGATATCATTCGGCGTGGTCTCAGACTCAAAATCCACAATAACGTCGGCATCTTTCAGCCTTGCCGGACGAAAAGGCGCACGGCGGGTGATGCTGGCCATTTTAGTGGTGCAGTAGGTGAACAGCCAGTCGCCGTTGCTCAGCAAAAGATTGAATACACCCTGACCCGCATAAGCTTTTGAAAGCTGAACCAGACGCTCTGTAATTGCCTCGACCGCGTCACTACGATCACATTGGCTACGCAGGTGATTGAGGATATCGCAGAACAACGCCTCACTGTCTGTGCCGCCAACAGGCTCGTAAAACCCCGGCGACGACTGAAATTCAGAGAGCTGACCGTTATGGGCAAACACCCAGTAGCGGCCCCAGAGCTCGCGCATGAACGGATGGGTATTGGCCAGGCAGATTTCGCCCACATTGGCCTGGCGAATATGGCAGATCGCCACTTCACTTTTGATAGGGTGAGTTTGAACCACTTCAGCAAGCCGTGAGTTGGCACTGGCGTCCACATCGTGGAAGGCCCGCACGCCTTTACCTTCGTAAAAAGCCACGCCCCAGCCGTCCTTGTGAGGGCCAGTGTCGCCGCCTCTGCGGGTCAGCCCGGTGAAGCTGAAGCAGAGGT
>JAGPVT010000081.1 GCA_018066865.1 Marinobacter sp. | reverse complement strand
AAGCGCGTTGCGATAAGGTAGATGGGAATGAGCGAAGATCCCGATCCAGATTACCGCAGCCAAAAGGGCGAGCGTGGTGACGATCCAGGTTCCGTTTAACCGAAACACCGATACGCTGTCGGCACGATAAAAGGCCGGGCGGAAAAGCCCCAATACGACCAGAGTGGCCAGCATCGGCAAGGATTCCTGCCAGTCCAGCCCTTTTAGCAGCGACGCGAGCAATCACCACAATGACAATCGGAACTGCAATCCTGACGGCTGGGCGCTTGACGATCCGCCGCCACCTACCTTTCGACAGCGTGTGTTCAGCGGTTGCCATCAGTGCTTTCTTCTAACAATTCGATTTGTATCTGCTGCAACTCGACGAGCTTCTGCCATTGATGGGCAAGCTGATGATCGATTTTTTCATGCAGCTGGCGGATTTCCAGCTCAGCCTTCAGGTTTACGCGATAATCGTTTTCAGCCCGCAGCCGATCCTTGGTTCCCTGTCTACCCTGGCTCATCATGATCACAGGAGCCTGCATTGCTGCAAGGCATGACAGCACAAGATTCAGCAGGATGAACGGATAGGGGTCGAAAGGTTTGGCGCTTAGCCCCACGACATTGATTGTGATCCACGCAATCAACACGACGGTGAAAGACAAGATGAATGTCCAGCTGCCACCAAATTTGGCAACCTTGTCTGCCGTGCGCTCGCCGAACGTGGATTTTTTCTCAATCTCGTCCAAAGGGTTGCGAGATACAAGCTGTCCCGATTCAAGGCTTTCAATGACCTGTCGATCGAGCTCGTTCAACTCACCGCGCTCATCTTCGAGTAGTCGCTCGACATACTGGCGCCGAAACCGGACAAGGTCGCGCTTGCAAATTTGCTTTCCTTCGGCCCAGCCCGGTGCGGCACTGGAGATCAGGTCTGATACTCCCGGCCGGACTGAAATCCAGGGGCGTAGTTTTGACGCAGAAAAGGTCTGCCCGCAGATATGGCAGAAAGATCGTTGCTCGGCACTGGACGGAACAGGCTTGGTCATCATGTTCGAGGCCTTCTCTCGCGGCTCATGCCAACATAATGAGTGAAAGACAGGTTTACAGGAAGCTCAAATCCAGAAGCCTGTGAAGCCCAGCCCTCATTATGCAACCACGCCAAATATTCGACCTACGCCTGCCGTAATTGCCATTGCGAGTGCACCCCAAAATGTAACTCTGATTGCGCCGACAGCAATTGAGGCCCCGCCTGCACTTGCAGCAACCCCGCCTAGAAGCGCGAGAAAAACCAGTGAGGATACTGCAACAACAGAAATAAGCTGGCTACCCGGTACAACCCACGCCGCCGCCAACGGAAGTGCGGCACCAATGGTAAAGGAGCCTGCCGATGAGAACGCCGCTTGAACGGGCTGGGCGCTAACACTTTCCGAGATTCCTATTTCATCCCTGGCGTGGGCACCAAGTGCATCGTGAGCCATTAACTGCTCGGCAACTTTCTTCGCAAGAGCCAACTCGAGCCCTCTGCTTTCGTATATTAAAGCGAGCTCCTCTTTCTCAAACTCAAAATCTTGTTCCAGTGACCTTTTTTCAATAGCCAGATCTGCCTTTTCAGTATCGGACTGCGAGCTAACTGACACGTACTCCCCAGCAGCCATAGACATAGCGCCCGCTACCAAACCAGCAAGTCCTGCCAGAAGAATGCCTTCATGAGCGCTGCTAGCGGCAGCTACACCAATAATAAGACTTGCTGTAGAAACAATTCCGTCGTTCGCCCCTAACACCGCTGCACGTAACCAACCCACGCGATGTGACCGATGGATTTCACTATGACTCATATGCTTTCCCAATAAATCGAATTGCAAACGAAGCTGTAGAAAAACCTTCGCAGCACGTTCACTTTCTGGTGGTCAACTCATTATGGATGGTGTGGAAGCCATCCGCACTCTGAGTAAGCTTTATGGCGATATCCATTTGCCTCTGTGTGTCGACGACGCCAACTAAACGCACATCACCTTTCAGAGTCGTCACGCTGATATCAAGGCCATTCAGGGCGAGGTCCGCCCGCAGAGCCCTCTTGACGTTTTCGGTCACGTCAGCATCCGCTACGTTGACAGCGTTCGAGGTGGTTCGCTGTATACCTTCGAAATTTCCAGGCGATTTGTTGCAGCCCGTCAACAACGCAACGGTGATCAAAGTGATGCTCAAACATTGTGTTCCACGATATATTTTCATTGGACTCTACTAATTGTTGGCAGGGCTGAAAGACGAGCACTGTTTTAGCGAAACTTGAAACTTTCCTGGTGGAAGCGTAATGAAATGGACGGTTGCTTAAGTCCGCTTCGCAAGGCGTTTGCCATGCCCTGAGGCCCGCAAAACCAGACATCCACCCTGGAGCCATGGATCTGCAGACGATTCGCGGTTAATCGCTGCCCCTGTAGGCTGTCGTATATGTGCAGTGATATGTCGGGAAGTTGCTCCATCAGCTGTTGCAGGCGAGTCAGCATGGGATCACCCAAGGCTCCGGCAGTGCAGTAATGCAGTGTGACTGCGGGATGTTTTTGGTCGGAATTCACCAAGCGGTTTTCCAGCGCCGCCAGAAACGGTGTGATACCGATGCCGCCCGCCACCCAGATCTGCTGGGCGTTTTTTCTGCCGCTGTCGGGGTCAAAACGGCCATAAGGGCCTTCAAGCGTAACGGCCTGGCCACTGCGTAGCCTCCGCGGGATCTTGCGGGTGTAGTCTCCCAAGGCCTTGATGTGAAAACTGAGCTGCCCGCTGTCATTGTCAGCACTGGACAGGCTGAAAGGATGCGCCCCTTCAATCCGGTCGAAGGTCACCAGAGCGAATTGTCCAGCTTGATGCCCTGGCCACCGCTTGCCCATGTCACAGACGACTTCCGTGATATTGGCTGACGTCTGCTTGACGGCCTGAACCAGCCCCTTGTAGCGGCGGCTCCTTCCGATTTGCCCGGTCAACGATTGCAGGCTTGCGACGGCACCACCCACGATTAACAACGCCATCAGCCAGCCGGTGGGTTGCTGCCACCACTTCAGAGGAGCCAGCAACATTGCATGGACGGCCAGCACCAGGTAAATCAGCGGGATCACCCGATGCAGATAACGCCAGTAATAGTAGGGCACCCATCGGGTCAGGGTAATGACAACCAGAAACAGCAACAGATACAGGCCAGGCTCGCCCAGATCTTCAGCGCCATCCTGAAGGCTGTCCAGCAGGCCCGAAAAGTCAGCTTCCTTCAAGCTCCGATCCGAGCCAAACAGCGCTTCGAGGGCATCATCTGCCATTTCGATCAGCCAGTGTGTCAGCGCAAAAGTAACGGCCAGAATGCCGGTCCATTTATGCAGTTGATACATGCTGTCCAGACCACCCAACGGCGATTCCAGCCACGCAGGCCGGGTAGCCAACACCATGGTGATGGACATGAAATTGATGGCAAGGTATCCACTGAGTGTCAGCAACTGCTCATAGCTCAGCCCCGGGGTCCAGAAGCTGAGCTGAACCGTCAAAAGCAGTAAAAGGGCGACACTGGTACGTAAGTTAGGCACGAACAAACTCCGGTTGGGTTTGTTTGAATTCTGCAGGGTTAACCTGACACCAACCTTAAAAGTCCAGCATTCCCCTCTTTAAGGGGCTTTGTGTCAATAATCTAAATCAGGATTGACACTCAAGACTCGCGCCTCAACCGGGTTCTCGACCACCCAAAAGTGGGTGTGTCGGGAACGTCATCTCTGACCTTTCCACTAAAGCCTCAGTATTATCAAGGTTGAGAAGAATGTTATGATCTGGGCGAGAAGTGAAGACGTACAGTTTTATCTGTATTGAGAACGATTTTGCGTACCGAGTTTTAACAAAAGATACCTTGCCTTGCCGGGGTCGATGTCATTCGGAAAGGGCGACAAGGAAGGAGCTGGAATAAAACAATAGGCTATCATGTGCCAAAACATCTCTTCGTCCCTCTATCAGTTCTGATTCTGTCTTTGACGGCAACCACGTGTGCATGGTACTTCACCGAGAGCCACGCCAACGACCACGCAGCACAGCGCTTTGACGCCGAAACCCAGCTGCTCGCATACCGTATCAAGGACCGAATGTCGGCATACGAGCAGGTCCTGCGGGGCGGGACAGGGCTTTTTCGCGCATCTTCGCAGATCACCCGAGACGAGTGGCGCAACTATGTCTCCTCACTGCAGCTTGACCAACACTTTCCCGGAATACAGGGCGTAGGCTTTTCCTTGCGCATTCGCCCAGCCGATATGGCGGAACATATTCGTCAGATCCAGGCTGAGGGATTTCCCGATTACAGAGTAAAGCCGGCGGGTGAGCGAGAGGAATACACGTCGATTATTTACCTTGAACCCTTTGATGAACGCAACCGTCAGGCTCTTGGCTACGATATGTTCTCGCACCCGACCCGCCGAGCGGCCATGCAAAGGGCGCGTGACACAGGGGCTGCCGCGATGTCGGGAAAAGTTGAGCTGGTCCAGGAAATCACTGAAGTGAAGCAGGCGGGCTTTCTTCTCTACCTTCCTGTTTACACAACGCAAGGCATTCCAGCCACACTGGATTCACGCCGTAAAACCTTGCTTGGCTACGTCTACAGCCCGTTTCGCGCCAACGATCTGATGCGCGGCATCCTGCAGGAAGGCGATTCGAGGGTTAGCTTTAGCATTTATGATGGCAAGCAGTCCGCTAGCAACGCGCTGCTATATGATGGTGATGGTGATGCCGAGCTCAAACTCGACGCTGTGAGTCGCGAGCCGAAGTTCATTTCGGCTACCTCAATTGACATCGCGGGTCGGTCATGGATGATCACCTTTCGTTCAACTCCTGTTTTCGAAGCCGGGTTTTTTTTACGCTCGCCCGCAGCACTTTTGGGGGGGGGCTGTTTCTCAGCGCACTACTGTTTATTATTAGCTGGATGCTCGCCACCACTCGGCAGCGCGCTATAAGTCTTCGAAAAGAAGTCACCCTCCGCAAGGAAGCCGATGAGGAAATCCGTCAGCTCAATACCCACCTCGAGCGCCGTGTGCAACAACGCACTGCCGAGTTGCAGCGCCAGGAACACCTGAATCACGTGCTCCTGGAGAGCCTGAATGAAGGCGTAGTAGCCTGCGACACCAACGGCATCTTGACATTGTTTAACAAGAGCGCGCGGGAATGGCATGGCGCAGACCTGCGTGCAATCCCCCCTGACGAATGGGCCGAGCATTACGGACTCTTCAAAGCAGATGGCGTCACACCCTTGCAGGCGGAGCAGATTCCGCTACTGCGCGCCCTGCGCGGCGAACAGGTGACTGACGCAGAGATGACGATCTGCGTCGGCAGTAAAAAGCCGCGCCTCGTGCTCGCCAACGGCGGTCCCTTGCGTGATGACAGTGGTCAAAGTTTAGGGGCAGTGACTGTCATGCGCGATGTTACCGAAGAACGGCGCAACGCGCAGCGCCTCGCCGATCTTTTCGAGCTCGCGCCCGACGCCATTTTGATGTCCGATCAGACCGGTACCGTCGTGCAGATGAACCGTCAGGCCGAAAGACTGTTCGGCTGGCAGCGCACAGAGTTACTGGGGCAACCAGTGGAATTGCTCATACCAATGCATTCCCGAGCCGCGCACGGCAAATTACTCGATGGATTCCTGCAATCCGCTACGTCCCGCAGTATGGGCCGGGGCCGGGCTCAGCAAGACCTGCGCGCGTTGCGCAAGGATGGTACGACATTTCCTGTGGAAATCAGCTTGAGCCCGGTGGAATCGGAGGATGGCTCGCTGGTCGCCGCTGCCGTGCGTGATATCAGCGAGCGCGTGCATGCAGAACAAGCCATGCGCGAGGCAATGAGCATGCTGGATGCGACTGATGATGGCGCATTTATTTTTGACCCCGAATCATTGCGCTTCAGCTACGTGAATGAGGGGGCAATTTGCCAAATTGGCTATTCGCGCGAGCAGTTACTCACCATGACCCCCGTGGATATCAAGCCCGCATTCAACGAGACGCAGTTCCGGGAGATGCTGGCACCGCTCCTGCAAGGTGAACACAACAGCCTTCATCTCGACACACTGCACCGCCACATGGACGGTCACGACATCCCTGTAGAGATCACCATTCAGTATATGGTCTCGTCCATGGAGCGGCGACGTTGCATCGCCATGGTGCGTGATGTATCGGAGCGCAAACGTGTACTGCATGAGTTGGAAAAGGAAGTGAAAGAACGGCAGACGGCCAATCTGGTGGTCGAAGGAGAACGCAAGCTGCTTGCGCAGCGGGTGGCCGAACGCACAGCGGTACTCAGAGCAACCAACCAGCAACTCGAGCAGGCCAAGGTAGAGGCCGAGCAGGCCAACCGTGCCAAGTCCGCCTTCCTGGCTGCGATGAGCCACGAAATCCGTACCCCGATGAATGGCGTCATCGGCATGGTAGAGGTACTTTCACGCAGTCAATTAGCCGAAGACCAGGCCGATGCGCTGAACACCATCCACGATTCCGCTTTTTCTCTGCTGAGATTGATTGACGATATCCTGGACTTCTCCAAAATCGAGGCCGGCCGCCTGGAGCTGGAACGGGTTCCGGTTGACGTGAGGGGTGTCGTCGAAGGTGTCTGCAACTCACTCCTGCCGGTGGCCGATGGCAAAGATGTTGACCTCTTGCTGTTCATCGACCCCCATATACCCAAACAGGTCTGGTCCGATGTTACCCGGTTACGCCAGGTGCTCTACAATTTGGTGGGCAATGCCGTCAAGTTCAGTAGCGCACGACAGCAGCAAAGGGGCCGGGTGGAAGTACGAGTGGAATTGGCTGATACCACCCCGGATCAACTGGTCTTTGCGATCAGTGATAACGGTATCGGTATGACACCCGAGACACTGGCCAATCTGTTCACCTATTTCAATCAGGCCGAGACCTCCACCACGCGGCGCTTTGGGGGCACCGGGCTGGGCCTGGCTATCAGTAAGCGCCTGGTGGAAATAATGCAGGGCGATATCACTGTGGTAAGTGAGTTGGGTAAACATTCCACCTTCACAGTTACTCTGCCGATTGAGGCAGTGGAAGAAATGGAAGAAAGTACGGACCATTTCCAGCAGGACCTTAGCGGACTGGATTGCATCCTGGTAGCTGGCTCGAATATTAACGCCGATGATTTATGTCTCTATCTGGAATATGCTGGTGCACACGTGCAGCGAGCGTCGGACCTGAACGCAGCGGCACAACGTGCGGCGGGCCTGGACAACGCAGTGGTGATCATTCAGGACACGGGGCGTAAATCCGTGTCGATTCCGCTCAATGCACTGCACGCGGCTTTCGACGTTGCTCCTAACACGCGTTATCTGTTGATTACCTGGGGGCAGCGCCGGCGATTGCGGGTGGAGGCCCCCGGTGTAGTTACCCTGGATGGCGACGCTTTGCGACAGGCCTCCCTGTTGCACGCCGTGGCAGTGGCGGCAGGTAGGGCTTCTCCCAAAACAATCTACCCGGCCGCTGTTACGGATTTTTTAGCCACTGAACAGCTACCTCCTCCCTCTATCGCGGAGGCGCGTACCCAGGGCCGCCTGATCCTTGTCGCCGAAGATGATTCGATCAACCAGAAGGTTATTCTGCGACAGCTCGGTTTGCTCGGCTATGCGGCGGAAATTGCCAGTAACGGTGTAGAAGCCCTGGAAATGTGGCGTAAAGGTGACTATGCCCTACTGCTAACCGATCTGCACATGCCGGAAATGGACGGTTACACTCTGACAAAAACCCTTCGGCAGGAAGAGGCAAAAGGACAGCATATGCCGATATTGGCACTGACTGCCAATGCGCTCCTGGGTGAGGCAAAACGCGCTAAGGCAGCGGGCATGAACGAGTACCTAACCAAGCCACTGCAGCTCCACATCCTCAGCGACACGCTGATGATGTGGATGCCTGAAATTGACGAAACCGGTGCATCATTACTTGCCTCAGTGGACGACAGACAAGCGCCTGCCGCTGCAATCGACGTGGCGACACTGAAAAATCTGGTGGGGGATGACGACGACATTGTGCGAGACTTGCTCGTCGACTATCTCGCGTCAGCCGGGCAACAGGTCAGCGACCTGTATGCAGATTTTAGCCTTGGTAATACCGGTCGTGTCGCGTCCATAGCCCACAAACTCAAATCCTCGTCACGTTCTGTGGGCGCATTGGCGCTTGGAGATTTGTGCACGGAACTGGAAAACGCCTGTAGGGCCGAAGACAAGGAATCCACTGCGCAGCACATGGCGAAAATCGAAACAACCTGGAAAGCCGTGGCGGTTGAGATCGCCGATTTTCTCGACCAGCAGAAAGTTTAGACAGGGAGCAGGGAGCAGGACCATGAAAACGCTACTCATTGATGACGACCCCTTTTTGCTCAAGTTGCTTAAACAGCAACTGGCAAATCTGGGTTTTGCGGAGGTTATCACCCACGAGCACGCTAAAGACGCCCTGGTGGCGCTGGAAGCCAGCACCGAACCTGTCGAGCTGATATTCTGCGATTTGCAAATGCCGGAGATGGACGGCGTGGAATTCGTGCGCCATTTAGCGCGTATCCATTACGCTGGCGGCCTGGTGCTAGTAAGTGGCGAGGACCAGCGTATTCTCAGGACCGTGGAAAACCTCGCCAAGTCCCACAAGCTCAATGTGTTTGGAATCCTGAACAAACCCGTTGCACCCGAACAGCTAAAATCGATACTGGCAGATAAACTCAACCATACCATCAGGCCGGCCCGTCCCCTACCCAGGCTCTATGGCCCCGATGAATTACGGCAGGCTATCACCAATAGACAGCTGGTCAACCACTATCAGCCCAAGGTAGCCATTGACTCCGGTCGGGTGACCGGTGTGGAAACGCTGGTTCGCTGGCTGCATCCTCAGGACGGACTGGTGTTTCCCGACCAGTTTATCGCCACGGCAGAGGAACACGGGTTCATTGACGATCTGACGCAAGCAGTGTTGTCAAACGCCCTGTATCAGGCGCGCCACTGGCAGGAAGAGGGATTGATGTTGCACGTCGCAGTGAACATTTCCATGGTGAATCTTGCCTCCCTGGAATTCCCGGATTTAGTTGCACGTGCCGCGGCCGAAGCAGGGGTTAGCCTGTCAAACCTGGTACTTGAAGTGACCGAGAGCCGGTTAACGAATGATCCCCTGGCCTCTCTGGACATCCTTTCACGCCTGCGCCTCAAGGGCATTAGCCTGTCCATCGATGACTTCGGTACCGGTCACTCCTCGCTTAAGCAGCTGCGCGACATTCCCTTCGATGAACTCAAGATAGATCAGAGCTTCGTTCACGGTGCCTGTCGGGATGCGTCGCTACGAGCCATTTTCGAGGCGAGCCTCGGTATGGCGAAAAAAATGGGCATGAAGACCGTGGCTGAGGGCGTGGAAAATCAGGACGATTGGCTTTTCCTGCGCACCACTGGCTGCGATTTGGCGCAGGGCTATTTTATCGCCAAGCCCATGCCAGCAGAGGCTTTAGTGAATTGGGTTGCCGAGTGGGAGGGGCGCTTTTCAATTTAAAAGCAGTCAGTTCCTCAGGCCATTGAATAGTTGCCCTGAACGCCACGCGAGCCTTCAACTGTCCGTGTCGACCATGGCAACATTAAGTTCAGCCTCAAAGCCGTCGAACTGACCCGAGGCCGGAGATCGGAGATTCAGAGTAATGCCTGCACCATCGGCGATGGCGTCGACAATTGCAAGCCCGATGCCGGATCCTACTGTTGTTGTATCGGAACGCACAAAGCGGTTGCGCAACAAGGCGAGTTTCTCTGGCGGTACAACCTCACCCTCATTGGCCACCCTTAAGGTGCCATCACCTGTAAGGCTTATGTTTATCGGCCGGTCGGTAGCACCATGTCTGAGCGCATTCTCCAGCAGATTTCTTACCAGGATGGCAAAGGCATCGGGATCGAGTAACGACGTTACGCTGTCGTCAGGCAATTCCAGCTTGAGGCGACCGGGCGCCGTACGCTCGTAATCAT
>JAGPVT010000065.1 GCA_018066865.1 Marinobacter sp. | reverse complement strand
CCTGCCTGAAAAGCGCGTTTACATGATGAACACAGATACCACAGTCGAGTTCATTGCCGCACACATTGCTGATCAGCTAAAAGCAGATTTCCCATCAGACACTATTCTGGTGAAAGCCTACGAAGGCGTTGGCAAAGGCGCCATAGCCTCACGTTAATACAGGCACAAAAAAACCGCCCGAAGGCGGTTTTTTTGATGGCTATCCGGTGGACTAAACCGTCAAGCCGTATTGGCGTCCCCTAGGGGGTTCGAACCCCTGTTGCCGCCGTGAAAGGGCGGAGTCCTAGGCCACTAGACGAAGGGGACTAGAAATTGGTGGAGCCAGACGGGATCGAACCGTCGACCTCAACACTGCCAGTGTTGCGCTCTCCCAGCTGAGCTATGGCCCCCAACGGCTGCGTATATTAAGGATCCGCCTCATGGCCGTCAACCTTTGGGAGGTACTTTTTTTCAGTTTTCCGAACTTCCCCGCCCAGACCGCTCACTTCTTCACCAAAGTGGCTATTAAGCACCCAGTGCAGCGTATTCTTTTTCCACTTTCTTGGTTTCTTTCTTGGAGAAGCCACCAAGTACTTCCAAAGCCTGCCGCAAACGAGCGCGAGTCATATCCGGGCCCAGCACGTCCATGGAGTCCATAACAGACCAGGAATTCGGAGTACCCGCAATGGCGACGAACACAGAGAACATGAAGTCACCCATTTTCAGATCCATGGCTTTGGCCAGGAATTTGATATCGGCGAAGATGGTTTCCTTACTCCAATGGCGCTGTGCCTCAAGTTTCCACAAGGTGAACTGGAGTACACGTTTGATCTGACCTTCTTCCAGCTTGTTGTGCGCAAAGTCTTCCGGCTTCAAATCCAGCATGCCCGAGAACATGAACTGGGCCATAGGCGCCACATCGGAGAACACCTCTGCCCTGCCCTTGATATGCGGAACCAGCACCTTGAGCGCGTCTTCGTTGAACCACCATTGGCGCAAGCGATCGATAAACTGATCTTCCGTGAGTTCGTCGCGTAGCCAAAGGCCGTTAAGCCAGCGTAGCTTTTCGACATCAAAAACCGGGCCACCGAGTGATACACGCTGAATATCGAAGTTGGAGATCATCTCATCCAGCGTGAACTTTTCACGCTCATCCGGCATGGACCAGCCCATACGGCCAAGGTAGTTGGTTACCGCTTCCGGCAGAAAGCCCATGCGCTCGTAAAAGTTAATGCTGGTGGGGTTCTTGCGTTTGGACAGCTTGCTCTTGTCCGGGTTGCGTAACAGCGGCAGATGGCAAAGAACCGGCATTTCCCATCCGAAATACTCGTACAGTAGCTTGTGCTTGGGTGCGGAGTTAATCCACTCCTCGCCACGCAGAACGTGGGTAATTTCCATCAAATGGTCGTCAACCACGTTAGCGAGGTGGTAAGTGGGCATGCCGTCAGATTTAAGCAGGATCTGACAATCTATCTGCGCCCAATCGATTTCAATGATGCCGCGAAGCATGTCATTGATCTCGCAGGTGCCTTCCTCCGGCACCTTCATGCGAATCACATAGGGCTCACTTGCATCCAGACGGCGCTTGACCTCTTCTTGAGAAAGCTCCAGATTTCCTTTTATGCCCGGGTTCAGACCTTGTGCCTTACGTTCTTCCCGAATGGCATCCAGCTCTTCGGGCGTACGGAAGCAATAAAAAGCGTGGCCAGCGGTGACCAGATCTTCCGCGTACTGGCTGTATGAATGCCTGCGCTCAGACTGGCGATACGGCCCGTGAGGCCCACCAACATCGGGACCCTCATCCCAATTAAGACCAAGCCAGCGTAGCGCCTTGAGAATGTCCTGCTCAGATTCCGCGGTGCTGCGGACCTGATCGGTGTCTTCAATACGCAGGATGAACTGCCCGCCGTGCTGCCGGGCAAAACACAGGTTGAACAGGGCCACGTAGGCGGTACCAACGTGTGGATCACCGGTAGGTGATGGAGCAATTCGGGTACGTACAGTCATGAAACCTTCCTGAAAATCGGTGGCCGTTTGATAAACCCGGCATTATACCGGCCCCTGCATTATTTCGCATGATTGCAAAGCGTATCATTTACGCCGGCTCTTTGAGGCACCACAAGATTTTGCGATTCTGTCGCCCTGAGTGTTACATTATAACATTAAAAGTAAACATCAGGATTCAGCCCCCATGCGCACCCTCAAAACAGCTTGCACTCTAGCCCTGAGCGCCAGCACCCTTCTCTATGCCAGCAATACGCTTGCCGATACCCGCATTCTGACCTCCATCAAACCGCTGGAGCTTCTGGTGCAGGCGATTGCAACGGAAGACATGCACACAAGTACCCTGGTACCTCCGGGCTCCAGCCCTCATAACTATTCAATAACGCCTTCAAAACGCAGGGCACTGGAAAGCGCCGATATCATTTTCTGGGCCGGCCCTGAGATGGAGACATTTCTGAACCGCCTCTTGACCGGCAGCGAATTCGGCGAGCGCTCCGTGGCACTTATGCGTAAAGATGCCGAAGCCGGAGAGCCTGAAAAAGAGGGTTACGAACACGATCAACATGACTCAAACCATGACGATCACGGGCACGATCACGGAGATGGAGAAGATCCACACATCTGGGTAGACCCGCATATGGCGCTTACCATGGCAGAAACCATTCGGGATACCCTGGCTCAACTGAGCGGTGCAGACAAGCCGGCTCTGGATCGCAACCTGGAAACCTTCCGGGCATCCATTTCAGCCAAAGAAGAGCAGATCCGCAGGCAGCTGGAGCCCTTGCAGGGTATCAGTCTGTTTGCGTATCACAGCGCCTTCACCCGATTCGCAGAGCACTACGGCCTGAACGTTGAGGGCGTGCTGACACTCAACCCGGAACTGTCGCCAGGTGCACGGCACATTGCGGAGGTTCAGAACAGCCTTCGCGGCGCAAACCAACCATGCCTGTTGATCGAACCGCAATTCAACCGGCAGTGGTGGCGTTCCATAACCGAGGGCCTGGATGTGACATTCAGCACCTGGGATCCTCTGGCCACAGATATTGATACAACGGTGGACGGTGGTTACGCGGCCTTTCAGCAAAGCATCGCTGATGCTGTACTCAAATGCCTACCAGAGAATGCTGAGCATTAATGGAATAGACACCATGGCCAGAAGCGTCTGGCCACTGATAATGCCCGCCATCAGCGGCGCATCACCGCCTAACTGTCTGGCAAGGATGTAGGCCGATGTAGCCGTTGGAAGCGTGGCCAGAAGTATCGCCACCTCCACCAGCGTGCCATCAAGCCCTAACAGAATGGCAAGCCCTGCAGCCATCAGCGGAAACAGCAACAACTTCAAGACAGACGACATCATAAAAGGCACGGAGCCGCCCCGCAGGGCTTTAAGCTGAATCCCGGCGCCAACGGTCATCAAGCCCATCGGCAGCGCCAGGTTGCTCAGTGGCTCCAACGTGCCTGCAAGGAGCGGATGGAAGTCAATCTCGAAAAAGCTCCAGGTAACCCCAAGAATCGACCCGATAATCAGAGGGTTTGATGCAATCGTACGTAACAGCGGCCCCACCCGCACCGGGCCGTCCGTTGCCACGAGAGAAAACATTAGAATGCACAACAGGTTTATCAGCGGCACCATAATGGCAACAGCGATGGCGGTCAGCGACAACCCCTCGTCACCCAACAACATTCCACCCGCCGCAAGGCCCACGTATGAGTTAAACCGGATAGCTCCCTGATAGACCGATGAAAAAACCGGCCCACTCCAGTGCCAGAACAGCTGCACGGCGATTAATAGCAGTGTCATCGCCAAGAGCATGGAGCCAATAAGCAAGGCGGTATCGCCATAGGCGGACGCCGGCAACCGGGCCTGGCCGAGCTTGAACACCAGCATGGCGGGAAAGAGCACGTAGTAGGTAAAGCGCTCCGCCTGTGGCCAGAAGTCGACCGAGGGAAATTCCCAGCGCCTGAACAGGTACCCTAAAACAATCAGCGCAAAAATAGGCACTAGCGCCTGAACCATAACCGGCATATCGAACACTCCAGCATCATTGACTCTTTATGGATAACTGCCCCGGGCGACTAACCGGATAGCCAAGAGCATATCAGATGGCCAATAGGCCGTCTTGAGGCCTACGCAGGCGCAACACCTCTTGCCGATGATCAACTCGCCCAGTGGTCAGGGCGAGCCAAGCCTGCCAGAATAATTCCCTCGACACTGCCGCCTTCGGTTATCACGCTACATTCATCCTCAGGGAAACCCCATGCAATCCGAGCCCAAGCCAGAGCCCAAATCTGAAAAGGGGAAAGCGACCCGAATTATCCATAACCGCCGCCATAAGGATAGCCTCGGTAGCCCCTACTCGCCGATTTACAACACCACTACCTACCGCTTCGCGGACACCGCCTCGCTGCAGGATGTGATTGAAGGCCGCACGCCGGGCAACCTGTATACCCGTTGGGGCAGCAACCCGACCATCCGAGAGCTTGAGCAAGGCTTGGCCGGCCTTGAAGATGCAGAGGATGCGCTGGCGTTTGCCTCTGGCATGGCAGCCATTTCGGCAACCCTGTTTGCTCATGGACGGAACGGCATTGTCTGCGTCGGTGATCTTTATGGCGGTACACAAGAACTGCTGACCAAGCACCTGGAACCTCTGGGCATTCCCGTTACTTTTCTGCTGCAGAACGAATCCGATCAATTAACCAACACTCTGAACAAACCCGGCATGCTGGTGTACTGTGAGACGCCGGCCAACCCGACGTTGGGCATACTGGATATCCGGGAACTGGCGCAACGGGCTCATGCCAAAGGGGCTTTTCTCGCAGTAGACAACACCTTTGCCTCACCGATAAATCAGCGTCCATTGGCGCTGGGTGCCGACATCAGCGTTCACAGCGCTACCAAGTATCTCGGGGGCCACAGCGACCTTACCGCCGGTGCCGTGATGGCTTCTGCAGAACGGATTCAGCCCATTGCCCAATGGCGGAAAAACCTTGGTCAGATTCTGGCGCCGGAAACCGCCGCTCTGCTCTCCCGCAGTCTCAGAACCTTGCCTGTGCGGGTACGGCAGCATAACGACAATGCCATGGCGGTTGCCCAGGCAATGGCCAGTCACCCGGCCATCAAACGGGTGCTCTATCCGGGGTTACCTGATTTCCCCGGCCACAGCTTGGCGGCGCAACAAATGGACGGGTTTGGTGGCGTGCTGACTTTGGAGATTGAGGGCGGCCAGGAAAAGGCTGCGAAAGTGGCCGACAGCCTGCAGGTTTTCCTGCTGGCCACCAGTCTGGGGGGCGTCGAAAGCCTGGTATCCCAACCCTGCGCCACCAGCCACCACGGCATCAGCCGGGAGGAGCGGGAGCGCCGTGGGATCAGTGACGGTATGCTGCGGCTGTCGGTTGGGCTGGAAGATGCGAAAGACCTGATCGCAGACCTGAAGCAGGCTCTGAGCCAGCTATAGATCGCCATTATTGAGGAAGTCACGAAGGGCTGCCGCATTGTTGTGCTCGGTGTCCTTCGCGGCAAACACCAGCGTTATGCGCTTGTGGTCTTTCACAATCGACTGCAGTTCTTTCAGATCTTCAGCTGCATCGTTTTTTTTCAATTCCTTCAGGTACCGCTGCCGGAATTCGTTCCATTTTTCAGGGTCATGATCAAACCACTTTCGCAGTTCGATAGACGGAGCGAGCCCTTTCAGCCAGGTTTCGAGTTCGGCATCTTCCTTGGCAACACCACGGGGCCATATTCTGTCGACCAGAATACGTGGTCCATCAGAACGCGCGGCGTCCTCGTAAGCTCTCTTGATTCGAATGTCCATCATCAAGCCTCCGTCTTGCCGTTCAGATAAGGTCATCCGGAGTTAACTGTTCTACCGAATTTTTACCCAACAGTGCAAGAGTCAATTCCACCTCGTAACGGAAGTTTTCCAGCATCCGGGAGACGGCCTTCTCGCCACCTGCCGCCAACGCATAGGCCCATGCACGTCCCACCAGACAAGCGTTTGCACCCAGGCAAAGTGCTCGCACAATGTCCTGACCAGACTGCACGCCGCCATCAAACAGAATCTCGGTTTTTCCTGATACGGCTTCGACAATCCCCGGCAGCGCCGAGATGGTTGAAGGCGCGCCATCAAGTTGTCGTCCGCCATGATTAGAGACAACAATGCCGTCGGCCCCGACATCCACCGCAGAACGGGCGTCGTCTGGATCCATAATCCCCTTGATCACCAGCTTGCCTGGCCAATGCTGCCGCACCCAGTCCAGATCCTTCCAGGTAACGGACGCATCAAACTGCTGGTCCACCCAGGCTTTGAAATCTTCAGGGTTGCGGCCCGAAGGCACCGCATCGGCGAGGTTGCCAAAGGTCAGAGGTTTGCCCTTGATGGCAATGTCCCAGAGCCATAGCGGGTGGGAAAGAAGATCAGACAGCTTTTGCATTTTGCCCCAGGGCGAGAGGCCACCATTCATACCGTTACGCACGTCCCGGTAGCGCACGCCAAGTTTGGGAAGATCCACCGTAAACACCAGCGTGGAGTAACCGGCTTTGTGTGCACGATTGAGCAGTGCTTCGGAGTAGCCCCGATCTTTCAGAACATACAACTGAAACCAGTTGGCCGCGCCCGTTGCCCCGGCAACCTCCTCCAGTGAACAGATCGAGACGGTACTCAGGCAAAACGGCACGCCACTTTTCTCTGCCGCCCGAGCGGCCTGCACCTCCCCCCGCCGTGCGAGCATTCCGGCAAGGCCCACAGGTGCAAGCACGAGTGGCAGTGAAACATCCTGGCCCAGTATTCGTGCTGCGGCGGAACCGTTGGAGACATCCCGCATAACCCGCTGGCGAAAGTGCAGGTTCTGGAAGTCCCCCGTGTTCTCTCTGAGAGTCTGCTCGGAAAAGGCACCACCATCAAAGTAGTCAAACATCATTCGGGGTAATCGGGCTTTGGCAAGTTTGCGGTTATCGGATGTATTGGCAGGTGTAATCATGTGATGTCTTGCTCTCGGGCAGACCATTCAAGGTAAGGTTGCCACTTATTTTTCCAGACTGCTATCTTCTCCGGTTTCATCGGCTTGGCAATAGCATATCCCTGGGCATCGAAGCAGCCAAGGCTGATCAGAAGTTCTCCGTGCTCCTTGCTCTCCACACCCTCCGCAACCAGTTTTCTGTCAAATGCATGGGACAAGCCGATAATACCTTTGATAATGGAAATGTCATCCCCATTCGAGAGTGCGCCCCTCACAAAACCCTGATCTATTTTCAGTGTTTTCACCGGTAACTGCTTCAGGTATGACAGCGAAGAATATCCCGTTCCAAAATCATCCAGAGAAAAGGTTACGCCAAGGCTCCCGCAGTCCCGGATGATTCTGCTTGCCTTATCAAGCTCGCCAAGAGCTGCTGTTTCAAGTATTTCGAGATCAAGCCGTTGTGGAGCAACATGGGGATAGCGTGCCAGAATCCCCGCAAGATTTTCCGTAAAGCCCGGTTGCTGAAGATGCAGTGCGGCCAGATTCACACCCACATCGAGAGTCAGCCCTTCGATATCCCAGGCCGCCATCTGCCGGAATGCTTGCTCGATGACCCACTCACCAATATCGATAATAAGTGGATGATGCTCCAGCATCGGCAAAAAGTGTATCGGGCTTAGCAAACCTCTTGTCGGATGATCCCAACGGATAAGCGCTTCTACACCAACCAGGTCCCCCGAACGCATGCTCACCTTGGGCTGATACTCCAGTCTGAACTGATTGTCTACAAGACCTGCCCTTATGTCAGCCAAGAGCTGCTGGCGTTCCGCAGAGAGACGTTGTTCATTTGCATCCAGAAACAGCCAATCACCCTTTTGTTCCTGCTTGGCGCGAAACAGTGTGTGATCAGCCTGCCGCAGAACCGTATCTGCATCACCAGCGCCATCATGAGGGAACAGAACGACCCCGGCGGTGAAGTCCACGGAAATGCTGCCGCCACCCAGAGTAAACGGCTGCCCGGCCGTTAGCCTCAGGGCTTTTAGCTGGGCCTCAACTTTCCCGCCATCCGCCAACAGCACCACAAACTCGTCTCCACTGATCCGGGCGATCTGCCCACCATGGGCTACGGCTTCCCTCCAACGCCTGGCAAGCAAACCAAGCAGTCGGTCGGCAGCCTCTTCACCAAAACGGGCATTTACATCATGAAAATTATCCAGATCAATGGAGATCAGTGCGGCGGACCCGGCTGCCAGATCGTTTTGTTGCATAACATGTCGGATCTCCCTGAGGATTCCGTTACGGTTCATCAAGCCTGTGACAGGATCTGAATACGCAAGAAACTGAAGCTGCCTCTCATGGTCTGACGCCTGTTGCTGCAGTGCAGCATCAAGTTTTTCATTCTGCAATCGCTCCAGCTCATCCTCAGCCCTCAGCCTTGCCATTTTTTCACGCATCAACTGTATGGTGCTGGCAGAGAACTTGCCATAAACCTCCAGCAAAGCCGAAACCATGACAGAAACCGACCCGCTCAGTTGGCCATCTACTTCTTCCCTGGCTTCGGCAATGGGGGTTCCACGCTTTACCGCACTGACCGTAAGCGCCATTCGACGATCAGATTCCAGAATATGAAAAGCAAGCCACCGGGTCAGATAGTTGAACAGGTCTCCAATAACCTTCTCCTCCGGTTCACCGCTGGAGCGGTACATCTGAATCTGAACGAAGAAGAGTTGATGGCTATCATGGTGGTTATTCACCATTTCCTGCTCACCGAGCGCCGCTTTCCAGATACCCTCTTCCTCCTTGAAGTGATAGGCAGCGTAAGAAAGCAGCTCGTCAAGAATATGTCCACATTCAAGCTCCGAGGTGCTGGAAGCAAAGTGCCAGGCGAGCCGGTTCAGGATTTCAACAAGCACCCGGTGTTGCTCGTCAATCTTCTCGATGCCCGTTTCGAAATTCCGGTTCCACGGAAAGATTTCAAAAGCTGTGACGTCATCATCAGACATATTGAAAGGCCCAGCGATAGAATGTTTTAGAGTGCTAGCAGCATAGGTTATGAACGTAAAAGCTACACTTGATGTATCTCATTTTCCCGCCCAGTAGCTGGGAGCCGTTCCCGTCCAGCGTTTGAATGCCTGAGAGAATGTCGAGGCATCGCTGAACCCCAGGCGGTCTGCGATTTCAGAAATGCTCAATGCACCCTGATTCAGCAGGCGCTCGGCCCTGTCTTTTCGAACGCGCTCCAGCAGTTGCCGAAAACTGATTCCCTCCGCCTGCAAATGGCGCTTCAGGGTTCTTTCACTCATATGAAGATGGCGCGCGGCTGCCGTTAAAGTAGGCATACGCGCTCCGGAATTTTGCAGATAATGAACGACGATCGCTTGAGCTCCGGCACTGCTTCGCCGCTGTTCCATTAACGCACGACACTGTTGTTCACATAGCTCCGCAGTTACCGGATTCGCCTGCGGCAATTTCCGGGACAACTGTTCTCTGGAAAACGCAAACGTGTTATGGGAAGCCTCCGTAACCTCGAAAGACTCGCCCACCAACTCCTGCATCAGAACGATTGCTGCCGCCATATCCCGTGCGACAACAAACTGCTTCAAGCGGCAATCAAGCTGTGGTTCACCGAAGTCCAGAATGCCCAAACCATTTTCTTCGTGATATGAAATTACGGTATACGCGTAGGTGAGCGGTAAAAAACGCAGTGCCAGCCGCAAGGCGTCTCCTGCTGTGGCGCTGCACATGAGACCGTAGCCCCAGAGCCCGTAGGCGGAGCAGTGGTATCTTTGCCCAATGTCCCGAGCAACAGGCTCCACATCATCGAACGTGTCTACAAGATTCCAGATTACCTGCAATTCCTGACTCGCCGTGATTTCAGTGTTTGGATTCATCAGCAACGCCGGGGATATCTGGCTGCCTTCGAGCAACTCTCCAATAGCCACTCCGTGCTCAATGCCATAATCGACCATCAAACGAACACTGGTGATACTGCGTCTGAAATCCAGATACCCGTCCATGCAAGTCTCCATGGCCCAAAAACTAAAATTATTGACCCTGTTCAGCATTCACGCAAGGTGATTAAAGAAATACTCTGGACCTGACCAGACAAAAACAACAGATCAGGTACTTTTTATGGCCCCCTCCCCTCTTGCGGCCGATGACCTTCAGCCACTGCTGGACGAAGTCTCTCGATTCTGCAGTGCCGAAATGGCCTTGATAACCATCCGTCCGGAAATGCCGGCTTCTGCTGAAGAGATTTCGAAACTCAGTCAGTCTGCTTTCGAATTTGGCATCCTGCCCGGGGATGATCAAGAGCCCGGCGTTGCTCTGTGGGAGCAGCCTGATGATGTGAACGCAATCACCTTCAGTATTGATGCCCTTAAACAGATAGCGTCCGTTAATGCCGGTATAGCCCTGGCATGGCACCGCAATGCATTAGCCCGTTTTCTCGCGCAGGCCATCGGATTCCATCTTACCGAAGCGCAGCAGGCGCCACTGGCCGTATCTGCAATCTCAACGGGTCACCATGGACTTGCCCGAGGCTCTCTGGCCCGCTGGCTACACCAGAGAGCCTCGGACTGCGATCAATCCATGCTGGCCGACTGGCTGGACCGAAACACTCACAAGACGACAGTCACGGCACCACCACAGTGGCAGGATCTGATCTGGCCTGTCTGGCACAAAGGCATTATGAGTTGGCAACTTCTGAACCGCAGAGAGGTTGCGGTTGCGCCATGCCGCCCACAGCACGGGCTCGATGAACTGGATACCTGGCAAGTCAGCGCAAGTCCGGAGGCAGGCGCAGTCATCAAAGCAACGCCACAACAGGTCTCCTCCATGCTGATCCTGGACGCCTTGGGACTGCTTGCCATAGCGGCCGGCATCAACCAGCACGGTGAGGCTTTGGCACGGGCATTCGCCAGTCTGCGCCGCCAAGGGGGGCGGATCATCAACCAGCACTCAGCTGTCCAGACCATGCTGGCAACGATTCAGCAGGCTCAGTGGGAAGCAGAAATGACTCTGAACGGGCTGACAAGGCCGCTACCCGGGTTAAGCCTCAAAGACCTCTTGATGGCCCGCCAGCAACTCCACCCCAAGCTTTGCCTGGCCGCCAACCTCGTAATGCAAGTACACGGTGGCATTGGGTACATGCAGGATTGCGGGCCGGAAAAACTGTTGCGTGATCAGAATATGTTGCGCCTTCAAAGTGGTGGTATCCGCGAGATACCCTTGTTTATTCACGCCTGGGGGAGATATAGGTGATCACTCAAATAAGGCATCTGGAAGGCCACCTCCCCGCAGACCACAAACTGGCACCCCACTGGCAGTTCCGTGATCTGTCCAGGATCACGCAACAGATCGCAAGCTACCAACGTGACGACCTGTGGGAATCTGATACCCGCACATTACCTGCACCGATGGCCCAACTGCGACGCCGGGCCCGGGCTTTCGCCGAAACGCATATCGCTCCTCTTTCTGCCGAGGCAGATCTTGCCGCGCACACAGCACCGGGGCAGCATTCACCGGCAATTACCGACATGCTGAAAGCTGCCGCACGCGAGGGATGGCTGAGTTACTTCCTGCCCAGCCCCTTGGGCAGCATGAAATGGAGGAGAGGCCTTTATCCGCCGGTGTGGCAATCCAGCCTGGTGGTTGAGGAGTTCAGCAGGGTCTGCGGTGGGCTTATGCTTCTGCTCTCAGCTCATCACCTCGGTTGTATACCACTGCTTCTCTCCGGGGACATCGGCATTATCCGGCGTTTTCTGGCACCGGTGTACCACTCTTGCCACAAAGGCGATCCGCATCTGGTGGCTTTCGCCATTACCGAACCAGGCGCAGGCTCGGATGCCGAAGACGGGCACGGTGCCCGGGACTACAGGCCGGGAGTCATCGCTAGCCGCTGCCATGGTGGCTGGAAACTCAACGGTCGCAAGTGTTTTATAAGTGGCGGGGATATGGCTCGGACCCTGACTGTCTTTGCGGCGCTGGAGGGTGAAGGCATGGAGTCCTGGACATGTTTTTATGTGGACGCGGCGAGCCAGGGCTTCAGGGTCGCGCGAAATGAAATGAAGATGGGCATGCGCGCATCCGGCGCGTCGGAACTGGAATTCATGGATGTATTCGTGCCAGATAGCCATGTTATCGGGGGCTTGCGCAAAGGCTGGGTGCTGAACCGGGCAAGCCTGAACACATCCCGGATCCCGGTGGCCTCAATGGCTGTGGGATTTGCCCGTGCAGCAACCGAACAGGCCGTTACCTTTGCCTGCCGCTATCAGCTAGGCGGCAAACCGCTGATTCATTATCAGGATGTACAGCAACACCTTGCCACTATGCTGGCGGAAACCCGGGCAATACGCAGCCTGGTCTGGCAGGAGGCACGGAATGCCTGGAAGCCGCGCCAGCTAAACGCTTCAGCCTGCAAATTCCACGCGACAGATCGCGCTCAGGCTGTTGTAGAAATGGCACTGGATCTGCTTGCCGATCAGGGCGGACTGCATGAGCAGAACGTTGAAAAAATATTCCGGGACGTTCGCCTGACCCGGATTTTCGAGGGAACCAACCAGATCAATCAGCTTTCCGTTATCGAAGACTGGCAAGACCAGCTACTTCCTCTCTGCTCGCAATCATCAACAACAAACACCGGAGTCTAATCATGACGAACTGGCACCAGGACACGTTTTTTCAATACCCCCTGACACCCTTCGAAACCAGTGAAGGCAAAATAGACCTGCCCATACTCTACTATGACAACTCCAACTTTCTGGCACTTTATGAAGTCGAGCTGGAGAAGGCGGCTCCCCTACTGAATAGCAAGTTAGTAGACGTGGCAAGGTTCCCCGGCGGCAAGGCTCTGGTGGCGTTAGCTCTGTATGAATACCGGGAAACGGCTGTGGGTATCTACAACGAGGTTGGTGTCGCCATCGCCACCGTGCCAGCCGGAACGGCTCAACCCAAACATCCCTGGCTGGCCATGTATGAGGCGCTGGATAGGCGAATGCTTGGGCTTACCGTAATCGATCTTCCTGTAACCACAGCAGCAGCTTGCGCTGCCGGCAAAGAAGTCTGGGGATTCCCAAAGTTCATTACCGATATCAGCTTTTCACTGTCCGGATCGCGTTTTTGCAGTACCGTTAAAGACCCGGACAGTGAAGGAGACATTATTACCGTCAGCGGGTCGCCCGGTCTTGGCGTATCCGGGCCGCAACTGGACATCCTGCTCTATTCCCAACTCAACGAAGATCTACTGAGAACCCTGGTGGTTACCCGTGGTGGTGGCCGACTGTGCTTGCCAGGAAGCATCCGGGCTTCGGTTGGCGCAAGTTCCCATGCAATGGCTCAGCGGCTGCGGGACCTGGGGATTCACGGGCAAAAGCCCAAACTGGTCTTCTACAGCCATGGCTTGCAGCTGCGATTGAATGCCGGAGCAAAAGTTGCCTGAAGCTCATGCTACGCCTTGACGCTACCCCGGTATGTACTAGAATTTCTGATGAACATTTATTTCTAGTACTTCTTTAAAGGGGTCGGGCCTATCAAAACCCATGCCCTAATATTATCTGTGCGGCTGGCTGTGACCAGCAAAGGATGATTTCGCCATGGCTACAATCACCGTCCGACTTTATCGCTACAATCCAGAAACCGACAACGCTCCCTACGATCAGGATGTAGAAGTAGATTCGAGCTTCCGCAATCGCATGGTACTGGATGTTCTCGAGCACCTGAAAACAGTTGATCCTACCCTCTCCTTCCGTCGCTCCTGCCGCGAGGGCGTTTGCGGCTCAGATGGATTGAACATTAACGGGCGCAACGGGCTCGGCTGCATCACCCGCGTGACTGACGCTCTTGGTAAATCTGGCACACTGGTCATCCGGCCATTGCCCGGCATGCCGGTTATCCGGGATCTGGTGGTTGATCAGTCGCTTTTCTTCAAGCAGTACAAAAGCATTCAGCCCTGGTTGATCAATGACAGCCCAAGGCCTGCAATCGAGCGACTCCAGAGCCCGGAAGACCGGGCAAAGCTGGATGGTTTGTATGAGTGCATTCTGTGTGCCTGCTGTTCCTCTGCCTGCCCATCCTGGTGGTGGAACCCGGAAAAATACGTGGGGCCGGCAGGTCTGCTGCAAGCTCATCGATTCCTGCTTGACTCACGTGACACAGCAACGACTGAGCGTTTGGCTATACTGGAAGACCCGTTCAGCGTGTTCCGCTGCAGGGGAATTGGCAACTGCACAGCGTATTGCCCCAAGGGTCTCAATCCGATGAAACAAATTGGCCGGATCAAGGCAATGTTGGTTCGATCTCAAGTCTGAACAGGGTATTAAAGGTTATTAATCCGATTTGGTCGGCAATTGGTGCTCAAGTGTTTACACTGGTCATCGTCTGACCCATAAACACAAACCTGAACAGGTCAATAATAGGAGCAGCTCGATGCAAGCAATCCGATCCTATACTCAATCCGTTTCAGCGATCATGACACTGATTATGATCTTGAGTTCAATGTGGGCGATTCCCGCCTCTGCAAGTATCGTCGGCACCGGCGAGCTACTGACTGAACAGCGTGCAGACATCGACCGCGAAGCACTGATGAGCATGCTGGAACGGGAAGACGTTAAAACAGCTTTGGCGAACATGGGTGTGGGCGAGCAGGAGGTTCAAGACCGGATCCAAAGCCTTACGCCCGCTGAGCTGGCTGATTTCAAGCAACAGCTTGCACAAGCGCCTGCCGGCGAGGGTGTTGTAGGCATAATCGTGCTGTTCCTGTTGGTTTTCATTATTACTGACATGCTGTGCGCGACGAATGTTTTCCCATTCATTAACTGCATACGCTGAACAGCATCGCCATGCTCGGATTCTGGCTGAAGCCAAGCCGCCCCGGTTTGGCCGCGCTCCTGGGAGTTCTACTCTCAGGCTGCGCCAGCCAGCCGCCCTGGCCCGACTCTTTCAACGCGACCACTCTCAACGACGTACCCTTTCATCCACAAGAGCAATATCAGTGTGGCCCGGCTTCACTGGCCATGATGCTGAATGCACAGGATGTTGAGGCTACGCCAGATGAGTTGGTCGACCGCGTTTACCTGCCTCAGCGCAAGGGGGCCTTGCAAGTTGAAATGGTTGCGGCGGCGCGCCAATACGGGATGCTGGTTTATCCGCTTGAGCCCGAACTGGACCATGTTTTAAAAGAGGTTCGAGCAGGTCACCCGGTTCTTGTTCTGCAGAACCTGCGTTTCGGCTGGTGGCCACAATGGCATTTTGCGGTGGTTATTGGCTATGACAGTGCAAAAGGAGCACTGATACTTCACACCGGCACACAAGAGAATAATCGCCAGCCTGCCAGCGTTTTTATGGCAACCTGGGATCGCTCAAAGCGATGGGCGCGGGTTATTCTGCCGCCAGACCAGATTCCGGCAACGGCCGAGCCTCTCACTTTTTTGATGGCGGCTCACGATCTGGAAACAACTCGGCAGACAGCTGCCGCAAAATCCGCTTACAAGACAGCAGCAAAGGCTTGGCCAGAGCAGCCTGCAGCATTACTCGGTTTGGGGAACATTGCTTATCAACAAGGCCAGTGGTCTGAAGCAGAAGAGTACTATCGTGCGATGACCGAGAAGTTTCCAGACATTAACGCTGGCTGGAACAACCTGGCAGAGGCCTTATCGAAGCAAGGCCTCCACAAGGAGTCTGATTAACTGTTTTCGGTTGGATTATCCACGTCAGGTTCTTTACCTAAAAACAGCTTCTCCAAATTCAGCGCAATCTATAAATTTAAATACTTCAACTACAACTCTAGGGACTACTTCATTAGGGGTAAGCACAACTACAGGCACAACTACAGGTACACAATACACACAAC